>JAZPZS010000085.1:0-7245 GCA_045544835.1 Bacteroidaceae bacterium | reverse complement strand
TTGTCTTCTCCATCAGATTTTCTAATATTTCGTTAATAATAACAAACAGGAGTGCAAAAGTATCGCCTCTGCAGGAGCAGTTCATTACATTTATAGACGGATAAATATTGCAAACTTCGCTTTTAGGGATTTTTTAGAGATTACAATCTATTTGTTCTCTATAACCTATGGCATTGGCGGAAGTTACGTTAAATTAAGAGGAAGGTCAGATTTCTTCTTTTGTAGCGCTCATAAAGTCGCAATGCATCACTGAAAAACTAAATCATAAGCACTGATTTATTATTCAAAGCTTATGAATACTAAATCAAAGGCACTGAATACTAAATCAAAGCTTATGATTTAAGAATTCGCTTCGTAGAATCGGAAAAACAGGTGGTGCGCTCAAGAAAAATCGCACTGCTGATAACAATAAATGCTTTGCATGATTTCCGGATATTCCAGGTCTTCCGGACAATCCAGACGACCGGGACAACCCAGCAAACGGCAAGCTACCTCCCCAACCGATTATTCCCGATTTTCCTCCTCGAAGGATTGCAACCTCCTTCTCAACTGCTCTACTTCTGCTCTCAGGTAATCGATGATGCGTGCCTGCTCCTCTATGCGCCGTGCTTGCGCCTCTATGGTCTCGCGTTGCGTGGTGCGTTGCTCTAGCCGGGCGGCAGTCATACGTTCGCGTATGCCACCTTCTGTGACAAACTCACGATCACGACGCTCAATATATTTGGTGATTGCCTTATCTATCTGATGACACAAGCAAATAGCCATATTGGCAAGTTCTTCATCATTCATCTTGGGGAAGAGTGGCTTGTATTCGTCCAAATGGCTGTGCTCGCGGCAGAATTTATGGAGAGACTCCGAACGAGGATTCCTGCCAAACCATTCTTCATGGCCGTGGTAGTTGATGTAGTCGTGGTAGTCTTCGAGAAGTTCGAGGTTGCTGCCTCGTGCTATGCCCAACAGCTTGAGTTCCGACTCCATGGAGGTCTGCCCATCGGAGCATCCTTCAGCAATGTTTTGTTTAGTGCTACGTGCTGCTTGCACCATTTGGTCCACAGTGCGGTCGCCACGCTCGGGAAGGAAGCGCTTACAAAAGGTCTTGGTGAGATGAAATAGCACCTCGCTACGTTGATAGAATCGCAGCTCCGTAAATACGACCTTCTTGCGTAGCACGCTTGCTGTACCGTCAGCATAGTGGTTGACATTGATTTTCCTATTTTTATCCTCCATAGACCAATCTAAGTTTCGTCATTGCAAATTTACATAAAACTTTCCAGTATTTTCATTTAATCGGAAAAATACATTATCTTTGTCTCGTACGAATGATTTTATTGATGTAGAACTTAAAAACGAATTGCCTATGGAGTAAACCCGGACAGACGCTTTCGCGAAGGTTTGTGATAGTGAGAATATCACTTAAATAGAATTAATAATTCACAATTCAGAATTCAACAACGCGTCCCGTTCGTTCTTGATAAATATAGATATGGAGCTTTTGGCTCTTGTTCTCTCTTTTTCGAATACCGCCAATATTCAACACACGAGGACAAGCAGACTGAAGGTTCACCCCGATTGGGTGTGGACTATTCTTTGCTTGTTGGAGATAAGGTCACTTGGCGGTAACCTACTAGGAGAGCGAGTAACGGATGGTTTCACGCCTTTTCTTTTACCAAATTAACAAAAAACTTATATGAAGGGATTTAATTCATTGTATGGCTTATTAGGCTTATTGCTATGTGTGTCGTTTACTTCGTGCGAAGAAGATCATGGCATTGATTTTGAACCTCAAACCTACAGTGTTTCCGGTAAGGTAGAAAAAGGACCATTTGTGAGTGGTTCGGAAATAACCATTCAGCCGATGAGTGGACAAATGCAGGCATTGGGCACGATGTACACTTCAACTATACAGGATCATTTAGGGAACTTCTCTTTCGGTTCTAAGTTGTTTGAGTCGCCCTACGCGGAACTTACGGCCAATGGCTATTTCTTCAATGAGGTTACAGGACAATTATCAGCCGGCACATTGTATCTTCGAGCTATTGTAGATTTGTCAAAGAACGCAACTGTGAATGTCAACATTCTAACCCATATAAAGTATCAGCGTGTACTAAATCTTATTGCTCAAGGAAAGACATATGCAGAAGCCAACAGCCAAGCTCAAGCAGAGTTGTTCAAGGCTTTTGGCTTAGAGAAGTATGCGGGCAAAGATGCATCGCAGTATTCGATTATAGAGGGCACGGAAGAGTCGGCTGCTCTTGTTGCCATTTCTTCGTTGGTATTGGTGGGGCGCACAGAAGCGGCAGTGACCGAGTATCTTGCCCGACTGTGCAAGGAATTTGGCAATGAGGGTGTATTCGCTGATGCTACAAAGAAACAGATTAAGGATGACCGCGAGAAACTTGCCGACAAGCTGAAAGATATCCGAGACAACATACGCTCTCGTTACAATGATTTGGGAATTGATGTTGAAGTGCCGCCTCTTGCCCCTTTCTTCGACTGGGATGACGATGGAGTTGTGGGCAACGAAACATTGCAAGAAGGGGAAACCATCACATTGGAGAAGAGGCTGCTCGAAGTTCCCTGTGAAGGAGGAACATACACCATTAAAATAGATGCACCGATAGATGTATTCTTGGAGTCCCAAATAGAATCGGGTCCCAATAATGATGTATCTTATGGAGAATATTTTGAACTATACAAAGAGTATTATAATCCCAATCTGTCTTATACCGCAAACATCAGCGATAACGTTCTTAGCATAAGGGTCAATCCTGCTAATTCGCGTAGCCAAAGAACCGCTTATGTGTACTTGTATGATTTCTTGGGCAATATGCTTGACACCATAAGTGTCAAGCAAGATGGGGCAACGAATATAGAAATACCTCAGTTGGGCGAAGGCGGTTGTATGGCAGTCGCTGCCATATTTTCCGAGCTGGCAGGGGCCGTGTCGCACTTCAACCTCATAGAGCAATGGTATCATTATAACGAATTGGCACAAAGTGTTGATAGGTTTGCTTCGTCAGATAACGGCAACATCGCTGATATGTGGGAATATTTCTACAGAGCCAACAATCGGAGTTTGCAGATTCGATATGCTGACAGACAGGCGCTTGGCGTGTATGGCGAGGTGCTTGATGTATTCAGTGCAATGATCTATTATAACATGGTAGTGGCTTGGGACGATGTTCCTTACATTGTTGATTATGAAGAGTTGAATGGTAACCCCTATCCTTCGCGCACCAATCAAAATGCCATTTTGGATGATTTGACTCAGAAATTGAATGCGTCTATCGAAGTGCTTGAGGAGAAAAAGAATGAGTCTTTGAATCTGAAGAAGACGGATGATATGAACAAACTCTTTTTCGTTTCCAAAGATGTCGCTCGCATACTATTGGCTGACGTGTATATGTACAGAGGACAGTATGCCGAGGCTCAAAATCTTCTGAAAGATGTTATTGATGCAGGCTTCTACTCCTTGGACGATTCCAACTACAGCGTTCCCGAGACCATTGACAACCTCTTGGTTACCCGTACAAGCAGCGAACTTATCTTTGCTCTTGAAGCAAGTGGCGGTACACGTTCAACCCGTGCTTTCGATATTGTAATCAGACAACCTTTGTTGATACCCATGATGAACTATACTGATGTATTGCTTTCGTATGCAGAGTGTTTATATCACACAGGCGATACAGGTACAGCCGAGAAGGTGCTCCGTCAGATAGTTGACGCAAAGGGTATTGAAATAGCAGAAGGAGTGTTTGAAGGAATAACAGACGCTCGCCAACAATTGCTCCTCTACGGCATAGGGAACTTTGCTTTCTACAAGCGCAATGGGGTGGCTGTGAAGGAATTGGGGATAAAGGAATACCAGCAGTTGCTTCCCATTCCTCAACGAGAACTCTATAGGAACTACAATATGACTCAGAATCCTGGATATGATTCTTGACTCAGTCTAAGGGAACCAAGCAAGAACGTGATTTCCCGTCACGGCGGATATGCCCTATCCGCCGTGTCTGAGTATCAGGGGCTGTGCCCCGAGATGATAGCACAAATCTACAGAAGGTTTTCGAAGAATAGGAGTAGGCAGCGCGATATGAAAGCGCTGCTTAACTTTTTGTTTTCCTCTTTCGCACCTCGGCTATTCAAGCAAGCTTGATAGCTGTCGGTTTCGCCCGGTTCTCGTACTATCCGAGCGCAAGCATTGCGACGTCTGCACCTATAGATGCACTAAGGAATGTGCTTTAACATCACTTCGAAGGCCTTTAGTGGATTTATGGCCCTAAACAACTCTGTGCTTACCGTTGTTATACCTCGCAGAATCAAAAAAACCAACTACTGACTATGGCAAATATAGGTAAAGCAACCAAGCTGAGTGTGGCTACACTCGCTATCATGAACGTGACGGCTGTAGTGTCGTTGCGCGGACTTCCTGCCGAGGCCGAATATGGCATGAGCTCGGCATTCTATTATCTCTTTGCGGCCATCGTGTTCCTCATCCCCACGGCCCTCGTGGCGGCTGAGCTGGCGGCGATGTTCTCCGACAAGCAGGGCGGTGTATTCCGCTGGGTAGGCGAAGCCTTCGGCAAGCGTATGGGCTTTCTCGCCATCTGGCTGCAGTGGGTAGAGAGCACCATCTGGTACCCTACGGTGCTGACCTTCGGCGCCGTGTCGCTCGCCTTTATCGGGATGAACGGAGCGCACGATATGGCATTGGCCTCAAACCGCATCTACACCCTTGTGGTGGTGCTGGCCATCTATTGGCTGGCTACCTTCATCTCGCTTAAAGGCATGTCATGGGTGGGCAAGGTGTCGAAGATTGGAGGCTTGGTGGGTACCATCATCCCGGCTGGCCTGCTGGTGGTGCTGGCCGTCGTGTACTTGGCTACGGGCGGACATTCGCAGCTCGACTTCCACAGCAGCTTCTTCCCCGACCTCAGCAACTTCAACAACCTCGTGCTGGCATCGAGCATCTTCCTCTTCTATGCCGGTATGGAGATGGGCGGTATCCATGTGAAAGATGTGGACAATCCCTCGCGCAACTACCCGAAGGCCGTGTTCATCGGTTCGTTCGTGACGGTGCTCATCTTTGTTCTGGGTACCTACTCGTTGGGCATCATCATCCCGAAGGACGATATCAACCTCACACAGAGCCTGCTTGTGGGCTTCGACCGCTACTTTGCCTATATCCGTGCCTCGTGGCTGTCGCCCGTGATTGCCGTGGCCCTTGCCTTCGGCGTGCTGGCCGGTGTGCTCACCTGGGTGTCGGGTCCCTCGAAGGGTATCTTTGCCGTAGGCCGTGCGGGCTACTTGCCTCCCTTCTTCCAGAAGACCAACAAGCTGGGTGTGCAGCGCAACATCCTGCTCATCCAGGGCGGTATAGTCACCCTCTTGGGACTGCTATTCGTGGTGATGCCTTCGGTGCAGAGCTTCTACCAGATACTCTCGCAGCTGACCGTGCTGCTCTATCTCATCATGTACCTGCTGATGTTTGCCGCCGCCATCTATCTGCGCTACAGCATGAAGAAAGCCAACCGTCCTTTCCGCATCGGTTCGAAGGGCAACGGTCTCATGTGGATTGTGGGTGGTGTAGGCTTCCTCGGTTCGCTCTTAGCCTTTATCCTCAGCTTCATTCCTCCCAGTCAGATTGCCGTGGGTAGCAAGACCATGTGGTATGCCGTGCTCGTCATCGGATGTGTGGTGGTGGTAGCTGCTCCGCTCATCATCTATGCTATGCGCAAACCCTCGTGGAAAGATGCTGACACCAATTTCGAGCCTTTCCATTGGGAGGATAAGGGTTGAGGGTTGATGGTTGATGGTTGATGGTTGATGGTTGAGGGATGATGGTTGATGAGTATGTTGACTGTTGACTGTTGTCTGTTGACCGTTGTCTGTTGACCGTCGATTGTTGACCATCAACCGCGAATCATGCACCAAAGCCGCATCGTCCACACCGCTATCATAGCCAGCACCAGGCGGGTAAGGCATATCCACCAGAAGCTGATGCCCATGGCCACGAAGAGCATGGTGTCCTCAAGCAACGAGTGCGACACACCGAGATGATGGTTCACCAGGTTGGCCTCCTCGCGCGTGAGCCTACCCTCCTCCACCTCATCGATCATGATGGCAGCGCCATAGGCCATGCCCACCACGTTGCCCGTAAGCCACAGCAGGGAGCAGCCCGAGGGGAGCCCGAAAAGGCGCATCAAGGGCGACAGCGAGTAGGCTATGCGGTGCATCCAGCCAAACTCCTCGAGCACACGCTGCAGCACCATCAGGGCTGTCACGATAAGCACGATGGTGACGATGAGCGAGAGCGACGAGGTGAGCCATTGCATCAGGAGCATCCCCCACGAGGTGACCTCCGTAGTAGCCGAGGCAAGGAAGTTGAAGGGGGCATCGCTCTGCGGCAACAGCCAGTTGAGCACCACAGCCGCCACAAACGACATGGCGATGCGGAAAGCCACAATCTCGCCAAAGCGCGAGCCGGTCTTATGCGCCACGGAACACTCCACGGGCAGGTTGTGCGAAATGAGGCACATCACGGCCAGGATGGTAGCCTCGCGTAGAGTGAGCGTGAGCGTAGTCATCACCGCTATCGTAGGATAGAGCGGCAAGAAGATGCTGGTGAGAAACACGAATGCCGAGTCGCCCGAAAGCCCGATATAGGAGAACACGGGCGACAGATAACCTGCCAGCCAGTCGATGACACCCACATACTGCAACACCCGCACAGCCAGCGAGATGGGCAGCATCACCTTGAGCAGCCACAGACAGATGCTGAGCGAGCGCGGCAGAGCCAGGCGCACACACTTGAAGAGGCGGTGAAAGAGTTGGTTGATTGCCATGAAGTGTCGTTTACTTGGGCTTTATAGGATTGCCTAGGAGGTCCTAGGGCATCCCAGGAATTCCTATGACAGCCTAAGATTATCTTTTAAACAAGCGGTCCATCTCGCGGCGGTCGTCCTTCTCTTTGATCGACTGGCGCTTGTCGTACTGCTTCTTACCCTTGGCCAGGGCGATGACGAGCTTGGCCAGCCCCTTCTCGTTGATGTAGAGGCGTGTGGGCACGATGGTGAATCCAGGGTTCTTCTCCTCGTTCTGCAGGTTTCGCAGTTCCTTCTTGCTCAGCAGCAACTTACGCTCGCGACGGGCGTTGTGGTTGTTGTACGAGCCGTAGAAGTACTCCGATATATGCATGTTCTTCACCCACAGCTCCCCGTTGATGAAGTAGCAGTAGGTATCCACCAG
>JAZPZS010000084.1:0-7893 GCA_045544835.1 Bacteroidaceae bacterium | reverse complement strand
TGTCTCAGTACCAGTGTGGGGGACCTTCCTCTCAGAACCCCTAAGGATCGTCGGCTAGGTGGGCCGTTACCCCGCCTACTACCTAATCCTACGCATCCCCATCCATGACCGATGAATCTTTCATCCATGAATCTACTTCATAGACATATCGGGAATCAATCGCTCTTTCGAGCGGCTGTGCCCGAGTCATGGGCAGGTCGGATACGCGTTACTCACCCGTGCGCCGGTCGCCATCAAAACTAGCAAGCTAGTTTTATGCTGCCCCTCGACTTGCATGTGTTAAGCCTGTAGCTAGCGTTCATCCTGAGCCAGGATCAAACTCTTCATTGTAAAATATTAATATTCGCCACAAAGGCGACGTTGACTCTGCTCGTGATGTATCCTTATCTACTAAAAAACGTAAATTGACGGTTAGTTCATTTACCCTGTCTCGTGACGACATCACAAGACAGCTTCTTGTACTACTTGTCTGTATGGAAAATCTTTCAAAGAACTCTATCTCAATGCCATCTCAAGGACCGCTCACCGCGTTACCTCTCGAAAGCGGATGCAAAGGTAGACACTTTTAAATTACCCACCAAATATTTCCAACACTTTTTTGAAAGAAAATTTAAGCAATTTCAATAAGTATCTGATTTGCAATAACAAAAGAATAAAGAGCCCAAATCGACTTTTTTGAATTTTGCCATTTTTATGTTGCAAAACATATTTTTCGTACATTTACACACAAGCTTAAAGAAAAGCAAAACGGATGGTAAACACAATGACAAATACGGCTATAACAATTGCAAGAAAGCTTAGAAGAAGAACATACCTTATCAATAAAAAGGACGAATGCCAAAGAACAAAAAAGAGGAAATCATTGGACATTAATCAAAGAAAGTATTAACTTCGCACCATAATATATTATATAAGGTATGGCAAAAGAGAAAATAGCATATGTGTGCACAGAGTGTGGTTACGACTCACCCAAATGGACGGGACGATGTCCATCATGTGGCAAATGGAATACAATGAAAGAGCAGGTACTACGCCCTACGATGAACGATCGCCGCGCAGCACCAGGCTTTACCTTCAAAAAAGCACGGCCGTTAGCATTAGCAGAAATAGCAACAGGAGAAGAGCAACGCATCAATATGCGCGATGAAGAACTAAATCGCGTATTGGGCGGCGGATTGGTCCCCGGATCGCTGGTGTTACTGGGCGGAGAACCAGGCATAGGCAAGAGCACACTAGTTTTACAGACCATACTACGCATGCCTGAACAACGAGTGCTATACGTATCAGGCGAAGAAAGCGCACGACAACTGAAACTACGAGCCGACCGCATACAACATGGAGACAATAACTGCCTCATCGTATGTGAGACCTCATTAGAGAAGATTTACGCCCACATCAAAGACACGCAACCCGACATCATTGTCATTGACTCCATACAGACCATCAGTACAGAAACGGCGGATTCATCGCCTGGTAGCATCGTACAGATACGCGAATGCGCAGCCTCACTACTCAAATTTGTAAAGGAGAGCAATATCCCGGCATTGCTTATCGGGCACATCAACAAAGAAGGCAGCATAGCCGGACCAAAAATATTGGAGCATATTGTGGATTGCGTATTGCAATTTGAAGGCGACCAACACTACATGTATCGCATACTCCGCGGTATCAAAAACCGATTTGGCAGTACAGCCGAGTTGGGTATCTACGAGATGCGAGGTGATGGTCTGCGCCAGGTGAACAACCCCTCAGAGCTGCTATTAACAGATCGGCATGAGGGAATGAGCGGCATAGCAATTGCTTCGGCCATAGAGGGCATACGTCCTTTCCTTATCGAGACACAAGCACTCGTGAGCACGGCCGCCTATGGCACACCGCAACGTTCAGCCACAGGATTTGACCTTCGAAGAATGAATATGCTGTTGGCTGTATTGGAAAAGCGCGTAGGTTTCAAGCTGGCACAAAAAGATGTATTTCTCAACATTGCAGGCGGTCTACGAGTAAATGATCCGGCCATAGATCTCAGTGTCATCAGTGCCATCCTCTCAAGCAATATGGACACCGAGATAGAGCCCACCATATGTATGGCTGGCGAGGTAGGCCTTTCAGGGGAAATTCGCCCCGTCAGCCGTATAGAACAACGTATAGCAGAGGCGGAGAAGTTAGGTTTTAAACAAATCATTGTGCCTAAGCACAACATTCAGGGGTTGGATACACAACGTTTTAACATAGAGATATGTCCCGTGCGCAAAGTGGAAGAAGCATTCAGAATCCTATTCGGATAGAGCGGTCAACAGTAAGTTTTCCTATTCCTCCGCATTAAATCTCAGCCATTCGACATTAGAAAAACCTCTTTCAAAGCGACATTAAATATTCAACACAAAGAAGCATTAAGCAAGAATATGATTCAAGAGCTACAACTACGTATTCTGCCCGAACAGGCAGCCAATGAACAAAGTATAAAACAATATATTGCACGCGAAAAGGGACTGGACATGCGTACCATACAGGCAATACGCACGTTGAAACGAAGTATCGATGCACGCCAACGCACCATTTATGTAAATCTTACCGTGCGACTTTATATCAACGAGCTCCCTACAGATAACGAATACATAGAAACCTATTACCCTATGGTAGACGATGGCCCCGAAGTGATCGTCGTAGGCGCAGGGCCTGGCGGACTCTTTGCCGCCTTGCGCCTCATAGAACTAGGATGCCGCCCTATCGTAGTAGAACGAGGGAAGGATGTGCACACTCGCAAACGCGATATCGCACGTATTTCACGTGAACACATCGTAGACTCCGAGAGCAACTACAGTTTCGGAGAGGGAGGTGCTGGTGCCTACTCTGACGGTAAGTTATACACACGCAGTAAAAAACGTGGCAGTGTGGAAAAGATACTCAATGTCTTCTGCCAGCACGGTGCATCTACAACCATCTTAAGCGATGCGCATCCCCACATCGGCACAGACAAGTTACCACGTGTCATCGAGAACATACGCGAGACCATACGGCGATGCGGTGGAGAGGTACACTTTGACACACGCATGGACCGCCTTATTGTAAAGAGCAACCGTATAATAGGCATAGAGACTAACACAGGGCGCACTTTCCTTGGTCCTGTCATCCTTGCTACAGGGCATTCGGCCCGCGACGTATACCGTCACCTCTATGCTTCAGGCATTGATATCGAAGCTAAAGGTATAGCTGTGGGAGTACGTTTGGAACACCCCGCAGAACTCATCGACCAGATACAATATCATAATAAAAATGGCCGTGGGCGCTATCTCCCGGCTGCGGAATATAGTTTTGTCACTCAAGTAGAAGGCCGTGGCGTATACAGTTTTTGCATGTGCCCAGGAGGCGCAGTAGTACCTGCCGCCAGTGGTCCCGAACAAATCGTTGTGAATGGGATGTCCGCCTCGCACCGTAACTCACGCTGGAGCAATTCGGGTATGGTTGTAGAGATTAGACCAGAAGATATTGACGGTCTCTCTCCATCCCTCTCCCAAGGAGAGGGTGCCTCTGGTATCGCTACTGTTCTGAATCCCTTAAAAATGCTTCATTTTCAGGAAGAGTTGGAGCAGCAGTGCTGGCTGCAGGGTAACCGAAGACAGACGGCACCGGCACAACGCATGGTGGACTTCACACGCAAGAAGCTGTCATACGACCTGCCCTTCTCTTCGTACTCACCAGGACTCATCTCCTCGCCGCTCCACTTCTGGATGCCAGAGTTTATCAGCAGCCGTCTGCAGCGAGGATTTGAGCAATTCGGGCGAACCTCTCATGGATTCCTCACCAACGAAGCTACCGTGATTGGCGTAGAGACACGTACTTCTGCTCCCATACGCATCATCCGCGACAGAGAGACTCTGCAACACATTAGTATAAATGGGCTGTTCCCCTGCGGTGAAGGAGCAGGTTATGCAGGAGGTATAGTATCGGCAGCTATTGACGGCGAGCGTTGCGCCGAAGTGGCAGCGGCATATGTAAAACAATAAAACGTCACCACGATACCTGCAATAAAATGATGTTAATCGATAGTTAAACGAAACGCCAACTTTATATTTCCACCGATTATTGCTACTTTTGCAAATATTTTCATAGTATGATGGAAAAAAAAGAAGACAACGCTTATAAGAATTCTTCCCCTTGGGCCTGGGTGCCCTCGCTCTATTTCGCCGAGGGACTGCCCTACGTCATCGTCATCACACTGTCTGTGGTGATGTACAAGCAACTCGGCCTGGGCAATGCCGAAGTGGCCTATTACACTGGCTGGTTTTATCTGCCGTGGCTCATCAAGCCGTTGTGGAGTCCCTTCGTGGATCTGCTCAAGACCAAGCGCTGGTGGATTGTGGCCATGCAGTTGCTCATGGGAGCCGGCATGGCAGGCATTGCTTTCACCCTCCCCATGCAGCACTATCTGCAATGGACGCTGGCCATCTTCTGGCTCCTGGCCTTCAGTTCGGCCACACACGACGTGGCTGCCGATGGCTTTTATATGATGGCTCTCGACGAGGGCGACCAGTCGTTCTTCGTGGGTATCCGCAGTACCTTCTACCGCCTGGCCACCCTGGCCGGTCAGGGCGGCATGCTGATCATTGTCGACTGGTTCATCAGCCACAACGGAAACGATGCCCAGCAAGCCTGGATCCACAGTTTCTTCCTGATAGCCGCACTCTTCATTGCTGTAGGCGTATACCATGCCTGCCGGCTTCCCCGTCCGCACACCGATGTGCCACGCCAGTTTGCCGCACGTGACCTACTCAAGGAGTTTGCCCACACCTTCGTCACCTTCTTCCAGAAGGAGGGTGCTCTGCCGGCACTCCTTTTCATGCTGCTCTTCCGCTTCCCCGAGGCCCAACTGGGCAAGATGAGCATACCCTTCCTCATGGATCCCCTTCCCGAGGGCGGCCTTGGCCTCACGCTCAAGCAGATAGGTGTGATACAGGGCACACTCGGTCCTATTGGGCTGACACTGGGCGGCATCCTTGGTGGTATCTGCATCTCACGGGGCGGGCTCAAGCGTTGGTTGTGGCCCATGGTATGGGCCATTTCCCTGCCCGACATCGTATATGTATACCTCAGCTACGCCCTCCCCTCCAACCTCTACGTCATCTCCTCATGCCTATTCATTGAGCAGTTTGGCTACGGCTTCGGCTTCACGGCCTACATGCTCTTCCTTATATATTACGCACGCGGCACGCACGAGACCGCCCACTACGCCATTGCCACCGCCTTCATGGCTGCCGGCATGATGCTGCCCGGCATGATGGCCGGTGCCCTGCAGGAGTGGATGGGCTACCGCGGCTTCTTCATATGGATAATGGGATGCTGTGCCGTCACCTTTGCGGTATCGGCCTTCCTGAAAATCGAGGAGGGATTTGGAAAGAAATGACAATATGAGAAACGCTATGATATTTGCCGCTGGGCTCGGCACCCGACTAAGGCCCTACACCGATGACCGCCCCAAGGCGATGGTAGAGGTCGATGGCCGCCCCATGATAGGGCACCAGTTGCTGCGCCTGCGCGCTGCCGGTTTTACCCGTATGGTCATCAACGTGCATCACTACGCCCAGCAGATCATCGACTATGTGACTGCCAATGACGGCTTCGGACTCGATATAGCCTTCTCCGATGAGACGGGCCACCTGCTCGACACGGGTGGAGGCATACGCAAGGCTCTGCCCCTCTTCGATGCCGACAGCCCGGTGCTGGTACACAATGTGGATATATTCTCCAACGCCGATCTGGCCGCCCTCTACGCAGCCCATCTCGACGAAGGAGCCGATGCCTCACTCCTCGTGAGTCAGCGTAGCACCTCGCGCTACCTCATCTTCGACAACAAAGACAATCTCGTAGCTTGGAAGAATATACAGACGGGCGAGGTGCGCACCGCCTACGAAGCCCTGCTGCCTTCGCTCCAGCACCTCAGTGCAGACGATACAACCTACCGCCAGCGTGCCTTCGCCGGCATTCACATCATCTCCCCCACCCTGTTTCCGTTGCTCGAGCAGCAAGACGAGGTATTCTCCATCACCAACTTCTACTGGCAGCATGCAGCCGACTACCGCATCCGCTGCGTAGAGGCGCCCCACGACTTCCGCTGGGTCGATGCCGGCAAGCCCGAGGCACTCACCATAGCTGCCGAGATAGCGAAACTTGCAATTGACAATTCACAATTGACAATTCACAATTCATAATTCAACATCATGCACAAGGTCTCGGACAACCCTTTAAAAAACCGAACTATCAGCGCCACGCCGCTGATGGTTGTCACAGCGCTCTTCGTGACGCTCTACCTCGTATCCAACATCATGGCCGTCAAGGTCATCAGCCTCTTCGGTCTCTTCTACTTCGATGCCGGCACCATCACCTTCCCCTTCGCCTATATGCTGGGCGATGTGCTCACCGAGCTATGGGGATTCCGCACGGCCAAGCGTGTGATATGGCTCACGTTCGTGTGCAACATCGTGCTGGTCATCTGCACCCAGATTGGCGTATGGCTTCCCTCGCCCGACTACCTGGCCGACACGGCCTCGGCCTACAACCACGTGTTCACCTACGTGCCCCGCATCGTGCTGGGCTCACTGGCGGGCTTCCTCTGCGGCGAGCTCTCCAACGCATGGCTTATGGAGCGCATCAAGATCAAGATGCGTGGCCGTCACCTGTGGGTGCGCACCATCGGCAGCTCTGCCGTAGGCTATATGTTCGACACGCTCCCCTTCGTGCTCATCGCCTTTCTCGGAACGGTCAGCACCCACGACCTGCTCTATATGATTGTCTTCCAATACGTCTCCAAGCTCCTCATCGAAGCCCTCTTCGGCACCCCCATGGCCTATGCCGTGATACGCTGGGTGCGACGGGGAGTGATAAGAGTTGAGAGTCGTGAGTCATGAGTTGTGAGTTTCGCTTAATTCTGAATTCTTAATTCTGAATTGTGAGTTTTTATTTTTTTTGAGTTTTCATCTCTCATCTTTCATCTTTCAACTTCTCATGCAGCGTTACTCCCTCATCCACACCAAGCTACCGCGCGAATTTGTACTCTTGCAGGGTACCGGTTGCCGTTGGCGTCAATGCACCTTCTGCGACTACCATACCGACACCAGCGACTCTCCCTACGCCATCAACCGCTCCGTGCTGGAGCAGGTGACTGGCCATTATGGTGTGCTCGATGTCATCAACTCCGGGTCGGCTCCCGAACTTGATGAGCAGACGATAGCCCTTATCCAGCAGGTCGTGCGCGACAAGCACATCCACACCCTATGGTTCGAGGCCCACTACATGTACCGACACCGTTTGGCTCAGTTTGCAGCATTGTTCGAGGGTGTCACCGTCAAGTTCCGCTGCGGCATCGAGACCTTCGACCCCGCCCTGCGCGATGCCGAGGGCATTGAGGTCCTTATCGACAATACCGATCTTGGAGTAGGCGATTAACCATAAAAGGAGCGGTTATCAATGCCCTCCTAAATCCTCATCCCAAGAGCCCTTATTTACATTCTGCTCCTCGGTAAAGTCTACATTGAAGTAGCTCTCCAGCTCCTGCTCGGCCGTATGGGTGCTGTTGTCGATGTCGCGGATGACGACGCCGTTCTCCAGCAGGGCGATGCGGTTACACACGTCGGTCGTGTGGTTCAGGTTGTGGCTCGATACGAGGATGGTGGCACCCGTCTCGCGGTTATACTCGGCTAGCACGTGCTTGATGACCGACTGCGACGAGGGGTCGAGGAAGTTGAACGGCTCGTCCAGTATGAGCAGTGAGGGGCGGTGCAGCATGGCGCCGATGATGCCGATCTTCTGTTGATTGCCACGCGAGAAGTTGCGAATAAGTTTCTTCTGATCCAATACCTCGCCGTTCATGAAGCGAATAAATGGAACAAGGCGTTCATG
>JAZPZS010000083.1:0-5668 GCA_045544835.1 Bacteroidaceae bacterium | reverse complement strand
TTGCTTTGACAATTTTATCGTGAACATGTTGGGAGCTATTGCTGCATATTGTATGTTTCCGAAAAAGCCGTGTATCAATGTACAGAGGACATTGGATACACAGCTTACTCTATTTTGAATTCGTCGAACTCACGTTAAATATATCATATTGTTTCATCGCCAACCATTTTTTATATTATCATCATTTCCATACTCCAAAGAAGAGTACACTATTCCACAAGACAAATAACTCATATTGGTTCGTGCTTGCAAATATAAGGATTTTTCTCACAAGTCTTTGATTATTTTCATTTTTTCCACCTAAAATCATGAGAGACATCAGCGATAACGATGTCAAAAACAAGAATATAAAGTTTCTACTACAAAAAGCCTTGTACGACGGCATCTGCCGAAGTATTGTCGACACATGTAGCAAACAAACTAAAGAAAAAAACGGTATTAGTCCAATTGGTGAGGATGAATACTTAATTGGAATCAGTAGAATCATCCCCTCCCATAAGCATCCGATTTATCTTTTCCAGTTCCTTTTTATGTTCTTCAGGAATTATCTCCATCTTTTCGAACAGTTCAATGTCTTCTATAAAGCTCTCTTTCAAATCATCTCGATATTGGATATATATCTGTTCAGCTTCTTCATATTTCCCTTGCAACAGAAGCGATGCGGCTAAGTTGGTATATATAAACATTTGTGTCGCATCAATCGACAACCCTTCACGAGCATATTCCTCAGCTTGCACAAAATTTTGTATAAGAAGTTGATTAAATGATAAACCTCCTAAAGTCATCGCAACATCCGGCTCATAGGCTTCGGGACTGGCAACAGCCAAGCGGCGATATGTCTCCAACGCCTCCAGGTACATCAATTCACTCTCTGAGAAACGCTGAGTATCACTGTATAGATTCGCTAGATTGTTGAGCGTATCCGCAACACGGGGCTCATAGGCTTCGGGACTGACAACAGCCAAGCGGCGACGTATCTCCAACGCCTCCAGGTACATAGCCTCACTCTCCGAGAAACGCTGAGTAGCACTGTATAGAAGCGCTAGATTGTTAAGCGTCATCGCAACATCCGGCTCATAGGCTTCGGGACTGGCAACAGCCAAATGGTAATAGCAATTCAGACATTCTATATAATATTGTTCACAAGGGCCAAAGGCATTGTTATTATGTAAGAAATAGGCTGTACCAAACAATATACTAGCCAGTTCTTCCATTGTAAGATGCTCTCTTGACAATGCTACCGCCTGCTCATAAGCCCGACAAGCCAATTGGAAGCGTTCACTCTCTTCATAATCAACCATCAGCGCTTTGGCTTTCATTGTATATTCCTCGACCAATGACCTGATTTTCTGCACGCCAGATTCCACCATCTCATTGCCTGCCTCTACAAATTGTTTTCCACGCGCAATTTCTGCCTTTGCACTCTCTGCATCTGCAGCCATATCATTTTCATTGAGCACCTCGATGACACCTTTGATATTCCCCATCTCAAACATCTCAATTGCCATGCGTTTGCGTTCACTGACGGGTGCCCCGCTCGAAATCATCTTATTGACGGAAAGGGCTATGCTGAGCAATTGTTCCTCCAACTTCTTCAAATCCTCATAACATTGGTTGCGCTCGGCCGATTTTGCCAAGATAACGGGTTGCAGTTCGGCAATCCCCATTGCTCTGAACTGAACGATTTCCTTATCCAAACCCTCTATCTTGGCCTTCAAAGCTGTATAATCCGTATTACACGCGGCAAAAGAGAGGTTGCTGTAGTCCGCAATCTTGCGTCCGTGAAGTAGTACATTTCCATCTTCTACCTTAAGATTCCTTGATTGCGATTCTGCACTACCGAGTGAAGGTGTCATCAATCGCTCCAATTGCATCACAAAATGGAGCTTCATGGCATCATCGGTTACATAGTTACACCAATAATGTCCTATGCTTTGAAAGAGGTTCGCCTTGAAGGTTTTCAGTTCTTCCTCCTCAACCTCTCCTTCCACAAGAGCTCGTATATAGACGTATGTCTTGGGGTGGTCGCTATTTGAGCGATATTCATTCAGTGCTTGGTTAAATTCCTCTACGGTATATTTCCCCGCCTTACGATGAAACATACAGATGCACATGTCACTCGCGCGAACAACCTTGTTGTATTGGTCTTGTGTACGATCACCTGTACAGTATGCATTGAAATCTTCCCAACGCTTGCACTTGATGCGTACACCACGTTCTTCGTAAATGTCATCCAAACTGGCTATAAGCGCTTGGAAACTATTACGATCGTTCATCAACTCATCGCTGGAGGCTAAAAATACGGTTATCGTACGTTGCGTTTGCATAGTAAATATCGTGTAGTTTTATTCGTTTTATTATAAATTATGCAAATATAGTGTTTTTCATTTACAATTTTTCAACCACAGGATGGATTTTTCATCTGTTTGTTGCCTCTTTTCCGCAACCATCTACCGAAGCGTCGCCGCTGCTCCTTAATGCGCTATGCATAAGTGAGATAGTGGCGGCACTTTGGCAGAGTAACGATAACGTTGACGATAACAATAATCAATTGACGTTCATCGAAGTTCGCTAAACGTTAATCACCCCTCCTCAGCGGAATCACCGCATACACGCGGCGGTCGTGGTACTGGTGGCGAGTAACGCCCATGGCACGGAGGATGCTGCCGAAGCGGTAGGCGCTCACGCGCTCCATCAGGCGAGCGTTGATGCCGTGCAGGTGCTCGTAGATGTCGGCGGAGCTGAGCATCTGTGCCACCTCGCCCTCACGGGGCAGACGGTAGTGGCGGAAGAAGAGCTCCTCTACGGGCTGGTGGCGACGGTAACGGCGGTTGCGGCGCTCGATGTCGCGCACCTCATCGGCATTGAACCAATGACGCTCGCCCTCGGCGAGCAGGTGAAGGCACTGGGCATAGAGCTGGCGGTGGTCGATGGGAGTGTCCACATCAATCATCTCGCGGATGTCGAGGCAGAGGAAGCGGCGGCTGCCGCTCTCGTCGGTGAGCAGGGCATGACTGTTGCTGGTGCCGATGAACGAGGCGATGCGGGGCAGCGTGGTGCTCTGCTTGGCATAGGCCTTGCGCATGCGGAGCGTGGGCATCTGCATGAGGTTCTTCAGCGTGCTCTGCTTGCGGGCCGAGTAGCGGTCATACTCGTCGAGGTTGATGAGGAGGCAGTCGACGATCTTGCGCTCACACTGGTTCTCGGCCGAAAGGTCGAAGTTGTCGGTGTAGAACATACGCAGCTCGGGCGGCAGGAGCAGTCGGCAGAAGGTGCTCTTGTGCATGCCCTGCTGCTCGCTCACGAGGATGGGTGCCACGCTGTTGGCATAGAGGGCATCGTCCCTGCCCTGCGCCTGCATCACCAGAGCAAGCATCCAGCGACAGAGGTAGCCCACCATCGTCTCATCGGTGGTGAGGCGCTGCATCAAGGGGCGCAGGCGGTCGGTGCCGTCCCACTCGGGGAGCGTACTGAAGTAGTGCGTCACGGGGTGGTAGGGTGCGATGTGCATGGACTCGGCAGCAATGCGCACGCCCTCGGCCCACCACACGTTGTGCCCGTCGGCCTGGAGGTCGGCCATCCAGGTCTTGTAGACGCGCTGGGTGACGGCAGCGAATGGTGCATCACTGCCCTTCATGCGGTACTCGGACTGCTCGGTGAGCACATTGTAGCGCAGCTCGTACTTTTCGCGGAGTAGGGCCTCGATCTCGGGAATGGTCAGTTTTGAGTTGAAAGTTGAAAAATGAGAGTTGAAAGATTTATCGTCATCGTTATGATGGCGTCTTTCGACCTTCGAAATCCGAGCTTTGCTCCCCTCTAACCTATCACCCTTAACCTTTACTGGGTTTTCGTTATCGTTAACGTCAACGTACACGCCCCACGTATTCTCTACCTTTTCCCTCTTCACTCTTCCCTCTTCTCTCTTGAGCGCTGTTACTCTTCTTCGCAGCCACTCGATTGCTTTCAGAAATAATTCTTTCATAATAGTATTGTCTTTGTCGTTTATTCTTTGTCAACAGATTGCACGGAAAACACTGTTCTTTTTCATGGAACAATCGCAAGTGCAACGTGCGAATCATCTGTTCTATCTGTATCATCTGTTGACCTGTTTCTCTCGTCAACGAGCTACGGATTAAACTGTTTCAACAGCAAAGTTACGATGCCGCCAACAGCGTTTGTTCTGAATTTGATATGCTACGGGAGGGAAAATAGCAAACTATATTTCCTAACCTTAATGATAACGCTAACGTTAACCAGACTCGCCTCATTTCGGAAGCGAAGATACAACACCAGAAAAGCGATGTCAATAAGATAATTTCACTGTGCAAAAGCTTGCAGGAGTGCATACTTTTCTATAATTTTGCACAAAGAAAACTTATCGTACGATGGGCATCGTCCGCTCGATTGACCACTATCACACAACTGACCGATGACCATAATTCAGTTGGCTGATGTCCATCATACGATAAATGAATTAAACAAAAATTATGTAGTCATAAGGAGTTAAATGAATATAGAGGAAGTTAAATGCCGAATGTCCTTTCGCGCGTAAAGACTATCGGCCTTTATCTCCTGAACGAAGCGAAGTGGAGTCTATCTCCTTCTAACTCCCTTTAACTCCACAAATTAAAACTTATGAAACGAGGAACAGCAACCAAGAAGTCGGGCACTATTGCCTACCAGTTACATGTGAGAAACGACCTTCAGGGCAAGGCCACGAAGAAGAACCCCACGATGGCCGTGAGCGTCGTGAGCAGCGAGGTCATCAGCACCGCCCAAATAGCCAAGGACATCAACCACGCCTGCAGCGTTACCGAGTCGGACGTGCTGGCCGTGCTGCAAGCTGTGGGCCAGCGCATCGGCGATGCCCTGCTCGACGGCAACCGTGTGGAGATAGACCACATAGGTACCTTCAGTCTGGCGCTCACCTGCAAGAACAAACGCAAGGAGGACCACATCACAAGCAAGGACATCGAGGTGAGCCGTATCGTGTTCAGCCCCTGCGCCGAGCTGCAACACATCCTACGTGGGGCTGTCATCGTGAGCGGTGGCCCCACAGGGAACAAGCAGCTCACCGATGCCGTCATCGAGAAGCGCCTGACGGAGTTCTTCACCACCCACCGCAGCATACAACGCTCCGAGTTTGAGCACGTGTGCGAGTGCAGCCGCTATGCGGCACTGGCCAAGCTGAAGGCACTGGTCAAGGCTGGCAAGCTGCAGGCTATTGGGCGGCAGAACACAAGGGCCTATGTTCCGACGCCAGGGACATTTGGACAAATTGATAATTGAGAACTGAAAGTTCGAGCAAGCGCCGACGTGGTATGAAACCGTCGGTTAACTTGCAGTTTCCCTCATTCGCACCTCGGTATAGATTAAGCGAGCTTATCTTTACTATCGGTTTGGCGTCGGTTGCGACGGCAACGCGGTATGATAGCGTCGGTTGCGACGAAGGAAACTTTAGTTTCCCCGAGGAGTATTCTTGCAGTTTGCTTTAGTTCCTCAGAAGAGCGTGTTTTAGCACCATAACTTTAACGTGAGTTCGACGAATTCAAAATAGAGTAAGCTGTGTATCCAATGTCCTCTGTACATTGATACACGGCTTTTTCGGAAACATACAATATGCAGCAATAGCTCCCAACATGTTCACGATAAAATTGTCAAAGCAACG
>JAZPZS010000082.1:0-31383 GCA_045544835.1 Bacteroidaceae bacterium | reverse complement strand
CCCCAGCAGGGCACACGCCCCGACATTGCTTATCAGATGGTGAAGGACGAGACCTTTGCGCAGACACAGCCTCGCCTCAACCTTGCCACCTTCGTCACTACCTATATGGACCCCTATGCCACACGCTTGATGAATGAGGCCATCGCACTCAACTATATCGACGAGACGGAGTATCCGCGCGTGGCGGTGATGTGTGCCAAATGCATCAATATCATGGCCAACCTGTGGAACACGCCCGAAAAGGCGCAGTGGAAGACGGGCGCCCTGGCCATCGGCTCCTCTGAGGCCTGCATGCTGGGCGGTGTGGCTGCATGGCTGCGCTGGAAGGAACGTCGCAAAGCACAGGGCAAGCCTACCGACAAGCCCAACTTCATCATCTCCACAGGCTATCAGGTGGTGTGGGAGAAGTTTGCCGACCTCTGGCAGATAGAGATGCGTACCGTGCCCCTCACGCTCGACAACATCACCCTCGACCCCAAGCAGGTGATTGAACTGTGCGATGAGAACACCATTTGCGTAGTGCCCATCCAGGGCGTCACCTGGACAGGGCTCAACGATGATGTGGAGGCACTCGACGCCGCACTCGACGAGTACAATGCACGTACGGGGTACGACATTCCCATCCATGTGGATGCTGCCTCGGGCGGATTCATACTCCCCTTCCTGCAGCCCGAGAAGAAGTGGGACTTCCGTCTCAAGTGGGTGCTCTCCATCAGCACCTCAGGCCACAAGTACGGCCTCGTATACCCCGGCCTCGGATGGGTGGTATGGAAAGACAAGAAGTACCTGCCGGGCAAGATGTCCTTCTCGGTCAACTACCTTGGCGCCGACATCACGCAGGTAGGACTCAACTTCTCCCGCCCCGGTGCACAGGTGCTGGGCCAGTACTACCAGTTCATCCGCCTCGGTTTCGAAGGTTACCGTCAGGTGCAGCACAACTCCATGGAGATAGCACGCTACCTCCACTCGGAGATTGGCAAGATGGCACCCTTCAAGAACTACAGTCAGGACATCGTGAACCCCCTATTTATATGGTACATGAAGGAAGACTATGCGAAGAAAGCCAAGTGGACGCTCTATGACTTGCAAGACAAACTCAAACAGAGCGGATGGATGGTACCTGCCTACACCATGCCCAAGGATATCGAGGACAGCGTAGTGATGCGTATCGTGGTGCGCCAAGGCTTCAGCCGCGATATGGCCGACATGCTGCTGGGCGACATCCGTGCAGCCATCACCGACCTCGAGAAACTGGAGTACCCCACGCCTTCGCGCATCGCATGTGAGCAGAAGAAGCCGGTGAAGCCTACCATCTTTACTCATACGGGGACCAAGAAACGAACGTAGGCAGGAGTCTATGTGAACCTCATGCTGCTATTGCCATTCTGTATGCTCTATGGAGCTCAGAATGGCATTTGCTTTGTAAATTGCGCATGCTGTATTTGTGTGTATCAAATATTTATGCGAACTTTGTACTCTGTTTCCAAAAACGATACTATGCAACGATTACAAGATATCATCAAAGAGCGTGTGCTCATCCTTGACGGTGCTATGGGCACCATGATACAGCAGTGCGGACTCACTGAAGCGGACTTTCGTGGTGAACGCTTTGCCCACTTGCCCGGTCTACAGAAGGGCAATAACGACCTGCTCTGCCTCAGCCGTCCCGAGGTGATTGCCGGCATTCATAACCGTTACCTCACAGCTGGAGCCGATATTATCGAGACCTGCTCGTTCAATGCCCAGCGCATCTCCATGGCCGACTATGGCTGTGAGCATCTGTGCCGCGAGATCAACCTCGCTGCTGCGACCATTGCACGCCAGTGTGCCGATGCCGTGAGCACACCCGACAAGCCGCGCTTCGTGGCAGGCTCAGTAGGTCCCACCAACAAGACCTGCTCGCTCAGCCCCGACGTGAATGACCCAGCCATGCGTGCCATCACTTACGACGAACTTGTAGAAGCCTACGACGAACAGATGCAGGCACTCATCGAAGGAGGCGTGGATGCGCTGCTCATCGAAACCATCTTTGATACGCTCAATGCTAAGGCAGCCATCTATGCAGCCGAGCAAGTGATGGAGCGCATGGGACGCCGTGTGCCGCTGATGCTTTCGGTGACCATCTCCGATGCGGCAGGACGCACCCTCTCGGGACAGACGCTCGATGCCTTCCTCGCCTCGGTGAGCCATGCCGATATCTTCTCCGTAGGACTCAACTGCTCATTCGGTGCTGCACAGATGAAGCCTTACCTCAAGGCGCTGGCCTCACGTGCGCCCTACTATATATCGTGCTACCCCAATGCCGGACTCCCCAATAGTCTCGGCGGATATGACCAGACACCTGCCGAGATGGCTCTGCAGGTGAAGGAGTATATGGATGAGGGGTTAGTAAACATCATCGGTGGTTGCTGCGGCACTACCGATGCCTATATTGCCGAGTATGCGCCGCTTATACCTGGTGCCAAGCCTCACGTGCCGGCTGCACGCCCCGAGGCATTATGGCTCTCGGGTCTGGAACTCTGCGAGGTGACTCCCGAGCGCAACTTCATCAACGTGGGCGAACGCTGCAATGTGGCTGGTTCGCGCAAGTTCCTGCGACTCATCAACGAAAAGAAATATGACGAAGCGCTCTCCATTGCCCGCCAACAGGTGGAGGATGGAGCACAACTGCTCGACATCAATATCGACGATGGCTTGCTCGACACGAAGCAGGAAATGGTGCATTTCCTTAACCTCATCGCTTCGGAACCCGATATAGCCCGCGTGCCCATCATGGTGGACTCATCGCGCTGGGAGGTTATCACGGCAGCCGTCAAGTGCATACAAGGCAAGTGTGTTGTCAACTCCATATCGCTCAAGGAGGGCGAGGAACTTTTCCTCGCTCATGCTCGCGAGATACACCGTCTCGGTGCTGCCGTGGTGGTGATGGCATTTGATGAACAGGGACAGGCCGACACGTATGAACGTCGCACCGCTATCTGTGAGCGTGCTTATCATCTGCTGGTCGATGTGGTAGGTATGCCGCCCCAAGACATTATTTTCGACCCCAATATCCTGGCTGTGGCTACGGGTATAGAGGCCCACGACAGCTATGCCATCGACTTTATCCGCGCTACGGAGTGGATACGCACCCATCTTCAGGGAGCTCATGTGAGTGGTGGTGTGAGCAACCTCTCCTTTGCCTTCCGTGGCAACAACTACCTGCGCGAAGCTATGCATGCCGTATTCCTCTACCATGCTATCAAGGCCGGTATGGATATGGGTATCGTCAACCCCGCCACCTCAGTGCGCTACGACGATATCCCTGCCGAACTGCTCACGGCCATTGAGGATGTGATACTAAACCGTGCTCCAGGTGTCACCGAGAGGCTTATCGGTATAGCATCGGAGTACTCTAATAATTCACAATTCACAATTCACAATTCACAATTAGAGAAGTCTACCCTTTCTTTGGAGCAGCGCCTGCAACAGGCACTCATCAAGGGCACCAGCGAGACTCTTGAGGCAGACCTTGCCGAAGCACTCACCCAATACCCCTCGGCCGTAGCCATCATCGAAGGTCCCTTGATGGCAGGCATGCAGGAGGTGGGACGCCTGTTTGGCGAAGGCCGTATGTTCCTTCCTCAAGTGGTGAAGACAGCCCGTACGATGAAGCAGGCGGTGGAGATATTGACAATGGACAATTCACAATTGACAATTGACAATGGAGAAGTTCCTGGATTACCAAAAAACTCGGGAGTAAATCGTTCGGAAAATAATTGTCAATTGTCAATTGTCAATTGTCAATTAAAAAAGGTCCTCCTCGCCACCGTCAAAGGCGACGTGCACGATATAGGCAAGAACATCGTCAGTGTGGTGATGGGCTGTAATGGCTACGACATCATTGATATGGGCGTAATGGTGCCTGCCGAGGATATCGTGCAGAAGGTGCTTGAGTGCCGTCCCGACATTATCGGACTCAGCGGACTCATCACTCCCTCGCTGGCCGAGATGGTGAATGTGGCTACAGCTTTGCGTGAAGCAGGCATCAGCGTTCCTCTGCTCATCGGAGGAGCCACTACGAGTGCTATGCATACAGCACTGAAGATTGCCCCTGTGTATGATGGTCCCGTGGTGTATGTAAAAGATGCCTCGCAAAACTCGGGCGTGGCAGCAGCCTTGCTCAATGAGGAAACACGCGATGCTTATGTGGCACGTCTGCGTGAGGAGCAGGAGGCCTTGCGTCAGGAGTTTGCACAGAAGGGACAGAAGCCACTGATGAGTCTGGAAGAGGCAAGAGCTAAAAAGCCAAACTTCTTTAAAGATTAGACGCTTATTGGTAGACAAAAAAGATTGTAAACACAAACTATTTAACGAATTACTTGTTATAACAGGCGACCAATCTACACGATATAGCAAGTGTAGCGCCATATTCCATGATAATAGTAAACCATAAACCCAAGCCCATCCAACATGCTAATTGTACTACTTATACTATGGGGTAGCGTGCTTATAGGCTATCTGTTGCGTCGTTGGCCCCAAGCTTGGGTGAGCCGACTTTTGCAGATATCCATATGGGTAATGTTGTTTATCATAGGCATTGAGGTAGGTGGAAATGATGTATTAGTTGAATCACTCGGCATATTAGGTTCCGAAGCTCTTCTCATCACCGTCCTCACAACAATATGTTGCGGAGCAGGATCACTGCTACTTTGGCGGAGCGTGCAGCCCAAAGAACACGAACATCTCCGAAAGGCAGAACGCAGCACTACAGTTCGGTTCAGCTTACGAGGAGTGTGGACCACCATGCAAGAGAGCATCATCATCTTTGTATGCTTCTCAAGCGGATGTCTATTGGGTTATTTTGGAGCAGATGAATACCTTCCTTCCGGTGCCTCATTCTATAGCTTGTGCTTACTGTTAGTGTGCGTAGGTTTCAGCATAGGGCAAAATGAGGAACTACGAAAAAACTTTCGCCATATCAAGAAAGGATTTGTGATGATGCCCATAGTCACCATCTTGGGTACATGGCTCGGAGCATTGCTCACAGCCATGCTACTCACCAACCGCAGCCTTACCGATTGGCTTGCTGTCAGCTCCGGATTTGGCTACTATTCCTTGTCAAGCATGCTCATTACCGAGGTTAGAGGCATAGAGCTCGGAACGGTAGCATTAATGTATAACGTATTACGCGAGATTACAGCTCTACTACTAGCTCCTCTGCTATTACGCGCATTCGGTCCTCTCGCTCCTATAAGCATAGGAGGTGCCACGACAGCGGACACTACCCTACCCACAATCTCACGCGTCAGTGGCACGCAATTTGTTCCAGTGGCCATCTTCCACGGACTTATGGTAGATCTAAGCGTTCCTTTACTTGTACCATTCTTTTGCTCACTCTAACGGAGTAACAGAAAAAATGCGTAGCTGAAAGCTACGCACATACTTTACTTATAAATATCCAATCTAAGTATATCAGCATTCAGGGCGTATGCCGAAGTGTGGTGGTAGTGCCATCTCCTCGAACTTGTACCCCAAGCGCTTGAGCTCTATTGCCGCACCTATGCGATACATCACCTTGACAGCGCGTGCAAATACATGGAAAGCCATTGGGCTCTGTGGCTCTATCTGTTCGCGTCGGATGAGCGTAACGGCCGCTTGTGCGCAGCTGCGTATCACACCCTCTATCTTTTCTGCCTCACGGGAATCAAGCGCAAGGCCAAGGATGTGTTCTATGATATGTTCGTCCATATCGTCAAATCCCTGGCTGCCATAATACGCATTATAGGGAGTCTTCAGACACTCCTGCCAGTTCTTGTCCCATCCATGCGCCACGGCTAGCCCCAAGTAGCCCGCCCAAGCTACCGACACGGTAGGATAGTCGGCAATCTGCCCTACAGCATCGGCAACATACTCTGGAGCCAATACATTCCAATGGTCGGTGATGTCGTCCGTAGCCAACAACACACCTTCAAGCATACCGTGCGAGGTGCATATGTGCAGCAGCTCGTTCTGTATCTTTTCTTCGAATCGATTGAGAAATCCTATATCCATGTTGGTTGAATTGAAATTAAGAAAGCCCCACAACAGAGGTTGCAGGGCTTCGCTATACATATTGTAATGTCTTATTACTTCTTGAGGTACTCTTGTACTTTCTCTGAAGGTACCATCTGCTCATCGAAAATGTAAGCGCCGGTCTTCGGAGACTTCACCATCTTGATCACTTTAGAGTAAGAGCTTGACTTACCCGTCTGAAGAGATGCAACCGCTTTCTTTGCCATAGTCTATCCTATTATATATAAGGGTTATTACTTAATTTCCTTGTGAACTGTTACACGCTTCAAGATAGGATTGTACTTCTTCAACTCCAATCTCTCAGTTGTATTCTTTCTGTTCTTTGTGGTGATATAACGAGATGTACCCGGCATACCGCTCTCCTTGTGCTCTGTGCACTCGAGGATAACTTGAACTCTGTTACCTTTTACTTTCTTTGCCATAATCAGTCTCTCCTTTACGCAATTACTTTAATGTCGTTCGGAGTGCAGTGACCCTCAGCAAAAGCTTGCTTCAAAGCAGCGTCCAAACCTTTCTTGTTAATCAAACGAAGACCAGCGGCGCTCAAGCGCAACTGAATCCAACAATTCTCTTCTACATAGAAGAATTTCTTTCTAAACAAGTTCACCTCGAATGTGCGCTTTGTTCTACGCTTAGAGTGTGAAACGTTGTTGCCAATCATGGCTTTCTTACCGGTAATTTGACAAATCTTCGACATTTCTATCTAATTTTGATGTTTATTTTGCTCTGCATTCAAATTTCAGCGTGCAAAATAACTACTTTTTTATGGAATAGCCAAATAAATCAGCTATTAATTTTATTTTATGGTTGATTTTCTTCCATTTCCACTACTTTTTGCAGCATTTCCAATGCTATTAGCACTGCATTTCGTGTATTTTGCACTCTCCCCTTATCATAATTGCGGATGCAATGAGTGAGCATACGGGTACGCGATGCCGCAGCCACCCAAATGGTACCTACTGGCAGTTCTTCAGTCCCGCCCGATGGGCCTGCTATGCCCGATGTCGCCACGGAAAAATCCGAATTCATCGATTTCATTGCACCTTGCGCCATCTCTATTACGGTCTGTTCGCTCACCACTCCCTCCGTATGCAATGTCTCGGGCTTTACACCCAGCAGAAGCATCTTCATTTCCTCTGTATAAGCCACGATACCACCCCTTACACAAGCCGAACTACCGGGCACTGCGGTCAATGCAGCGGCTATGCCTCCTCCCGTACAGCTTTCGGCAGTAACCACGCTCCATCCCTTGTCCGAAAGGGTCACTTCGATGGATTGGGCTATTTTGTAGAGTTCCTCGTCCACTGCTTTTGCCTATTTTACTCGATGGAAACGCGAGAATATGCCGGTTTGTCTATCGAGCAGAAGTCATTGTCCATAAACTTGTAATATCCCGTGATAGCAATCATGGCCGCATTGTCGGTCGTGTAGCCAAACTTGGGGATATACACGTTCCACTTATAGCGTCGTGCATGGTCGAGGAAGGCATTGCGTAGTCCTGTATTGGCCGATACGCCACCAGCCACAGCCACTTCCTTGATGCCCAGTTCCTTGGCTGCAAGGCGCAACTTCTTCATCAGGATATCCACAATGGTTGCTTCGAGCGAAGCCGCCAAGTCCTCCTTATTTTGTTCGATGAAATCGGGGTTTTCCTTCAGCCTGTCGCGCAGAAAATAAAGGAACGAGGTCTTCAGTCCGCTGAAGCTATAATCGTAGCCCGCAATATTAGGTTTACTGAATGCGAAGGCCTTGGGATTTCCCTGGCGAGCCAGTCGGTCGATGATGGGTCCTCCCGGATAGCCCAACCCCATCACTTTGGAGCATTTGTCAATGGCCTCGCCTGCTGCATCATCGATGGTCTGACCTATCACCTCCATATCATTGTAGGCCTTGACTAGAACAATCTGTGAGTTTCCACCTGACACCAACAGACACAGGAAAGGATACTTAGGCGTCTCCTTCTTCGCCTCGGGCTCTTGTATGAAATGTGCCAGTACATGCCCCTGCAAATGGTTTACATCAATCATCGGAATATCCAGCGAGCGGGCAAAACCCTTGGCGAACGACACGCCCACAAGCAGCGATCCCATTAAGCCGGGGCCACGTGTAAACGCCACAGCCGAGAGTTCCTCCTTAGCTATGCCCGCCTTCTTGAGCGCCTGGTCCACTACAGGGACGATGTTTTGCTCATGAGCACGTGAGGCAAGCTCGGGCACCACCCCACCATAACTTTCGTGCACAGCCTGACTGGCCGTTACGTTCGACAGCAACTCACCATTCTTGATAACCGCCGCCGAAGTATCGTCACACGACGACTCTATACCTAATATAATAATATCTTTCATTCTCTTGATTACTTTATCAGAATACACCTTTATTTAAAAGCATACTCCATCAATTCCTCGGCAAAGGTACAAATCATTTCCGAAAAACTACAATAATCCGCAAGAATCCGTTTCTACTTTTATCATTCACACGCCTCAGCACTTGCTTTCCTGTTTGGTTCATCCATACGCATACGCACCCTCACACCTTATACTTTGCCCAGATGGTTTCGCCCATCCTCTCCACACTCATCAACTGTAGCTTGGTGGGAGCAATGTCGGCATCCAGGCCATCAAATGCGGCCGCCATGCCCTTGCGCCCATCAATGCCTGGGCACCACATCATGCCCACCTCGTCGAGTAGTCCTGCCTTCAGGAATGCCCCGTTGATGTTTCCGCCGCCTGTGACGCTCAGCCTCTCCACGCCAAACTCCTCGTATAGGATCTCCATCGCTCTGGGCAGGTCAATCCCGTCCTTGCCCGTTGCTACCCATGAGATATGCTGCCTGGTTAGCGTGTCGTGATACTCCTTCGGGCAATCCTCCGATGTGATTACGAGAAGAGGCATCCCGTCAAACTGGTTCTGTGGCCAGCGCAGCTTACCCATCGTGTCAATGGCTACGATATACCCCTTGGCCTCGATGGCTACGTGATACTGCTCGTCGCCAATGGACGATTTGTCTTCGGCTGCGAAGGACTCTGGCAGTGCATAATGCATCTGCATGGTCACTCTCCCCATCAATGTCGATGGGCAATCCAGCAGGTCCAGTGCCTCGTAATACTCGTCGCCACCCTCGATCTGTTCCGTCACATCACAATCAATGCGTCCGTCAAGGAGCGACATCATGTGGCAAATAATGTATGGTCTCATCGTACTACTTATATATCGTTGTTCTATGTAATGTCAACTATTCCACTACAAAGGTAGGGGTATAAATTAAGAATAAAAAAGAAAATCATGTATAAAGTATCTTCTATAAACACCATCATCCGTGCCATATTTCCGACCGAATGTCACTATCTGCAAAAAAGTAGGGAGAAACCGATGAAAAGTAGGGAGAGAATATCGACTTTACACAGAAAATTAGGGAGAAAACCGTGCTCTGCGTGTGTCGAATGCTTGCGCTCGTCCAAGAACCTTGTTTCATAATTACCTTTATCCCCTTTGGGCGCGAACACGTTTCATAACTCATAAATGAGCGAAGCTTGCTCGCTTTCGTTATCGTACACGCTTTGCGTGTCCTCTAAAATAAATCGGACAAGATAGGCAGACTTTGGATATTATTTTGTAGATTTGCAGAATATATATAATTGGTAAAACGATAAAAGAGATGGAATTCAATCATAGCCAAATAGTCTCTCTGATATGGAATATTGCCGATGATGTTTTGCGCGATGTGTTCCTCCGTGGGCAATATCGCGATGTGATATTGCCAATGGTTGTTTTGCGACGTTTGGATGCATTGCTGGAACCAACCAAAATGGATATTGAGGAGGAATTGAAGCAGCAAAAGGAAATGGGACTGGAAGAGGTGGATGAAGATGCACTGAAAGACATAACTGGACTCACCTATTTTAATACCAGCAAATGGACATTGAACCGATTAAAATCGACGGCTTCCGATAACAACGATATACTTTACGACAACTTTGTTGAGTATCTTAATGGATATAGCGAGAATGTCCGTGACGTATTAAAGAACTTTGAGTATTATGCAAAAGCGCGAAAATTAGCAGACAACGACCGTTTATTATCCATAATAGAGCGCATTACAGATTCCCGCATCAACTTGACCGATCAAGTGCAGAACGATCCCGACGGCCTTCCTCTCCCAGCTCTTACAAATGTTGGAATGGGAACTGTCTTCGAAGAGTTGTTGCGACGTTTCAATGAAGAGAACAACGAGGAAGCTGGTGAGCACTTTACACCACGTGATGTAATCTCATTATTAGCACGCGTTTTGTTTGAACCTGTCAAAGAGAATCTCCCCAAGATTATTTCATTACACGACCCAGCCGAAGGGTCAGGAGGTATGCTGACAGAAGGGCGCGAGTACTTGTTAAGTATCGGTGTCCGTACTGAAGCAATACAACTTTCCGGCACTGAGATTAACCCTGAGACCTATGCCATTTGTAAATCTGATTTAATTATAAAAGGCGTTGACCCTAGCGGCATGCATAGAGGAAATACTATTACAGAAGACTATTTCCAAGGTCAATCTTTCGGCTACCAGTTAACTAATCCTCCCTACGGTAAGTCGTGGAAAGAAGATAAGAAGAAGATTTATCACGAAAAGGCCTTATTGGATCATCGGTTTGAATTGTCGATAACCAATTTTGCTGGTGAAACAGAAATTTTAGACTCTACTCCCAGAACTTCCGACGGACAACTGCTCTTCATGTTAGAAGAGGTGGACAAGATGAAACCTTTAGACTTGCAGCCACAAGGCAGTCGAGTAGCTTCTATTCATAATGGCTCATCTCTTTTTACAGGCGATGCAGGCAGTGGTGAAAGCAACATTCGAAGGTATGTCATCGAGAATGATCTAGTGGATGCTATTATCCAGTTGCCTAACAATATTTTTTACAATACAGGCATCACTACTTACGTTTGGATTCTCACCAATAAGAAAGCGGATAATCGCAAAGGAAAGATACAGCTGATAGACGCATCCCAATCCTTCGAGAAATTACGTAAGAACCAAGGTTCCCGTAATTGTACTATAACCTCCTTTTATCAAGATGCTATATTGAAAACTTATATGGACTTTGTGGAAAAGGAGGCTGGTGAGGATAAGGTTGCCTCAAAGGTGTTCGATGGTGACGACTTCCGTTACTATAGTGTGACAATTGAACGTCCCTTACGTCTTCGCAGTCAATTCAATGCATTGAAGATTGACGAACTCCTTTACGACAAAACCAATATGGAGCTATCCAAATGGCTTTACCAAACTTATGGAGAGCGTGTATTTGACGGTCTCGATGATGAAGTTCCTGCCATCAAAGAATACTTCAATGATAATGACATCAAGATGGCCGACAAGAAATTGGCGAAGTTCATCTCTTCCAAGGAATGGAAATCTCGTCGTGACTTGATGCAAACAGCCAAGCAACTGATGAAATCCGTGGGCACAGATGTATATATGGATTATAATGAATTCTCAGCAAAGGTTGGCAAAGCCGCTAAGGAATTGAAACTTGCTGTGTCTGCTGCTAATTTGAAAGCTATTACTCGTGCCATGTCTGAAACTGATCCCGAAGCCAAACCAGTGATTAAGAAGGAGCACAAACCTAATAGTAAGGACATTGAATTACTGACTGGAGTATATGACATCGACCACTCGTTGTTGCCTGATTATGGATACTACGCTTCTGAAAAAGCTGGATATATAGAGTATGAGACTGACAGTGACCTTCGCGACACCGAGAAGATCCCCGTCAAGGAAAATATATACGAATACTTCCAACGCGAGGTGCGTCCCTATGTTGCTGATGCATGGATAAATCTTCCGCTTACAAAGATTGGCTGTGAAATCTCTTTCAACAAGTATTTCTATAAGCCAGTACCTTTACGATCACTCGAAGAGAACGAACGTGACATCTTGGAACTCGACCGAAAGAGTCAAGGCTTTATTCAATCACTTTTCAATCTCATGCCATGATGAACAACCATATCGTACCCCAATCAGAACATCTGCTTCAAGATGCATGCTATATCATTGAGCAAGCAAAGTCTATTGCCTTCAAGGCTGTAAACGATACGTTGGTCAAGCGCAATTGGCTTTTAGGTATGCGTATCCAACATGAAGTGCTGCAAGATCAGCGGGCTGAGTATGGTGAACAGGTCATAAGAAATCTTGCAAAAGAACTGACTGGAAGATTTGGTAGTGGCTATTCTCGCAACAACCTTTATCGGTTTATATCTTTCTACAAGTCCTTTCCTCAGCTCTTCCAGCTTGTTGGTGGCAACTCTGACATTGTCCCATCACCGACGGGACAATCTGAGATTGTATCAGCAGCGATGGGACTATTTCAAGAGTCCGATATCTATAGCAATTTAAATCCTTTGCATGCCTTACGACTTTCGTGGACGCATTATAGCATTATTCTACAGGAAAACAATGCCGAGGCCCGAGCATGGTACGAGCAAGAGGCTGCCAACGAAATGTGGAGTACCCGAACACTCCAGCGTAATGTGGCATCACAATATTATCATCGACTGCTCCTGTCGCAAGACAAAGCGATCGTACGTGATGAGATGCTGCGACTGACAACTCCGTTGCAAGACAAATTGGAGTTTATGAAGAATCCCGTAATTGCCGAATTTTTAGGATTCAAGAACAACATAAACTATACGGAAAGCAGTTTGGAGCAAAGCATCATTGACCATCTAATTCCATTTCTCATGGAACTTGGAAAAGGTTTTGCCTTTGTTGACCGTCAGAAACATATACATACAGAAAAGGAAGACTACTATATCGACCTCGTATTCTACAACTACCATCTTCGCTGCTTTGTACTCATTGATTTGAAGACAACTAAGCTGCGCTATCAGGACGTAGGCCAAATGGACATGTATGTGAAGATGTACGACGAACTGGTACGCCCCGATGGACATAATCCTACCATAGGCATGCTGCTTTGTGCCGAGACAGACGAAGATGTAGCCCACTACTCAGTGTTAAATGGAAACGACCAACTCTTCGCAGCTAAATATCTTACCTACATGCCTACTCAAGACGAGCTTCGTCGCGAGATCGAGAATCAGAAGGAGTTCTTCCGTTTGCAACAGAAAGGAGAATAACCGATGCAACGATATAGTGAGTATAAGGATAGTGGCGTGAAGTGGCTGGGAGAGATTCCGAGTCATTGGAAAATGTTAGCTCTAAAGCATATCTTGAGATATAAAAAGGATATAGTTGGAAGTAAATTTAGACTATATGATTTATTATCCTTGACATTAAAAGGGGTTATTAAAAGAGATATGGAGAACCCTGAGGGTAAATTTCCTGCATCATTCGTAACTTATCAAAAAGTACAACAAAATGACTTTATTTTTTGTAACTTTGATAATGAAGAGACCCCCCGAGCGGTAGGAATTTCACCTTATGATGGAATGATTACAGGAGCTTATGATGTGTTTAATCGGAAGAATTCCAAACTGACTGACCGTTTTTTAACCTACTACTTTTTGTATATTGATGATGCAAAGAGATTGAAGCCTTATTATAAGGGATTAAGAAAAACTGTGCCTTTTGATTCTTTCATGGCTTATAAAATTCCTGTTCCTACTTTAGATGAGCAAGAAGCCATAGCAACATATCTTGATGAAGCGACATCAAAAATTGATGCTGCCATAGCTCAGCAACAAAGGATGATAGAGCTACTTAACGAACGTAAGCAAATCATCATTAACAATGCTATAACCAAAGGACTTGACCCTAATGTAAAAATGAAAGATAGTGGAGTGGAATGGATTGGGGAGATTCCTGAGCATTGGAATACTATTCGCATAAAATATCTTCTAAAAGAATCTAAGAAACGCTCAATGCAAGGATGCGAAGAGCCTTTGTCGATGAGCCAACTTTATGGATTGATTCCAACTCGAGAGATGGGAACTATTCCAAATATGGCATCTTCATTTGTAGGAGCAAAAATAGTAGAGAAGGGTAATCTTGTATTCAATAAACTCAAAGCACACCTAGGTGTGTTTAATGTCTCTGAATATGATGGATTGGTCAGCCCTGATTATGCTGTATATTCTTCAACAGGAAGAGCAAACTTGTCATTCTTAGAATATATTTTCAAGACACCAAAGTGCATTCATGAGTTTGTTAAACTTATAACAGGAGTTGGCGCAGGGTTATCCAGATTGTACACGTCAGATTTATTTTCAATCTATTGTGCAATACCTCCTTTAGATGAGCAAAGTGAAATTTGTTTATATATTAGAACAAACATATTAAAGATAGAACAGTCAATTAATCTTTATCGAAAACAAATATCTCTCCTACAAGAGCGTAAGCAGATAATTATCAATGATGTTGTAACAGGAAAAGTAAAAGTGGAATAGCTTATGGAAACTACTATTTTATATGGGAATGGTATTAATTTGTTAGGTGGAGGCAAATCTTGGGATCAAGTATTAAAAGATATATCCGAGAAAACTTCCTTACCACCTATACAAAGCAATACTTTGAAGTATGAATATATAATTTTACCACAAAAAGAAACAGACGAAGCTTTTTTAATCACTGAGGATGGTAAATACTTTGTGACTGAGGACGATGATGAGTCATTCTTGATGGTAGATGTGAATACAGAAGAGAATCTAAAAGGAACTCTTAGCAAAGAATTACAGGAATCAGTTCCTTCTTACTTTTATAAAAAATTAGCCGAATTAAAAGTAGATCATTTTATAACTACAAACTATGAACTTTTCCTGAATCGTACATTCATAGACAATGGCTATCAGAAAGAGACTTCAATTCAATCGAGGAGTTGTTTGTACAAACATATGACTCTTAGAAATGAAACAAAAAGAGTTTCTATATGGAACATACATGGGGATGCCGAAGTCCCGAGTTCTATCATGTTAGGTCTTTCAGATTATTGCAGTTATGTTGCAGAGATAGACAACTACCTACAGAATAGAGAAGATAATCAAGATTCATGCTGGATTGATTTGTTGTTTAGAACTAATGTTCACATCATTGGTTTGGGTATGGCATATGAAGAGATTGACTTGTGGAACATTCTTACCGCTAGAATGAGATTGAAAAGAAAGAATCCTGATTTATGCACCAATAAGATTGTGTACTATACAATTAGAGACAGTTCGTTTGATTTAGGAAAGAACCAGTTACTTGAATCGATGGACGTTGAAGTTGTTGAGGTTCCCTTTGATTGGAGCGAGGAGGCATACACAAAGGCATATGACTTTATATATGATGAATTGGTAGAATCAATAGATTCATGCAATTAAATCTTTCATTATATGAATAATGTTCCTCAACCATATCACGGTGAATGGTGGATTCCTGCAGAAGTCCATCCAGATAATTATGGTATATACCCGATGGTGCATAAAGGCATGGAAGCACGATATACGGGTACATTGAGATATCATGATAACGAGGATACGATACTGGAACTTTATCATGTGCCAAGTCATTTTCATTCAAAACAGTTTGCTCATAATCCCGTGATATGGGGAAGGGATGCCAATGGACACACCTTTACATTGTTTAATGTCTGGATGCGAGAGCAACGTTTAGGTGACTTCTCGAAAACAACCTTTGTGGTAAGCATGATTCTTGTAGGTGAGCATGTGATATCTATGGATGATGCCCATTTCAGTAAATGCATCGTATCATTTCCTTATCTGAGAAATTGGGCGTTCCGTAGCAAATTAAGAATACAAGATGAATCAGACAACTATCATTATACACTTACAGATCTATACAAGGAAGGATATCTGACAGAACAGTCTGTCGATAAAGGTGTAGAGTGGAAATTGAGAGATTGGTATACATTAAACTTTACAAGATATGAACTGAATATTGCTCAGGATACGAAGTTTATGATAGATGCTCCTGAGGGTATCTCTGTTCGTGAATGTCTTGGGCAGATTGGCGAGTTCTCTCAGTTCTTGTCTATCGCATTGTATTGTGAACAAAATCCGTCTGAAGTAGTATTCTACACGAAAGATACCAATAATAAACTAGAGTTGTTGTTTAAGAAAGGAGAATCAGTTGCTCCTGCAGCGGTATCCTTGATAAAATTTGACCAGCTACAAAGCAAAATCCCTTCTATGCTGCGTACGTGGCACGACAACTTTGATAAAGTATCACCCATTAGTGGGTATTTGATTGACTCGCTCGGAAAGAACAGTTCATTTGACGTGCCTGATTTCTTAATCATAGCACAAGCACTGGATGGCTATCATAAGCGGTTTATGAACAAGAAAGATGGTAGAGATGTGAGACAATACAAAGAGCAGATGGAAGCTTTGCTGAAAGCATTTGAGGAGGTCGATGTAATACGCAACTGTAAAATAGATTCAGAGGTATTAACTGACTCCCGCAACAAGTATTCTCATTTATATCCTGACGATGAAGAATCTAAAGCTGTTAAGGGTGGCAGGCTTTATCGACTGACCGAGAAGTGCAAGATTCTATTGACCTGTTGCCTACTGAATATGATGGGATTGACAAGCGAAGAGATAAACATCTGTTGCAATCAATCTCCTATTGATGCTATGGTTAATTCACTTTCATTTGATTAAGATAAAGTTATGTATATATATTCCAACAAAACCAACGAACAGGCTTTTGAGCATCTGATAGAAAAAGCGCTCGTAGGGACTACACTTGAAGAACGTAAAGCTGCAGGGTGTACAGAAGTGGATGCCCAACGTCCAGATGAACGTCAGTATTATTGGGGAGTACCCAAGGATATGGACAAGAAGTTAGCGTTGGATACCCGCCGCTTGTGGTCGTTCTTGGAATCTACCCAACAAGAGGAATTGGCCAAGTATGTAGGAGCAGACTTGAAAACCGAGGTCACACGACAAATAGCAAAGAATATAGAGACATTCGGCGTGATTCATGTATTGAAGAATGCGGTAGAAGTACAAAACTTGAAACTCACCCTATTCTATCCCAAGCCATCGCCAGCCGATAGTAAAGCGTCGTGGGATAAATACCGACAGAACCAATTCTCACTAACTCGCCAACAGACATTCTCAATATTGCATCCGGGCGAAGAGTTGGATATGGCATTGTTTGTGAACGGTATACCTCTGTTTACCTTCGAACTGAAAAATCCTTGGACACACCAGACGGCACGTAAGGATGGCATAGAGCAATACAAATCAGCAATGCGTAACCCTAAAGATGTATTGCTGAGTTTTGGTCGTTGCTTGGCTCACTTTGTGGTAGATAAGAATGAGGTGTTCTTCACTACCAAGTTAGCATTGGAGAAGACCTATTTCATGCCTTTCAATAAGGGGTTGCCTGGTGGACAAGGTGCCGGAAATCCTGTCAATCCTGATGGAGGATACAAGACGGCATACTTATGGGAGCAGATCCTACAGAAGGACATGGTAGCCGAAATTATCATGAACTATGTGCTTTTTGATTATGGAGAGGCCAAGACGAAGAAGAAGGTTCCTCACATAATGAAGAATGTAAAGAAACTGATATTCCCTCGTTATCACCAGTTGGATGTGGTCAACACATTGGTTGCCGATGTGGCAGGCACTGGTGTGGGTAAAACCTATCTGGTAGAACATTCAGCAGGTTCGGGTAAGTCAAATTCGCTGACATGGCTGGCATTTAAGTTGATTAAAACATGCCCAGATACCGAACATGCCGTACGTGCCAAGGGTACAGATGTGCCATTGTTCAACTCTGTAATTGTGGTAACCGACCGTAAGTTGCTCGACAAGCAGATAACAGAGAATATCAGAGCTTTCGGGCAGAGCGAGAAAATAATTGCTCATGCCGACTGTGCCGACAGTGGCAATAATCAAAACCGCACAGGACTACGACAGCATATAGAGGATGGAAAGCGTATTATTATCACCACAATTCAAAAATTTCCTTTCATGTGTGATGTGATAAGCAACGTGAGCAATCGTAACTTTGCTATCGTAATTGACGAGGCACATAGCTCGCAATCGGGTATTGCTGCCGACAAATTAAATGTTGCTGTGCAGAAAGGTGGTGATAGCAGCGATGAGACCAATGACCTTATCATGAAACTGATGAAAGAGCGCAAGATGAGTAGCAATTGCTCCTATTTTGCATTCACTGCTACACCCAAGAAAGAAACTCTCGAGCGTTTCGGCACTAAAGATGAAACCACAGGGAAATATTATCCCTATCATCTGTATAGTATGAAGCAAGCTATAGAAGAGGGATTCATATTGCATGTATTGACCAACTATACGACATACAAGAGCTACTACGAACTGACAAAAAGCATAGAGGATAATCCTCAGTATAATAATAAGAAGGCACAAAAACTGCTACGCAAACTGGTAGAGCGAGAGCCAAAGACCATAGCTGCAAAAGCCGATATCATGCTCAACCATTTCGATGCCAAGGTATATCGTAATCACAAGCTCAATGGAAAGGCCAAGGCTATGATTGTAACCAAAGATATAGAGTGTGCTATACACTATTATACAGCATTACAAAAGATAGCGAGCGACAAGAACCTGCCATACAATATACTGATAGCCTTCTCAGGAACTAAAGAAATAGATGGCAAGGAGTACACTGAGGCTGGTTTGAATGGATTCCCCGAATCACAAACTGCCGATGAGTTTGAGAAAGATGAAAATCGCATATTGGTAGTGGCCAACAAATACTTGACGGGATTTGACCAACCCAAACTGTGTGCGATGTATATTGACAAACCATTGGATGGCGTATTGGCGGTACAGACTTTATCGCGACTGAACCGTGCAGCACCAGACCTGGGTAAGCTGAGCGAAGACCTCTTTATCTTGGATTTCTACAATACTGCAGAGGGTATGAAGGAGGCTTTCAACCAATTCTTTACCGTAACTACACTATCGGGAGCAACAGATGTCAATGTACTTCATCAACTGAGAACCACCTTGTTGCAATTTGGCGTGTTTGAGAAGGAAGAGGTGGATGCATTTGCAGATCTGTATTTTCACCATGCAGATGCCGACCGCTGGGCTCCTATATTGGACGAAGCTGCACAACGATTCAATAATGAGATTGAATGGGCCGAAAACGGCAAAGTGGATTTCAAGATGAAATGCAAGCAATTTGTACGAATATATTCACGTGTTGCTGCTATTCTTGACTATGAAGTGGCAGAATGGGAAAAGTTGTTTTGGTATCTCCGGTATTTAATCCCTGATCTTTATGTGGATTCAAAAGGAGAAGACATTAAAGAACTTTTCGATGTTGTTGACCTGAATACCTATGGTTTGCGACGTACTGCATTGAACGAAACGATTGACTTGGATGCAGATGAAACTGTATTGGATCCTAACAAACCTGTAATGGTAAGTGGTGGTAATGACGAAGGAAAAGACCCACTTGATGTAATCCTTACAGAGTTTAATAATAAATACTTTGATGGATGGGATGCTACACCTGACGAGCAGAAGGCCAAGTTCTTGAAAGTGGCAAAAACAGTAGCCCAGGATAAAGACTATCAAGAATTGGTAATAGGTAACCCTGACCAACAGGCTGTAAATACTGCTATGAACAGGATTATTGACAATGCGGTAAGAAAAATGCGTCAAAGTGATATGTCGCTGTACAAGAGTTATCAAAATGAAGGATTCAAGGATGGGTTCCGTACAGTCATCATGAAGATGTTGGGTGATACAACAGAAGTATATACATTCAGCAATGGTAAACTGGAATATATCGAAGATGACAGAGATGTACGTAATCATATTTATAATCGTTTGATAATGGATGCATCCACTCCTGATAGTGAGCTGCAACTCGAAGTAATGACATTGTTTGGTGAACGTTACTACGGTATGTCTATTATGGATTGGCAACGCATTATTAAGGCATACACACCAATGGTGCGTGAAGCAAGCCGTATAAAGGAGTCGCAAAACCATGGTATGGCTGCAGAACGGGACATGGATTATAATCTTGATAACAACTAGCTGTAAAGTATGAATAAAGATAATAATCTCCCACCAATTAGAGTATCTTCATACATGCCCTTCTACGACGTACAAATAACCACAGACCTCGGTGAAACGGTGGTGCTGCAGATTGCAGCATCGTCGCCCGAGGAGGCTGAGCTCGCTGCCATCCATATGGTGGAGATGGGGCAGGCCGATGTGGAAGGGACGTGTGTGGTGGACTGCTTTGCGGGACATGCTTAGCGTGTACGATAACGAAAATTATGCAGCGGAGCTGCAGGTTAAGGGTATGGGTTAAGGGATTTTATATAAAAAGAGGTGTTTTGCTGTTTTGAGTCAAGGTGTCGGTAGTTGGATGTAATGAGCTGCATTACTGCTGTTTGCCGACCGACACCCCAGTTGTGGGGTGTCGGTGGCTCTTTCATTTACGACCGATACCCCGCAACGGGGGTATCGGTCGACATCTTATTGCAACACAATTCGTTATGGGTTAAATACCGATACCGACACTAATTAAAGGGAAACTATAATTTTTCTCAAGTGTAATAATCCAGCGAAGTAGGTGTAGCCATTAGCTGCTGCACCTACAATAAGAGAGAGTCTAAACTGACAACCTAAATCAAGAAACTACAGGAATACGCTGCAAGTCGTAAAATCAGACAAAGAGAATTCGGAAATCAGACAAAGAGATTTTTTCTAACGAAAGGCTCTGATGGATTTGCCGGAGCCTTGCGTTTCGCGCGGTACATGCATGTACCAATTCCATTGAATGTTTGCAATGATTTCATTGAATGCTTGTAATGATTCCATTGAATAAATCTTTATAATAAGGATTTCTCATCTACCCCTTGGCAGGGAAATCAATTGACAATTGACAAGTCACAATTAACAATTAAAAATCTGCGAGTTACAACACGTCGCGCGTACAATAATCCACGTCCATACCCCCTTGGCAACCCCTTGGCATGTGAATTGAAAACTGTAATTTAATAATTGGAAGTTATGGAGCGGATGATTTCCCTTGCCAAGGGGTAACAGGTGGGGTTGGCAGCAGTATTACATGATGAAAGTCAGCGATTTACAAACAATTTCACCATGCCAATGCCAAGGGGTAAATGCAAATCATTATATACTGAAATAGGTGCTTGATGCACCTGAAAAAGCCGTTTTCGAGCCTGAAACAATTAAAATCGCATGTCCCTTTTCAGAAAAACGCATATGCGATTGCACAGAAAGGCAAGTGCGATTTAGCGTAATCCCAGGTGCGATTTTTTTTCAAGACTCCCCATTCTGTCTACATTCAGGAGTAAAAAGTTTATTTTGGGGTGGCAGTGGCAGAGGTTAACAATAACGAAAGCCTTGTGCTTTTGTACAGTTTCCCATCGGAAAATTGTACAATAGCCCATCCTCTCTTTTGCTACCGCCATCCCAAAAATAAACTTTTCTCACCTTGCAGGGATTATTGCATGATATATGAAAAGCGGTGAGAGCTCCCTCTCACCGCTTACAGTGCTGACAGGCGACAGTATGTATCTCTTATCTCTTTCCGATGCAGGTGTAGCTGAATCCGGCCTCCTTGAGTTCGTCGGCATCATAGATGTTGCGGCCATCAATGATGTGGTGTTGCTTCATTGTCTTGCGTATTACGCTCCACGAGGGTAAGCGAAACTCCTTCCACTCGGTCACCAGTATCATGGCATCGGCATCGACCAAGGCATCGTACATGTCGGTGGCATAGTAGACGGTATCCCCTATCCTACGGCGGCACTCGTCCATAGCCACGGGGTCGTAGACACGGATATTGCAGCCTGCGGCACGCATCTTCTCGATCATCACCAGTGAGGTAGCCTCGCGCATGTCATCGGTGCCGGGCTTAAACGAGAGCCCCCAGAGTGCGATGGTCTTGCCCTCAAGGTCGCCATCGAAGAGGCGGGTGAGCTTCTCGAAAAGGATACTTTTCTGACGTTCGTTGACCTCCTCCACGGCATTGAGCACGCGCATGGTATAGCCATTCTGCTCGGCAGTGCGGATGAGTGCCTTCACATCCTTGGGGAAGCACGAACCGCCATAGCCACAGCCTGGGTAGAGGAACTTGCGGCCGATGCGGGTGTCGGATCCTATGCCGGCACGCACCATGTTGACATCGGCGCCGACGAGCTCGCACAGGTTGGCGATATCATTCATAAAGCTGATGCGGGTGGCAAGCATCGAGTTGGCAGCATACTTGGTCATCTCTGCCGAGGGGATGTCCATGAACATGACGCGGAAGTTGTTGATGAGGAAGGGCTTGTAGAGGCGGGTCATCACCTTCTTGGCACGTTCAGACTCTACGCCCACCACCACGCGGTCGGGGCTCATGAAGTCGTCTACGGCATTGCCCTCCTTGAGGAATTCGGGATTGGAGGCCACATCGAACTCAATCTGCAGGCCACGCTTGTCAAGCTCAGCCTGGATGGTCTCGCGCACCTTGCGGGCTGTGCCCACGGGTACGGTGCTCTTGGTGACTACAAGCACGTAGTTGTTCATGTGCTCGCCGATGGTCTTGGCCACCTGCAACACATACTTGAGGTCGGCATTGCCATCCTCATCGGGAGGAGTACCTACGGCGGAGAACACCACCTCTACATCGTCGAGACAACTCTCGAGCGACGTGGTGAAGGTGAGACGCCCGGCATTGGCATTGCGGGTGACGAGCTCCTCGAGGCCAGGCTCGTAAATGGGAATGATGCCCCGGTTGAGATTATCGATCTTCTGCTTGTCGACATCCACACAGGTGACATCCACGCCAATCTCGGCAAAGCAGGTGCCTGTGACAAGACCTACATATCCGGTTCCTACAATTGCTATCTTCATAGTGCTTTATCAATCAAAATATTCAGCTTCACCAAAAGGCACGGCGGCCAGATCCTTGGGCGAGAGTATCATGTCCTTGGCTTCGATGGGCCATTCAATGCCAATCTGCTCATCGGAGAAGAGCACCGATGCCTCGGCTTGCGGGGCATACGCATTGTCGACCTTATAGGTGAACACCGCCTCGTCGCTCAGCACGAGAAAACCGTGGGCAAAACCGCGGGGGATGAAGAACTGCATCTTGTTCTCGTCGCTCAGCTCGGCCATCACGTACTTGCCGAAGGTGGGAGATGACCGACGCATGTCGACCGCCACATCAAGCACGCGCCCCTTGATGACGCGCACCAGCTTGGCCTGGCTCCACTCGCCCTTCTGATAGTGCAGCCCGCGCAGCACGCCATACGACGACATCGACTCATTGTCCTGCACGAACTTCACGGGATAGACATTAGCATCGAACTCCTCCTGCTTGAACGCCTCCATGAAGTAGCCACGGGCATCATTGAACACGCGCGGCTTGATGAGGTAGACGCCCTCGATCGCAGTTGATATATATTCCATAGCTATACCTTTATTATATAGGATGCAAAAATAAGGAAAATTTTCGTATTTTAATGACAAAAGCGAACGAATAAATAACCCGACGAGTAGTTTTTATTTATGCCAAAAGCCGTTTATTGTGCTAATCTTAAGGGATAACAATGCCTCAAAACAACGGAAGAAAGGCAAGAAAATGAAAAAACATCAAAAAAAGGCGAAAAAAATCCTCGCAAATTTTGCAGATTTAAAAAAACGCCGTACCTTTGCATCGCAATTGAGAAAAACAATGGCTCCTTAGCTCAACTGAATAGAGCATTTGACTACGGATCAAAAGGTTATAGGTTTGAATCCTATAGGAGTCACTCAGAAGCAATAGAGGACAATCATATGATTGCCCTCTATTTTTTACCTACATCATCAAGGCATTTCCCCATTATTCACAGTATTATTGGCAATAACCGACAAATGAAGCGAGCTTTATTCTCGCTCGTTTGTTTGTACATTTGAGGTAAATCTCGAATATACTTGCACTCGCGGTGAGGTGAAAAATATTTAAGCAAGCTAGATATTTCTCGCTCGTTTATGCGTATATTTGAGGAAAACCACGAATATACTTGCACTCGCTGTGAAAAATATTCAAGCAAGCTTGATATTTCTCGCTCGTTTATGCGTATATTTGCGATAGAAAAGAAACAACGAACAATGAAAATACTGCTCCTCGGAGAATATAGCAATGTACACAGCACCCTAGCCAACGCGCTGCGAAGGTTAGGGCACGAGGTTTGCCTCGTATCGAATGGAGACGACTGGAAGGGATACAGTGCCGACATACCTCTTGTCAGACGGTCTGGACGATGGGGAAGCATCATATACCTGATCAAAGTATTGAGGCTGCTGCCTAAGCTCAGAGGATATGACGTGGTGCAGCTAATCAACCCGGTGCACTTCGTTGACCTAAAAGCTGAACGCGGCATACGCATCTACAACTATCTGCGCCGACATAACAAGAAAATTTTCCTTGGAGCCTTCGGCACTGACTACTACTACATATATGACAGTGCGGTGAGACGCACACTACGCTATTGCGACTTCTACACACCCACAAGGGAGATAAAGCATGAGTGGAACACAATCAACGTGAACGATTGGCTGCATACCTACAAGAAAGAGGCGTGCATCCACGTAGCCGAGACATGCGACGGCATCATCAGCGGGCTCTACGAGTATGATGTTGCCTATCGACCCTATTTCCCGGACAAGACAACCTTCATCCCCTTCCCTATCGACATGAATGCGAAGAAGGTGACAACAAACAAGGGGGAGAAGATACGCTTCTTCATTGGCATACAGCGCCATCGGTCGGCACTGAAGGGCACAGACGTGATGCTGCGTGCCCTCGAACGAATAGTCGCTGACTACCCCGACCGGGCCGAGATGATTAAGGCCGAGTCGGTACCCTTTGCGCAATACAAGGAAATGCTGAACAGCAGTGACGTACTGCTCGACCAACTATACTCCTACACGCCTGCCATGAACGCACTGCAAGCGATGAGCCAAGGACTCATCGTGGTAAGTGGAGGCGAAGAAGAGAACTATGAGATTCTCGGGGAGGAAGAGCTGCGCCCCATCATCAATGTACAGCCCGACGAGGAGAATGTATACAAGCAGTTGGAAGAGTTGGTGCTTCACCCCGAACGCATAAGGCCGCTGAAGCAGGATAGCATAACCTACATCGAGCGCCATCACGAAAGCATGAAAGTAGCCCGCCAATACCTTGCCGTATGGAGCAATGAAAAGACAACCTAAAGCCTAACGAATATGATTCATGACAGCCTTACCTCACTTATAGGGAATACCCCGCTACTCGAAGTACACAACATTGAGGCGTACAAGAAGCTGAAAGCACGCCTCATCGTGAAACTGGAATGCTTTAACCCCGGAGGCAGCGTGAAAGACCGCATAGCACTGGCCATGATTGTGGATGCCGAGAACAAAGGGTTGCTGCAACCAGGAGCAACAATCATAGAGCCAACAAGCGGAAACACCGGTATAGGGTTAGCCTGGGTAGCCTCAGTAAAGGGATACCGACTGATACTGACCATGCCCGAGACCATGAGCGACGAACGAAAGAGACTGCTCAATGCACTGGGAGCGACCCTAGTGCTGACCCCAGGACATGAGGGTATGGAAGGAGCTATACGAAAGGCAAACGAACTAAAAGAGTTACACAAGGGAAGCATCATCCTAAGCCAGTTTGACAATCCCGCCAACCCTGCAGCACACAAACAGACCACAGCAGAGGAGATATGGCGCGACACCGATGGCCAGATCGACATCTTCGTGGCAGGAATAGGCACCGGAGGTACCCTAAGCGGAACATCAGAAGGACTGAAGCGCCATAACGAAGCTATAATAGCAGTAGCAGTAGAACCCGACAATTCACCTGTCCTGAGTGGAGGAACTCCTGGAGCACATAAGATACAAGGTATTGGAGCAGGATTCATACCTGCCAACTTTCATGCCGAAGCGGCCGACCGCATCATGCGCGTAAAGGATGAAGAGGCGATGAACGCTTCAAGACTATTGGCTGAGAAGGAAGGGGTATTCGTAGGCATATCCTCCGGGGCAGCCTTTCACGCTGCGCTCGAACTGGCCAAACAAGAAGAGAATACCGGGAAGACCATTGTGGTGCTGTTGCCCGACACTGGCGAACGCTACTTATCCACAGCGCTATGGCAATAAGGATAATAATAGGCCAAGCAACGATGCCAGCGCATAGACCAGTCCTCGCGACCACTTCCTTGTAATGAACAAAACCACAAACAGCATAAAGAGATACAGGAAGACGACTGCCGGCAAGCGGAACCCCGCAACATGAAGCACCGCGCCCGGCCAGTGAGCTATTGAATCCAGTGCAGCATTAAGCCATCGGACAAGGAACTGAAGCAAATCAGCTATAGGCATCGATATAGGGGTAAGACCCGACAGGGTCAGCACCCACCAAACGATAGCTAGAGACAGCACAACGGGCAAAATGGGAATCACCAGCAGATTGGTCAGCAAGAAATAGGTAGGGAAAGCACCAAAATGATAAAGCACCAAAGGGAAAGTACCTAGCTGAGCGGCAAGAGACATACATACAATGCCTACGAAATAGGCCGCTATGCCAGGTAAGGAACGGCGACGAAACAATGCTTCGAAGTGTGGCTCGACCAACAAGATAGAGGCCATCGCCATAAAGGAGAGCTGAAAGCCCACATCGAACAAATAGAGCGGATGCAAAAGCAGCATCACCAAAGCTGCCAGCGACAAAGTGTTGATAGCAGAACTGTCGCGGCTGACCCATCGAGCCACAACATATAACGAACACATGAAGACTGCACGTACCACCGAGGCAGACATCCCTGCCAAAAGAGCAAAGAGCCACAGCACAGTAATAGTCAGCAACTCGCGGAGCCAACGGGTACTACGGCGACGAAACAGCACCTGTACAACAAACAGGATGATGCCATAGATGACACCGACATGAAGACCCGAGAGGGCAAGCACATGAGCCGCCCCGGATTCGGCATAGGCCGAACGCACCTCGTCACTCAGCGCATGCTTATCGCCCAGAGTAAGTGCCGACAATACGCCAAAGACATCGCCATCGAACATCGGCTGCAAATAACCGGCAACCAAACGATGACGAAGCCGAAGCATACGAACACGCAACGTACCTTTATATCCATCCACACGTATCCACTTTCCTACAGGAAGATATATGGTTCCTGATGCACCCTGCATATGTACATACCGTGCATAATCGAAAGGAAGGTCTTCAGAGAAACTACGAGGAGCACGTACGCGACCTTCGAAGCATATCCTATCGCCGGGGAGCAGCGAATCGACAGCTGGGCAAGGCTCCATATAAGCAAATACCTTGTGGCGGACTGCATGCAAAACTGAGGAGTCGCTCACCGCACAGATTTCCAACTCGCATAACACACTTCGAGCACGCTGACGGGGCGATTCGATGACACAAGCTTCATAAGCCACCGATTGAGATGGCCACTCACAATTCGTTTTGTCACGTTCCAATAAATAGCAAGAAATGCCCAAAAGAAAGAAGAGAAGCGTGACAAGTCCCCCATAAGCCCATTGCAACAGACGACGCTTCGAGACATGCAGCACACACAACACGCCCCACACAAGAACTGTTGCGCACAAGATTCCTGAAAGCAACGAGCCAATATGCTGATACACGGCATCAGACAGCCCTATGCCACAAACATAGGGAATAAGCAACCGCAACAAAGGGTAACGCTGTATGGAGTCACCTATTGCCACAAACTATATTATAAAAAACAATAAAATAATCAGAGTCTCTTCAGTTCACGAATCATAGCTTCGCGATCCTCTGCCTTGAAGACAGCGTTTCCAGCCACCAACACGTCGGCTCCAGCCTCTACCAATCTACGACCAGTTTCCAAATTCACTCCGCCGTCCACCTCAATCAATGCATGCGAACCTGTAGAATCAATCAGTTGGCGCAATTCACGCACCTTATCGATCGTATGCTCAATAAACTGCTGACCGCCAAAACCTGGATTAACCGCCATGAGCAATACCATGTCAACATCACGTATCATATCGACCAGCATAACTACAGGAGTAGAGGGGTTAAGTGTGACTCCAGCCCTCATGCCAGCCTCATGTATCTGACCCACGACACGATGAAGGTGCAAACAAGCCTCATAATGTACATTCATCATCGTAGCACCCAATGCCTTGACCTCGTCAATGAACTTTTCGGGATTCACAATCATCAGATGCACATCGAGCGGCTTTGTGCAAATCGCTGCCACATGCTTCAGCACAGGAAAGCCAAACGAAATATTCGGGACGAATACCCCGTCCATAATATCCAAATGAAGCCAATCGGCCTCACTGCGATTAATCATTTCAAGGTCATTAGCCAAATGAGAAAAATCGGCCGACAATAGCGAAGGAGCAACCAGATGATTCATGTCAGTATATTGAATTAGTCAACAAAAGTACACAAATGGTCTGGATAAAACAAACAAACGAAAGCTTTTTGTTTTATCCCCCAATGGATACATCAAACCAATCAACTGAGCATGTACCCCTGCAACCCATCGGGGAGTGACGTATCAGCACGATAATTACGTGCAATTTTCCTGATTGTCAGCAAAGTATTGGGCTTCGGATTAAAAGTCGGCTGTTGACATATTGCCATCTTTACCAAAGAGGCCAATTCTGAAGTGGATAGAGTAGAAATTTTGTTCATAGGCACGCAGCTTTAATATCCGTTCATTATTAAAACGCGTGCCTACAGTCTTTAGTATATCAACGGTAAGATTTTTTCAATACATCTGCAATACGATGTCTTTCTCTTGAGCCAAACGTCTCATATTGAGCAGAGCATATCGCATACGTCCAAGAGCCGTATTGATACTCACTCCTGTAATTTCAGCTATTTCCTTGAAGCTCAAGTCCTGATAGAAACGCATATACACGACCTCGCGCTGATTGTCAGGCAGTGCATTGAGCAGTCGGCGCACATCATCAAGTGTCTGCTCATTGACTATCTGCATTTCAACATTGTCGTCACAAAGATCCGCATTATTGAACAGGTCTATCTCGGAGTCATCGTTTGACACCGTATTTTCATTACGGTCCTGGCGGAAGGAGTCAATCACCAAATTATGGGCAATACGAGTAAGCCATGCGCCGAAACGCCCGTCAGGAGCGTACCTGCCCTGCTGTATCGTCATAATAGCCTTCACAAAAGTTTCCTGAAAGATATCCTCAGTCAACTCCTGATTGCGTACAATGAAAAAGATATAATTGAAAAGTTTGCTTTGATAACGCGAAAGCAACTCATCGAATGCCTTATCATCACCTTTTGAATAGAGAGCTACCAACATATCGTCGGTCAGCGAATTCAAATTTTTCATTACTACTTACTTTTATTGTTTATTGAGTAAGAGTGTTTCGATAGGCTTTCGTGTTTTAATTGTTAATAATTCACCGCAAAGAAAAGCATAATTTTGTTATCGTGCAACAATTTTGCCCTATTTTAACACAATAAGGGGCATTTTTCCTCGTTAATACCATTCTCTAGAGCCTCGAGACAGACTAAGATGCAATCCAGGAGGCATGCCGGAGAACTTCAACACCACTAATCCTTCAGGACCAAACCAGCTATAGCATCAGCAGCCTCCTCACGGCAAGTCGAAAAGCTAGGCCAATCGTTAAGGTCGATAAGGCGTGCAATGCCATCGGACCCAATGATAGCATCACCTCCATAGATCATAGGGAACACTCCCCTACCCTCTTCGCCCTGAAGTAAAGAGATGAGCCGTGCAACTCTTTTACAGGCTGCAGTACTCACAGCAACATCCTCAACGTCATTGACCGGGAGATTCTTCACCCATTTGTCATAACCCAACCTATTGGCTGGCAAGCAATAGCAGAAGTCTGTGTTGCTCACAGCATAGAATTTAACACATACCCCTTCAAGGTGTTCCATCACGACCGCCTGAGCTATATTGCGGCTATGAAAATCGGAGAGACATCGACTATACTCTACACTGTCCCCCACCCTACACACATCATTGGGCTGCTGAGCACAGTCTCCTGCCCGCTTGACCCAACAAGGGAAGGTAATCGCTTCATTCTTCCCATCGACAGTCACAGCCTGTATTTCATAGCCGGAAGTTTCAACCACCCACGTCTTTGGGCTAGGAATAGCATGGCTAACACAAAGGCGGGCCAATGCCTCACGCTCAACATTATATATGCTATCCACCGAATTGAAAACACGACAACCAACATCTTGCCATTGTGACAGAATGTCCAAAGCACGCAACGAGCGAGCCATATGAACAACAATATCGGGCATAGAAGCATTAGAGTCGAATTCCTCTTCATGGACAAACGAAACATCACATCCTGCAGTTTGAAGACGTGAAGCCACAGCACGGAGTATGGCCTCATCTCTCTCGACCATACCCGGCGAGAAACAGGCAGCTCGAAATATGCACAACACGGTTTTCATTGCCATTCACGTATCAGTTGGTCAGCCTTAGCAATGTCGGAAGCATGATCTACATCAATAATCTTGCTGAAGGGATAGGCCTTTAGGCGCAGACCTTCAGCAACCAGCTGGCGCTGGAAATTGCGCATGCGCGACTGTCCTTGCTCAATGCAACAGATGAGTGTGCCCAATGACTTGGATGTGAGGCAGTAGATGCCTCCCGACACATGGACACAGCGTTCTTCACAAGTGTCGCAGAAATTGGTGATGGTGAGATCCTCGGTAGTCTGCACATAGAGCGGTTTCTCATCATCGACATAGGTGGTCACGGCCATCAGCCCATCAAGGTCGCTCTCGTGGAAAGCATGGATGTATTGGGCAAACTCCCTCTCCGAGAAGATGGTGTCGACGGTGGTCACGCAAAAGCGCTCCTCAGCCTTCAAGTAGTCGCGGATAGCATAGAGGCTATGCATGGAGCTGGGGGTGGACTGCACCACGATGTCGAGCGGTATGGGTAGGGTGAGGCTGCGAAGGTAGGCTTGTGTGGCTGCATGCTTGGCATTGCAGATAACTACGATGCGTGAGGCGCCATTGGCGATAAACACACGGATGAGACGCCCAATGAGTGTCTCATCCTGTATGCGCACCAAGGGCTTGGGGACTTCGCATCCCTCTTCGGCCAATCGTGAGCCTTCGCCTGCTGCCAGTATAGCGTAGAGCATGGGGGACTTGCTTATTCAAGCTTTAACTTGTCGCTGTCGTCTCGCTTCTCGAAATAGAGCTTACGCAAGGGGTTGCGGTGTGCCTCGGCATCGCTCTTGCGGTTGCGATAGATGTCGATAGCCATGTAGATGGCCTGACGCATGGAGTTGGCCGAAGCTTCATTCTTGCCGGCAATGTCGAATGCGGTGCCATGG
>JAZPZS010000081.1:0-4794 GCA_045544835.1 Bacteroidaceae bacterium | reverse complement strand
CATGTACGAACAACTACTAAATCTCGACCCCATAAAAATCAATTTCAGCAAGTCCGGTATGGATATGCTGAATATCGCCTTGGCCGTCGTGATGTACGGTGTAGCCCTCGGCATCAAGCCGGGCACCTTTGCCAAGGTGTTCCGCGAGCCCAAGTCTATCCTCGTGGGCCTTATCGGTCAATGGATACTCATTCCCTCGCTCACCTTCCTCCTGATTATCATCTTCCACAAGCACATCACTCCGATGGTGGCTATGGGTATGATTCTGGTGGGCTCTTGTCCGGGAGGCAACGTATCGAACTTCATCACCTCCATCTCAAGGGGCAACCGCGAGCTCTCGGTATCGATGTCGGCCGTGACCACTACGGCGGCCATCGTCACCACACCGGCCAACTTTGCCATCTGGGGCAGCCTCTACGTGCGCTACCTCAATCGCCACGCGGCCGATGCGCTACAGACACTCACCATCCCCATCTGGGACATCTTCGTCACGGTGTTCATCCTGCTCGGCGTGCCCTTGGCATTGGGTATTCTCACCACACACTATGCCCCGAAGGTAGCCAAGGCGCTCAACAAGCCCTTGCAGTACCTCTCCATTGTGGTGTTCCTCGCTATGGTGCTGATATCGTTCTGGAACAACTTCGACATCTTCGTCAAGTACCTCAAGTGGATTGTGCTTATCGTAGCCATCCACAACGGACTGATTCTCTTCATGGGCTATTGGCTCGGTGAGCTCTCGGGCCTGCCGCGCCCCGACCGCCGCGCCATCACCATCGAGATGGGCATCCAGAACTCGGGTCTCGGTCTCATCCTCCTGTTCAACCCCAACATCTTCCCGCCCGAACTGCAGAATGGCGGTATGCTCATCATCACCGCATGGTGGGGCATCTGGCACATCATTGCAGGCCTCACCGCCGCAGGCATCTTCCGCCTCCGCGACAGGTACAAGTGGAAAGAGGGTAAAGTTGATTAATTCTGAATTCTGAATTTTGAATTATGACACTCCTTGTGAGAGAAAACATCGTGTGCTTAATTGTGTCATGAGCGCAAAAAACATCGCGTACTTAATTCAGAATTCAGAATTCAACATTCAGAATTCTTATCGTGCAAGTATACAATAAAAACATCGGATATACGCTTCTGCGCAGCCTTTGGGTAAACCCCATCATCAGCCTGTCGCTGCGTCGCCTCGTCGTGCGAGGCAAGGAAAACCTGCCCAAGGACGGGGCCGTCATCATCGGTAGCAACCACACCAATGCGTTGCTCGACCCCTTGGTGATACTCCGCTCGATGAACCGCGCCACCATCTTCATGACGCGTGCCGACATCTTCCGCCGTCCCCTCCTGCAGAAGGTATTCACCTTCCTCAAGATGCTGCCCATCTACCGCATCCGCGATGGCTATGCCGCCGTGAAGCAAAACGAGGAGATCATACGCAAGTGCGTCGATGTGCTCCGCCACCGCTACCCGCTGGCCCTCTTCCCCGAGGCCACACACCGCCCCAAGCACTCGCTCATGGGCCTGAGCAAAGGCATCTTTCACATCGCCCTCGAGGCCAACAAGCAGTTTGGCCATGAGAAGCCCGTCTACATCGTGCCCACCGGCATAGAGTATGGCCGCTACTTCCGCTACCGCTCCAACGCGGTGGTCACCTACGGCAAGCCCATCAACGTCACCGAGTTTGTGCGCCAGCACGAGGGTGAGGTCACCCCAGCCCGTCTGCTGGCCATGCTGCGCGAGGAGCTGGCCCGCCGCATGAGCGAGCTCATCGCCTTCGTGCCCGACACCGAGGACTATGATGCCCGCTGGGAGCTCACCAAGCTATGTACCGCACAGTCGCATCCACTCTCACCGAGCGAGCGCCTCACCCTCAACCGTGCCGCCATCGCCCACATCGTGGAGAAGACCGACAGCGACCCCGAGGCCGCCCAAGCCCTCTACGCCGATGCCCTGGCATTCAAGAAGGAGCGTCGCCTGCGCCGCATACACCCCTCGTCCACCGGACATAAGCACCCCCTCATCGCCTCCATCGGCAACACCGTGGCCCTGCTTTGTGCCCTGCCCTACTACCTCTTCTGTGCACTGGTGACCCTCCCCTCATGGGTGATCTCTCACTGCATCGTGAGCAAGCTCAAGGACAAGGCCTTCAGCAACACCGCCCGCCTGGGTGTGAACCTCGCCCTGTGGCCCCTGCTCATCATCATCTGGAGCATCGTGGCCCTGTGCACTCTGCCCATAGTGCCCGCCCTGCTGGCCATCCTCCTGCTGTTGCCTGCCGTAGCTTTCTTCTACGACTATAACGCCTTCGCCCTCCACACCTGGAGCGACTGGCAATGGACACGGGCCAAGCACCTGCACGCCCGCCTCAAGGAGCTGCTGAAGCGTTGCAAATAGATTGATTAACTCAACCAAACACATTTTTATTCTACTTATGAAAAAAACACTTCTGACTATCTTGGCAGGCCTTATGCTGGCATCGGTATCGGTGCTCTACACAGGCTGCCAGTCGAAGCCCGGCACCTTTGAGATTGGTGACGGAAAGTTTCTCCTCAACGACGACAGCTTCACCGTGAAGGCCGCCGAAGTACACTACCCCCGCATCCCCCGCGAATACTGGGAGCACCGCATCGAGATGTGCAAGGCGCTGGGTATGAACTCCATCTGTATCTACATCTTCTGGAACATCCACGAGCAGCAGGAGGGTGTATACGACTTTACTGGCAACAACGACATCCGCGCATTCTGTAAGCTGGCTCAGAAGCATGGCATGTATGTCATCGTACGCCCCGGCCCCTATGTATGTGCCGAGTGGGAAATGGGCGGTCTGCCCTGGTGGTTGCTGAAGAAGAAGGACATCCGCTTGCGCGAGCAAGACCCCTACTTCATGGAGCGCGTACGCCTCTTCGAACTTGAGGTGGGCAAGCAGCTTGCCGACCTTCAGATCACCCGTGGCGGCAACATTATCATGGTACAGGTAGAGAACGAGTATGGCTCATACGGCAAGGACAAGGAGTATGTATCGGCCGTTCGCGACATGGTGCGCGAGGCTGGCTTCACCGATGTGCCCCTCTTCCAGTGCGACTGGGCATCAAACTTCGAGCTCAACGCCCTCGACGACCTCGTATGGACGATGAACTTCGGTACCGGTGCCAACATCGACGACCAGTTCCGCCGCTTGAAGGAGCTGCGCCCCAACACTCCGCTCATGTGCTCTGAGTTCTGGAGCGGATGGTTCGACAACTGGGGACGTCAGCACGAGACACGCGACGCCAAGGATATGGTGGCAGGTCTGCAGGAGATGCTCGACAAGAACATCTCGTTCTCCCTCTACATGACTCACGGAGGAACCTCATTCGGCCACTGGAGCGGTGCCAACAGCCCCGGCTTCTCGCCCGACTGCTCATCATACGACTACGATGCCCCCATCAACGAGGCAGGTCAGGCTACTCCCAAGTACCACGAGCTGCGCAACATGCTGGCTCAGTACACCGATGGCAAGCCTCTCCCCGAGATTCCCGCTGCCATGCCCGTGCAGACCATAGCCGAGTTCCAGATGACCGAGGTAGCTCCCATCTTCGACAACCTCCCCGAGCCTATCCACTCAGAGGAGATCAAGACCATGGAGGAGTTTGACCAAGGCTGGGGTTCTATGCTCTACCGCACCACACTCAAGGGTACCGACAGCCAGAGCCGCCTCACCATCACCGATGCACACGACTACGCACAGGTGTTCATCGACGGCAAGTATATCGGCAAGATGGACCGTCGCCTCGGCGAGAAGGTGCTCACCCTCCCCTCAGTACGTGAAGGCGCCGTGCTCGACATCCTCGTAGAGGCTATGGGCCGCATCAACTTCGGTCGCGCCATCAAGGACTTCAAGGGTATCACCGACCGCGTTGAACTCACCACCGTAGCCGCCAATGGCGAAGCTACCACCACCGAGCTCAAGGGCTGGGACGTATATCTCTTCCCCAACACTTACGAGTTCACTCTTAATAAGAACTATCAACCCTCAACCCTAAACTCTCAACCCTCAACCCTCGTACCCGGCTACTACAAGGGCACCTTCACTGTTGACAAGAAGGCCGACACCTTCCTCGACCTCACCACCTGGGGCAAGGGCCTCGTATACGTGAACGGTCACTGCCTCGGCCGCTTTTGGGAGATTGGTCCTCAGCAGACCCTCTACGTGCCCGGATGCTGGCTCAAGAAGGGTGAGAACGAAATCATTATCCTCGACATCAAGGGCCCGCAGCAGAACAAGCTCGTGGGTCTCGAGAAGCCCATCCTCGACGGTCTGCGCAACCCCGTGCCCGCCACACACCGTGAGCCCGGCACCGTGCTGAGCCTCGAAGGCGAGAAGCCCGTGCTCACAGCACGCTTCAAAGCTGGCAACGGCTGGCAGGAGCAGAAGTTCAATGGCACCGTTGAAGGCCAGTACGTATGCATCGAGGTCATCAGCAACCAGAAGGACGATGCCTACACCGCCATTGCCGAGTGGTACCTGCTCGACGCTGAAGGCAACCGCCTGAGCCGCGAGCCTTGGACCATCCAGTATGCCGACAGCGAGGACAAGAGCCGCAGCAACCGCACTGGCGACCGCATCTACGATCTTCAGGAGAGCACCTACTGGGCTACCGCGCAGGGAGCAGAACTGCCCCACCACCTCATCATCAACCTCGGCAGCAAGCAGCAGCTCACCGCTCTGCAGTGCCTGCCCCGTATGGAGGAGGGTGCACCCGGTGCCATCAAGGAATACCGCATCTACGTGAAGGACGAGCCCTTCACCATCGT
>JAZPZS010000080.1:0-8147 GCA_045544835.1 Bacteroidaceae bacterium | reverse complement strand
AAACTGAACAAAAGTTCATGGAGCAGCTATTATTGTTTGGATAGAGGGGCTTGGAAATGAAAAAAGGAACTCGGCTATCGACAGAACGATAGCCGAGCACATATCTGTGAAACTATACGAGTTTTATCGGACAGCAATAATCTCTAATATAGATAAAGGCACGTGTGTAATGCACGTGCCTTTTGTTTGGAGTGTGCCACATGAAAGAGGTGAACATTAGTGTGTCCTGTCGTGTTGTGCTAATGTTTTCTTTTGTCTATTGCTTGATAGATGAAATGTATTTGCAAGAGTGAAAAGTTTGCTCTATCTTTGTTGCAGATAAAATGAAAATTATAACATATAAACCTATTAAACTATAAAATTATGGCAGTAAAATTTTTCAAATGTGAGCATTGTGGTAATGTGATTCAGAAGGTAGTAGACTCTAAGGTTCCCGTTGTATGCTGTGGGGAAAAAATGAAAGAGTTGACCGTAAATACTGTTGACGCTAGCGTTGAGAAGCATCTTCCTGTAGTGACACGTATTGACGATTGTCACATCAAGGTTGAGGTGGGTAGCGTGGCTCATCCTATGACCGAAGAACATCATATCGCCTTCATCTACGTGGAGACCGAGAATGGTGGTATCCGTATCGACCTTCCGCATGAGGGAAAGCCAGAAGCTGTGTTCTGCACATGTAACGATAAGCCCATTGCAGTGTATGAGTACTGTAACCTGCACGGAGTGTGGAAGACCGAGATTAACGGTTAATACCCAACTTAAAAACCAAGAACTCTAAACATCAAACATATGTTAAGCAAGAAACTTCACGAAGCAATCAATGCTCAGATCAATGCCGAACTTTGGTCAGCCTATTTGTATCTCGCTATGTCGATGGATGCTGAAGCAAAAGGACTTAAAGGTGTTGCAAACTGGTTCTACGTGCAATTCAAAGAAGAAAACGACCATGCACGTATCTTTATGAACTACCTCAACTCACGCGATGCCAAAGTGACATTGCTGCCTATCGAGGAGGTGCCCACTACATGGGATAGCGTGTTGGCTATGTTTACCCAAACTCTCGAGCATGAGAAGAAGGTGACTGCTCTTATCAATAATCTTGCAGCTATTTCAAATGAGGATCGCGACTTTGCTTCTATCAACCGTATGGTGTGGTTCATTGATGAACAGGTGGAAGAGGAGGAGAATGCTCGTGAAATGATTGCAGCTGTTGAGGCTGTTGAAGGGAACAAGTATGGCATGTATATGCTCGATAAGGAGTTGGCCACCCGTACTTATACACAGGCTTCTCCGCTGACAACTGCGGCTGAGTAATACGAAACTTATCCATATGATAAAAGCCTCCAGCGATGGAGGCTTTTTATTTTACGGAACGTCAACTATCCGATGTAGGATAGGATCTCTTCTGCACTGTGTACAATGTGGTCAGCACCATGGGTGCATAACTCTTCCTCTCCGCGAAATCCCCAGGTGACACCTATGCTTTCGACCTCGGCATGGCGAGCTGTGAGCATATCTACTCCCGAATCACCTATATAGATTGTATTGGCACGAGAGACTCCGGTGATAGATAGGATGTCGTTCACGATAGCAGGGTCGGGCTTGATGGCTACGCCTTCGCGCTGGCCATATACGGCAGCAAAACGTATATCGGGAAAGAAGTGGCCGACGAGCTTGGCGGTAGCCTGCTGGTATTTGTTGGAGGCTACAGCTATCTGTATGTCGCGTGCTTGTAACTCGCGGAGCAGCTCTACGATGCCAGGGTAGGGACGGCTGTCGTCGGCATTATGCTCATTGTAATAGGGGATGAAGTGGGCGCGAATGCGTTGTACGTTCTCCTCGGTGCGTGCCTCTTCGGGGAGGGCGCGGGCAAAGAGCTTGTTGATGCCATTGCCTACAAAGCGGTAGTAGGATTCGGTGGGGTGGATAGGATAACCGCATTTGGCCAACGCTTGATTGGTAGCGTTGGCCAAATCGGCTACAGTGTCGAGCAGTGTGCCGTCGAGGTCGAAGATGGCAAGCTGCTTCATTGTTTCTTTACTTCGAGGTTGCTCTTTAGTTGCTGCTCCCATTTCTTTACCCATTGGAACCAGTCTTCGGCATTGTGTATGCCGCTCTGCTCCTCCTTGTCTGACGCGAAGGCTATGTGGTAGGTGAAGGTGAGCTCCTTGGATAGGCTGCGTGCCTTGTCGCCCAAGAGGTAGAGCATATTCTCAGCATTGTCGGGTTCGCCCACCACGTTGCGTTGTGGTATGCTGACAGCCATGCCAAGCACCTCTTTCTTGCGGTTCAGAGTGTCTTTCTTACCGGCAGGCCAGTTGTCGCCCCATACGGCAGCAGTACCTGTGTGGTCGGTGTATGTCTGACAGTTGTCTACCTTGATGAGGCCGGTGCAGAAGGTTTCGCTGATGGGCTTGTCGGCTTCGATGCAGACATCTACCTGCACGTCGCGGTGTCCTCCGTAGAGGGTGTATCGCAGGGTGAGGTCGAGTGTTTGCCCATCGTATTGCCAATCTTCATCGTGTATCTCCACGACGGTGCGCAAGGGACCGTAGGCAAGGATGCTCTCGGTACGCGACTTCACGTGCTGTATGTATGAGGGCTTCTCATCGGTGTAGCCACGGAAGGTGCCGAGGGCGCAGGTAGTTCCAGCCCACAGGATATCATCGCCGTAGCCGTTGGCCAGGTGTTCGGGGGTGGGGTAGAACTGTGTCTGCTCTATCTCAAGCTGTTGTTTGCGCTTGCCGTAGATATCCACTGTCTGACGTTCGTCGAAGTATACGCGATAGGCTACCAACTTGGACTCGAAAGCGGGCCCATGGTGATGCAGGTTGTTGTAGACGTTGACGTCGCCTGGTACGGTGAGCGACTGTATGGGCTTGTGCCCCTTCTTCTTGTCGCTCAGCAGCATCTCGGCAAACACTTGGGCGGGGTAGCGTCCAGGCTTGGCTGTCTGACTCAACTCGATGGTCACCGTTCGCTCTTCGCGGCTGGGAACATCGATGAGGAATGCCAGTTCTTCGTTGATGCCATCGCCATTAAGGTCGTCGAGTTGTGAGGGCACTTCCACTTCGGTTTGTGTGTCTTCGTCCCATACGCATACGGTAGCAGAAAGGTAGCGTGCGGCTTGCTGCTCGGCCGTGAGGCTGAGCACTACGGGCGCATTGGCTTTGTCGTGCTTCGAAGTGTTGCTGACGGTGTATTCGAGGCGTTCAGTAGCGCTCTGCCCCATTACGCTGAGGCAGAGCAGACTGGTAAGTCCTGTGATGATTCTTCTCATATTACAGTTCGATAGCTTGTTGGTTGCCAATCTGTGCATAGTTGTTGCCATTGATGGTTACGTTCTGCACGCCGCCCATGCGAATGGCAGGACTGTTGTCCAGGGTCTCGATGGTGAGGTTGTCGATGGTGATGTCCTTGGCTTCCTGGAAGATGGCACCCTCCTTGGCATCGGTGATGATGACGTTGTTGAGGTTGATGTTGGCAATGCGCATCTCGGGCAGTCCGTTGAAGAAGATGGCACGGCCTGCACCCTTACAGGTGACATTGTCAATGTAGATGTTTCGGAAGATGGGAGTCTCCTCGGTTACGGGGAGCAACTCTGACTCCATATTGCCATTCTCGTCGTAGGTTACCTCTGAACGTGACTTTCCGCTGTAGAAGAGGTTGAATATGAGGGCCTCGTTGGGGATATTGATCATGTTGATATTGCTGATGTAGATGTTCTCAACCAAGCCACCACGTCCACGGCAACTCTTGAAGCGGAGGCCTACGTCGGTGCCCATGAAGGTGCAGTTGTCAACAAAGATGTTCTGCACACCACCGCTCATCTCGCTACCTACTACAAACCCTCCGTGGCCATGCAGCACGACGTTGTTCTGTATGATGACATTCTTGCAGGGCTCGCCACGGCGACGTCCGTCTTCGTCTTTGCCTGACTTGAGGCAGATGGCATCGTCACCGGCATCGAAGTGGCAGTTGGCGATGATGGCGTTGGTGCACGACTCGAGGTCGAGCGCATCGCCGTTCTGTGAGTACCAGGGATTCACTACAGTTACTCTGTTCAGCGTGATGTGGTCGCAAGAGCGTGGGTGCAAACACCAGGCGGGCGAGTTTTTGAAGGTACAGTCCTCTAACAGTACACGCTTGCATTTCACGAAGCTGAGCAGTACGGGGCGCAGCCAGTCGCGGATGCTGTTCCAGTCCTCTTCGGTCTCGATGCCTACGGGGTTGTTGAAGCTTATACAAGCATTCTTGCCCTTCAGCGAACCTTCGCTGGGATACCAGTTGGTGCCCTCCACTACGCCGCCTCTCTTAAGGAAGTTCTTCCATTGGTTCTCGGTCACCTTGCTCTTCTTCACTACACGCCAGGTGTCACCATTGCCATCGAAGGTACCGTGGCCAGTGATGGCGATGTTCTCGCAGTTCCATGCCGAGATGGGCGATTGGCAGCGACGTGTGTCGAGGCCTTCGAAACTGGTCTCGATGATGGGGTAGAGTGAGTGGTCGCCCGAGAAGTATACGAGCGCATTGTATTCGGTGTGGAGGTTGACGTTGCTCTTCATCTCTATCGGACCTGTCAGCCACAAGCCTTCGGGGATGACAACCGTGCCGCCTCCCTTTGCGTTCACGTGAGCGATGGCCTCATTGATGGCTGTTGTGTTGAGCGCCACGCCGTCGCCAATGGCTCCAAACTCCACGATGCTAACCTTGTAGTCGGGGAAGGTGGGCAGTTGTACCTCTTCCATCTCGAAGGGCAAACGGTCATATACGGCCTTGTCGATGGGGTAGTTGTTCTTCTTGCCTCCGCATGCTGCGAGCAGTATGGCTGCTGTAGCTGCACATAGAGCGTGGAAACGATTGTTCTTCATAATGATAAACGTTTTATAAATTCGCGAATAAATGATGTCCCTTTATTACAATGTTTTGCAAATATACGATACTTTTTTTGTTTTTCCTATTCTAGGGTAAAGTGATTGATAGCCTCAATTACTTTAATAGCCTCATCCTTACTCATCGTTGGGCCTATAGGTAGTGATAGCTCGGTGCGGTGTATCTTCTCGGTGATGGGAAGCGACAGGTGCTCGTACTCCCTATAGCACTCCTGCTGATGGGGCGGGATGGGGTAGTGGATGAGGGTCTCGATACCACACGCCTTGAGGTGCTGCTGTAGGCGGTCGTGCTCTTCGCAGAATACCGGGAAGAGGTGATATACGTTATGCTCAGGACTGACGTGACGCGGCAGACGCACGAGCGGGTTGTCTATACCTTTATAATAGAGTTCAGCAATACTGGCGCGGTGGCGGTTGTCGTCGTCGAGGTGGGGGAGCTTGGCCGTGAGCACGGCAGCTTGCAGCTCATCGATGCGGCTGTTGTAGCCGGTGTAGCGGAACACGTACTTCTCGGCAGATCCGTAGTTGCCTAAGGCACGTACCGTTGCTGCCAACTCGTCATCGTCGGTAGTGACGCATCCCGCATCGCCCAGTGCACCGAGGTTCTTGCCCGGATAGAAGCTGTGGCCTGCGGCGTGACCGAGTGAACCGGTATGCTTAAATTGAGAATTGAGAATTGAAAATTGAAAATTCTCTTCCAGATGAACCTGATGGAGGGAATTGTCGTCCGAATGATTGTAGCCTTCCATTTTCAATTTTTCATTTTCAATTTTCAATTTACTCATGCATCCATGTGCCTGCGCATTGTCCTCGATGAGCAGCAGGTTGTACTTGTTGCACAGGTTGTCTATATGCTCTGTATAGGCGCAGCGGCCGTAGAGGTGGACAATCATGATGGCGCGTGTGCGGGGTGTGATGGCTTGCTCTATCAGGGTGTCGTCGATTTGCAGTGTCTCTATGTCAGGCTCCACGAAGATGGGTCTCAAGCGGTTGTCGGTGACGGCAAGGATGCTGGCGATGTAGGTGTTGGCCGGTACGATGACTTCGTCGCCTTCGTGTAAAACTCCCATCTCGATATAGGCACGGAAGATGAGGCGCAACGCATCAAGCCCATTGCCGCAGCCGATGGCATGGCGACAGCCGATATAGCGGGCATAGGCCTCTTCGAAGCAGCGGGTCTCCTCGCCACGGAGATACCACCCCGAGCGTGTGGTACGCAGCAGGGCCTCCTCAATCTCTGCCCCGTGGGCAGCATTCATGGCTTGTAGGTCGAGAAACTTGATCATAAGTGCGGTGACGATAACGTGAAAATAACTCTCGGTGGTTGATTCTCAATTCTCCACTGTTAATTTGATAAGGTATGTGTCGTACATTACCGCCCGTGCGCCGAAGCCCTCTTTTTGGAAGATGAGTCCTTCGTTCAGATAGCTACCCCCTTGCTCGGTCGATACTCCGAAGTCGAAGTATTGTTTGCCGGCATATACTTCCTCTATCAGGTACTTGAGCAGTCCGTCTAGTGCTCCTACCGCTCGTCCCTGCTCCGACGATGCGATGTATTGGGTATGTACGAGATGCTCCATTTCATATACCAGGGTTCCTGCTACTGCTACATTATTGTGTTTGGCTATGAAGAGGCGGATGTTCTTCGGGAATCTGCTTTGCAGCAACTCCATTTCCTCGATGGAGTGTACGGGGCCCTTGTGATGCCTTGTCATCAGCACTTCGTCAAGTATGGGCCAGAAGAGTCTCAGGTCAGTGCACTCTTCGTAGTGCACTTGATGGCCTTGTGCCTTGTGTGCCCCAGAGTTGCGCGAACGGTGTATGGGGATGCGCTCCGGATTCTTTATTGCTGATGACACGGCGCGTCCCTTCAGTGTGGCGTTCTGCCGGAACAGTGCATACAGATCTTCCTCTGCCGGGCAGCGGTGGTAGATGTGCGGTATGGGCTTGTATATCCACTGCTTGGCTCCCAGGACTGTATGATACCACTTCATCGCATACGACATCACCTGCATCGTGTCTACGGTGGTCGTCTTTTCGGCGAGCAGTATGCCTCCGTAAGTCAGTCCACCATGCGAGTATACCGTCTGTTCTTCATCCACGTGGTTGGCTGGGACGACCGCTATGAGTCTCTCCTTCTTGTAAAACATTAGCGAGCAGTCTACGAAGCGGTCGGCGTGGTAGTCCATGTAGCCACGCTCGAGCAGGAATGTCCCGTTTCTCGATGTCCTGACAAACTCGTCCCATTCCTCTTTTCGTGAGGCGTCATAGCGTATAGCCTCCACTACCTGTTCCTTGTATGTCTCGTAGTCATGGATGTATCCGGCAGCGTTGTAAGGGTGCGATGCCATGACCACACAAATCGTGCCTGGGGCAAAGTTGCGTAGGCTACACCATACCCCAGCAGGAATCAGCACGCCCCTATGCGGAGAGTCCATGTGCAAGGTTGCCTGTGTCGTCCCGTCGTCCACTACCATGTCAAACTCCCCTTGTACCGGCACCACCACCTCGGCACATTCATTATGTGCGTGCGAACCCCTCTCCTTGCCTTCGGGCACATCGTATATCCAAAATACCCGCTCTATATCGAACGGAATCTCTCGCTGTGCTTCAGCAAAAGACAACTTGCCTCGTTGGTCTACACGTTCCTTCAGTTCGATGATGCGGCAGCCGCGTGGTAAACAATCGTGCTCGTTCATGCTTATATTATATATAGGTATATGCTTCGTTTGTATAACGTGAAAAAAACGTAAATCGTGTATTTTGATAAATTTTACGACAAAGATACGAATAAACGAGCGAGAAATATCAAGCTTGCTTGAATATTTCTTACAGCGAGCGAAAGTATCTTCATGAAAATTTCCATAAAGGTATGAAAAAAATAGAGAATTGTTTGTTAAGTCGGAAAAAAGTTTCTACCTTTGCACTCGCAAAAAGGGAACGGCGCAAATCCAAGGAAGTTTGGGTGAGTGGCTGAAACCAGCAGTTTGCTAAACTGCCGTACGGGTTACCGTACCGGGGGTTCGAATCCCCCAGCTTCCGCTCCTTTTGCAAATGGCGCTTTCGTCTAGCGGCTAGGACACATGCCTCTCACGCATGGAACACGGGTTCGATTCCCGTAGGCGCTACCAAAACACCCGCCCCGGGGTGGATAAACATAAGGGGCTTTTACGAAGATGGCGCTTTCGTCTAGCGGCTAGGACACATGCCTCTCACGCATGGAACACGGGTTCGATTCCCGTAGGCGCTACCAAA
>JAZPZS010000079.1:0-2688 GCA_045544835.1 Bacteroidaceae bacterium | reverse complement strand
ATACTCAAAGGGCGTAGCAGGCAACGTGGGCGGAGTCAACGCCCCCACGACATACAATGCCGTGTACAACTTCGTGCAGTTCTGGGATGGCCGTGCCAAGACCCTTGCCGAGCAGGCTGCCGGACCTCCCCTCAACCCCGTTGAGATGGCCTCTACCTCGTTTGACGAAATCATTGCCAAGCTCGCTGAGGACAAGCACTATATGGAGGAGTTCGGTGCCCTCTATGCCGATGGCATCACCGAGGCCAATATCACCGACGCCATTGAGGAGTTCGAGCGTACGCTGGTGACCCCCAACTCCAAGTTCGACCAATGGCTGCTGGGCAATAGCGAAGCACTCACTGCCGACGAACTTCACGGTTATGAACTGTTCAAGGCCAACAACTGCGCCACCTGCCATGTGGGAGCCAACCTGGGTGGCGAGTCATACGAATTGATGGGATTGCGCCAACACTACTTCGAGGCACGCGGCACAGAGCTTACCGAGGAGGACAATGGCCGCTACAAGCAGACTCAGGACGAGCGCGACCGCCATCGCTTCAAGGTGCCTGGCCTGCGCAACATAGAGCTCACCTGGCCCTACTATCACGACGGCACCCGTGCCACCATGGAAGAAGCCGTGCGCGACATGGCACTCTACCAGTGCGACGTAGAGCTCGACGATACCGAGGTAGCATCTATCGTAGCCTTCCTGCGCACCCTTACCGGTGAGTATCAAGGCCGGAAGCTCACCTCCGACAATAAGCAAGAGAATTAACGGAGAATAGCAATCATCTAACGATCGCCCCCAAAGTTTCACCAAGCTTTGGGGGATTTTTATGCGTCAGTGGGGACACATTAAAGCACGCCCACCTCTTCAAATTGCATGGGATTTATTCGGAGGTAATGGAGTAAGTTGGTCCCCTCGGTGCTTGATGTGCCGAGGGGACCAACTGTATAATTATGAATTAGAGCCAATCAGAGGCCAACACCTTGGGCGTTGACCTCTGATTATTGTTGGATCTATAGGAGTGAGGCTATGCAGCCTCCTAAGCTCCTGATGGATTACTTCTTGGCCTGTACGGCTGCTGCCTCGATGGGCAGGCAGGCCTTGTAGTTCTCGATGTAGGCATTGAAGCCGGCTACCTCTTCCTTGGTGGGAGCTATCTCCTCGCCGGTGTTGCCACCGAATACTACCTCCTCGAGATAGTCTTCGAGAGACATGCCCTTGGGGTTGTTCACCAGGTAGGAGCCGAGTAGTGCCATACCCCAAGCACCACCTTCACCGGCGGTCTCCATCACGGAGATGGGCGAGTTGATGGCTGCTGCGAGGATGCGCTGACCTACACCCTTGGTCTTGAACAGGCCACCGTGGCCGGTGATGCGGTCGACACGGATCTTCTCTTCGTTGAAGAGGATGTCGTTGCCAATCTTGAGCACACCTACCGATGCATGCAGATGGGCACGCATGAAGTTGGCGAGGTTGAACTTGTCGCCGGCTGAGCGTACGAACATGGGGCGACCCTCTTCCATACCGGTGATGGGCTCACCGGAGATGTAGTTGTAGGATATGAGGCCTCCGCAGTCGGCATTGCCGGTGAGGGCGTGGTTGTAGAGCTTGCCGTAGATCTCGTTCATGTCTACGGGGATGCCCATGAGCTCCTGGTACTCCTTGAAGAGGTTGACCCAGGCGTTGAGGTCGGAGGTGCAGTTGTTGCAGTGTACCATGGCCACGAGGCTTCCGTCGGGGGTGGTGACCATATCGATCATCTCGTAGGGCTTGGAGAGGTCTTTCTCCAGTACGATCATCGAGAAGGATGAGGTACCTGCCGATACGTTACCTGTGCGCTGCTTCACGGCGTTGGTGGCTACCATGCCGGTGCCTGCATCGCCCTCGGGAGGACATACGGGGATGCCTGCCTTGAGCTTGCCCGATACGTCGAGCTTCTTGGCGCCTTCGGGGGTGAGGAAGCCTGCGTTCTCGCCAGCGAGCAATACCTTGGGAAGGATGTCGGTGAGCTTCCAGCTGTAGCCCTTGGGTGCTACGAGGTTGTCAAACTTGCTGACCATCTCGGCAGAGTAGTTCTTGGTGGCGGGGTCTACGGGAATCATACCTGATGCGTCGCCCACGCCCAATACGCGCTCGCCTGTCACCTGCCAGTGTACGTAGCCGGCGAGGGTGGTGAGGAAGTCGATGTCGGCCACGTGCTCCTCGTTGTTGAGGATAGCCTGGTAGAGGTGCGAGATGCTCCAGCGCAAGGGGATGTTGTATACGAACAGCTCTGACAGGGCTGCTGCGGCCTGACCGGTGTTGGTGTTGCGCCATGTGCGGAAGGGCACGAGGATCTTCTCGTTCTTGTCGAACGCCATGTAGCCATGCATCATGGCACTGAAGCCGATGGCGGCAAGGGTCTCGATCTCGGTGTCGTAGAGCTCGTTGACATTCTTGCGGAGGTCGGCATAGCAGTCTTGCAGTCCATACCAGATGGCCTCTACGCTGTAGGTCCAGAGTCCGTCGACAAGCTGGTTTTCCCAAGTGTGGCTACCCTGTGCGATGGGCTTGTTCTCCTGGTCGATAAGTACCGCCTTTATACGTGTTGAACCGAACTCGATGCCGAGGATGGCCTTGCCCGATTCGATGGTTTGTTTTGCAGTTAAACTCATAGTGGTAAGTTTATTTGTAGGAGTTAAAGGAGATAAAGGGAGATA
>JAZPZS010000078.1:0-26444 GCA_045544835.1 Bacteroidaceae bacterium | reverse complement strand
TGAACAAGATTGCCTTGATGGTGGTGAAGAATTCCTCGAAAAAAGGAAGTCTAAAGGCTAAAAGAAAGGCGGCTGGATGGGATAACAAAGTTCTGGCACAGATGCTGGACGAGGAGTGGAATTTCTGATGCGTCTGCCCTGGGAGAGCATTCGCGCGAATGGTAGCCATCTATAAATGATAAACATGGATAAAACAGCAACTACTACAACAAATAAAGGAAGTTATCCGTGCTTCTGTTGATAATAAAAAAATCAGCATGATGACACGGACGAGACAAACGTCGCGTGTTTCACTTACGAATCCATGTAAATCCAGGAGGACAACCCAAAGACTGATTAGGTTGTCCTCGTTTATATTCTATACATCAATTGATTGCATCCGACAAGGACAGCCGGACAACCTATTCTGCAACACTTGTTTTATAGCGACTTCTTACCACAGAGCCTTTCAATACCCCCTCACTCTGCATCGAGCAGTGCCTTTATCTTCTCATCGGTCTTGTATAGTTTGTCTTTGCACAGCTTGATGAGCTTTTGCGCCTCCTTGAGGCAGTCGGCAAGCTGGTCGATATCGAGTTCGTTGTTCTCTATCTGCGAGACGATAGTCTCAAGTTGCTGTATGGCTTCTTCGTATTTCATATTCTTGCTCTTAAAGGAAAACTCTAAACACTAAACACAGAACTGCTCACCTGCCCATCGGCAAACTCCGTTGTGAGCACCGCACCTACGGGGAGCGATGCTGCATTGCGCACCACGCGGCCATCGCATCGGGTGATGCTGTAGCCTCGCTGCAGGATGTGTGCAGGGGAGGCACCTTCGATGATTTTCTCAATCAGTTGCAGGCGGTGTTGCTGCTCCACGAGAGAGTGGGCTCCAGCCACCTTCAATCTGCTTTCTATCTGCTCTATACGGTGCAGTTGCCTGGTATGCACAAGGGCAAGGAGTGAGGGCAGGCGCGTGGCTATCTGTTGCAGACGAGCCTCCTCACAATGTATACATTCGGTGAGATTAGCGGTAAGCGATGCAACCAACGTATCGAGCGCTGCAGCCGCATCGGAGAGGGTGGCAATGAGGTATTCGGCTGCAGCCGTAGGCGTCTTCACCCGAGTGTGGGCCACCAAGTCGAGCACGGTATCGTCGCGTTCGTGGCCTATACCCGTGATAATAGGAAGTGGAAATTGGGCGCAATTGGCCGCAAGAGGATAGGTATCGAAGCCCGAGAGGTCGCTCGTGGCTCCACCACCACGGATAATAACCACCACATCCCACTCGTCGCGCTCGGAGGCAATGCGGTCAAGGGCAGCGATGACGGTCTCCTCTACCCTATCGCCCTGCATCACGGCAGGGAAGAGCTTGGGATAGAAAACAAAGCCATAGGGATTGTGCATCAATTGATTGCAGAAGTCACCATACCCTGCGGCACCGGCCGCCGAGACAACGGCGATGCGCTGTGGCAGCGTGGGCATAGGTAGCTCTTTGTTGAGTGTGAGCACCCCCTCCTCTTCAAGTTGCATGAGTATCTCGCGACGGCGTCGTGCCATATCGCCCAGCGTGTAGGTGGGGTCGATGTCGTGTACCGTGAGCGAGAGGCCATATTGTTCGTGATACTCGACCGTCACCTGCATCAGCACCTTGATTCCTGCCGAGAAGCGCTGTCCTGTAGCATTTTCGAAGTAGGGCTTCAACATTTTATAGATGTTGGCCCAGATGGTAGCGCGTGCCTTGGCCAACAATGCATTGCCCCGCTCGGCCTTCTGCACCAGTTCGATATAGCAGTGCCCGTTGTAGGCCTCGCGCACCTCGCTCAGTTCGGCCTGCACCCAATAGGCATCGGGCAGTCCTTGGTTCAAAGCAAGGCGTATGAGGCGCCCCAGTTCGTATAGTGAGAGTGATTCCATCTGCATGCTTTCTTTTCATTGCAAATATAATCGTTTTTCACCAACAGATAACAAAAAATCGAAGTTTATCCGTACCTTTTCAATAATAACTTGTAAATTTGCATCAGTTACTCAACGAAAAGATCTGTATGAAAAGATTACTATTTACATTGATATGTATAACCAACATCTATGCCCTGTCATGGGCACAAGAGAGTGTCACGTTCCGACGCGCCACTTCCATCGAATCGGGCAAGAGATATCTGATTACTGTGGAGGAGAAGTACGGCACTGCTGTTCCTATTAAAGAGAGCTATTCCTATGGCTATCTCTACACTCAAACGGTAAGCATAGATGACGAGATAATCTGTGAAACAACGGCCAATGCCTATACCATTGAAACGGTCCAAGGCGGATACACCATCAAAGACAGCTATGACCGATACCTGTACATGAAGGACAACTATACCAGCTTCAATGTCAGCACCGAGCTTCCCGATGAGGGCGGCATATGGAGTATATCGTTCAATAGCGAAGGCGAGGCCATCATAAACAACACCCTAAAGAATAAGACCATTCAATACAGCACGCAATACGGCTCGTTTGGGGCATACTCAGACGTAAGAGGCATCTACCCGACCTTGTATGGCGAAGAAAGGGTTCAGGAAGAAGACAAAGAAGAAGGTAATATTGGTACGAAGCCAACAACGCAGTATTATGATGCTATTGATGGCAAAAAAGGTAGGGAGGTGAAGACAATGCTGCAGGACGCAATCGATGAGCACACTCAACGCACATACGCTAATTTGTGGACAGACTTTCGCACGACAGATTGCCGTGCCGACGGTAAGGTTTGGGACATGTATTCAGGCATCACCAACTACGTGTTTGGTGAGGACCAAAGCACTGGAGGCGGTGGTAGAGAAGGGGCAGACTATAATCGGGAGCACTCTATGCCCAAGAGTTGGTTCAATGAAGGCTACCCCATGTATACCGACCTTTTTCATTTATACCCCACCGATTCCTATATCAACAATATGCGTAGCAACTATCCTTTCGGGGAGGTAAATACCATTAAGAAGCAATCAGAAGGAGGGTTCTCCAAACTTGGGACATGTGCCGTCAGCGGATACTCGGGCACCGTATTCGAACCTGCTGACGAGTATAAAGGAGACTTTGCACGCACCTACTTCTACATGGCCACACGCTATGAAAGCCAAATTGCAACGTGGAAAAGCGACATGCTAGCAGGCAACGCCTATCCGGCATTCACACAATGGGCGGTAACGATGCTGCTCAAATGGCACAGGGAAGACCCCGTAAGCGAAAAGGAAATCAAAAGAAACGAAGCCGTATATACGATACAGAAGAACCGAAACCCATATATCGACTACCCCGTGCTAGCCGAGTTCGTATGGGGAGAACTCACCGAGGTAAACGTAGACATCAGCAAACTTGTGTTGCACTCCAATGAATATGACCTCGACGAAGAAACAGACACCTCCATCAAAGAGCTCTCTACCACCGAGTCGGAAGCCATCATCTACGACCTCACTGGACGACAGATCACCAATCCGACCAAAGGAATATACATCGTAAACGGGAAAAAGAGAATAGCCCTATAGGGCACTATGACAATGGACGTTTACCAACAGATAGGCACGCGTGCCTATCTGTTGTTTTATTACAGCGGAGCATTCAACCCAAATAGCCTCGACGCATTGGCATAAGTTGCATTAGCGACATCACCAGGGCTACAGGCATAGATCTCTGCCAGACGGTCGACCACACGCACGATATAGGCCGACTCATTGCGTTTACCGCGGAAAGGAGCAGGAGCCAAATAGGGCGAGTCGGTCTCTACGACAAGGCGCGAGAGCGGCACATCGCGAAGTGCTTCGGGAAGGGCCGACTTCTTGAAAGTTACCACACCATTGATTCCAAGCATGAATCCAGGAAACTCAAGCAAGGCATGCGCCTCATCGGCCGTGCCCGTGAAACTATGGAAGACACCACGGATAGGTGAATCCTTATAATGCGAGAAGAGGTCATACAACTCAGGGAAAGCCTCACGCGAATGAATGACAAGAGGCAAATCACGCTCAAGCGCCCAACCAATCTGTTCATCGAGAGCCGCCAACTGCTCCGTCTTATAGGTCTTGTCCCAATACAGGTCGAGGCCCACCTCGCCAATAGCGATGAAAGGATGTTCATCGAGCAAGGGCTTCAGTGCCGTCAAAGCATCGCGATAGTTGGCATCAACCTCCGTCGGATGAAGTCCTATCATCGGGAAACAATATCCAGGATACTCACCGCACACGCGCAACATGGGCTCCACAGAAGCCACATCGATATTGGGCATTAATATATGGGTGATTCCTGCCTCCCGAGCGCGTAGCATCACTTCAGGACGATCGTCATCGAAATCGTCGACAAACAGATGACTATGGGTGTCGATGAGTTTATACATCACGCTCCATAAGGTTGGCCATAAACTCGCGCAGCACCTGCTTCTTGTCGTCGCCTACACTGAGCGCCTCAAGCGAAGCCTGCGCCTTACGATAGTAGCGTTCCTCTGCAGCACGGCTCATGGCAGGAAGTCCCACCTTATTATATATATCGGTTACAGCGGTCACCTTCTCTTCAGGATTAAAGTCGGTAGCAGCAGCCCAATAGTCAAGCACTGCACGCTGCTCCTTATCGGCCAGACGAAGCGCATTGATGTAGAGGTATGTCTTCTTATTGCACAGGATGTCACCGCCAATCTTCTTTCCAAACACCTTGGGGTCGCCATACACATCCAAATAGTCGTCGCGAAGCTGGAACGCAAGGCCTATGCTCTCACCCAAACGATAAAGATGCTCAGCATCCTCCTTGGACGCCCCACCGAGAATAGCCCCTATCTTGAGGGCACATGCCAAGAGCACGGAGGTCTTGAGGCGTATCATCTCGATATACTCCTCCTCGGTGACATCATCGCGAGTCTCGAAATCCATGTCATACTGCTGTCCTTCGGCAATTTCAATAGACGTGCGATGGAAGGTAGCCATCACCTCTCTGAAATACTCATCCCCGACACGCGACATATACACATCGGCCAGCGTGAGCATCACATCACCCGACAGGATTGCCGTATTGGCATCCCAGCGTTTATGAACGGTTTGTTTGCCACGACGCACATCGGCATTGTCCATAAGGTCATCGTGCAGGAGAGTGAAGTTATGGTATATCTCAAGAGCCAGAGCTGGGTCGAGAATCTTCTCCACATCGTCGCGATACATATTATATGCCATAAGCATCATGGCAGGACGTATACGCTTGCCTCCGAGCGAAAGGATGTATTTGACCGGTTCATAAAGGTTCATCGGCTCGTGTGCATAATCGAGCGTTTCGATATGAGCATTGACTTTGTCGAGAAGTTGAGTAAAGGTGAAAGACATGATATATATATGATAAAGTTACTGATAACCGAAAAAAGAAAAGAGGCTACGCAACGCAGCCTCTTTCACCCTATTTATGAATATTAGTTGCTCAAACGGAATGTTACGGGCAAGGTGAAACGTACACGCACCTTCTTACCGCGCTGCTCACCGGGCTTCCACTTAGGCATAGTACCAACCACGCGAAGAGCCTCCTTGTCAAGGTAGGGGTTAACGGGCTTGATAACCTGTGCATCAACAATAGATCCGTCGGTATTTACCACGAACTGTACGATAACACGTCCCTGAATACCCTGCTCCTGACAGATAGTGGGATACTTCATGTTTTTCTGAAGGAACTTCATCAGCTCAGCCATACCGCCGGGGAATTCGGGTTGGTTTTCTACCACCTGGAAGATTTGCTCTTCTTCCTCGGGTTCTTCAACCACGATGGGCACATCGTCCTGAATCTCCACGAACTCAGCCTGGTCCTCAGCAGAAACGATAGTTGTCTCCTCGATTTCGGCATCATCCTCTACGATATTGAGAACCTCTGCCTGCGTTACAGCTTGGGGAGGAGGAGGAACGGTTTTCTTCTCGGGCATGGTGATAGGAATAATCTCCTCTTCCAGCACGATATCACCTGCATCAACGATTTCGCCTGTGGACTCTTGCTCGTACTGCGTCCATTCAAACGCCACGAAGTGTGCTGCCAAAACTACGATGAGACCAACAAGCACCCATGTAAGCTTCTTGTTCTCCAAGTTTGCACTTTCTGATTTTTTGATTTCCATAAGATATGTTTTTATTTATTATATTTTCCGATGTGTCTGCAAAAGTAATACTTTTTTCGATAGGGCATACAAAAAAAAATGTTTTTTTTACTTCACCGCCAGTTTTTGCTATGCCTTTGACTCTATTTTTAACCGCATGCTGCCATTAATATATAAAAAAGTCGTATATTTGACCCAAAATAAGAGACTCCTATGAAGAGAGGCATCCTATACCTATTCATTATATGCTGTAGCATACGTTGCCTGCAAGCGCAAGAGGCCGGGGCAACCTTTCAATTCCTGCAGCTACCCATATCATCCCATGCCGCCGCCTTGGGTGGTGACAACACATCCATCATCGAGGATGATGTCACATTGGCATTCCATAATCCCGCCCTGCTTGCCAACACCAATGGCGGGACGCTCAACCTCAATTACATGAGCTACCTGCAGAAGACCTATGTGGCCTCGGCCGCCTACAACATGCATGTTGGCGAGCGCTCAGGACTTGCATTTGGTGCCCACTACCTGAACTTCGGTTCGATGAAGAACACCGATGCCGAGGGCAACATCATCGGCAACTTCTCGGCCAAGGACATGGCACTGATGGCCGTGTATAGCTTCAACTTCAGCGACCGTCTTTCAGGCGGCGTAACAGGCAAGTTCATCTACTCCAACTATGAGCAGGTATACTCGCTAGCCTTAGGCGTTGACCTCGGCCTCAACTACTACAACCCCGATGCCATGTTCTCCGCCTCTGTGGTAGCACGCAATCTCGGCGGACAGGTAAAGACCTTCGACGGTATCCAGGAGCCCCTACCCTTCAATCTGCTGGTAGGTTTCAGCAAGGAGCTGGAGCATGCCCCCATACGCCTCTCGCTCACCCTCACCGACCTCGACAAATGGCAGGCCACCGACTTCCACAACACTGCCGACAACTCCTGGAAAGATATCCTGCTCAAGCATTTCATCATCGGAGCCGACATCTTGCCCACTCCGAGCACCTACATCTCGGTGGGATACAACTTTCTGCTACGTAGCGAACTCAAGCATGCCACCAAGCGTTCCTTGGAAGGGTTCTCCATAGGTGCCGGCCTGAATGTCAACCGCATAAAAATAGGCGTGTCGTATGGCAAGTACCACGTAGCCGCCTCATCCCTGATGATGAATTTCTCCTTAGCATTATAACCATTTTATATATGAAAAAGATAACCATAGCCATTGACGGTCACTCCTCGTGCGGCAAGAGCACGATGGCCAAGGACCTTGCCCGCGAAATCGGGTACATCTACATCGATAGCGGTGCCATGTACCGCGCAGTCACCTACTACTGCCTCCAGCACGACCTCTTCACTGAAGATGGCGTAAAGCTCCCCGAGCTGCAGGCTGCTATGCCCGACATCCGCATCAGCTTCCGCCTCAATGCCGAAGGGCGTCCTGAGACCTATCTCAACGACGAGTGTATAGAAAAGGAGATACGCGGCATGGCCGTATCGTCACGCGTGAGCCTCATCGCCACCATCGGTTTTGTGCGCGAGGCCATGGTAGCCTTGCAGCAACAGATGGGCAAGGACAAGGGCATCGTGATGGACGGGCGCGACATAGGCACTACCGTATTCCCCGATGCCGAGCTCAAGGTGTTTGTCACCGCCAGCGCCGAGGTTCGCGCCCAGCGCCGCTACGATGAGCTCAAGGCCAAGGGCGAAGAGGCCTCCTACGAGAGCATACTGGAGAATGTGAAGGAGCGCGACCGCATCGACAGCGGACGTGCCATCAGCCCCCTGCGCAAGGCCGATGACGCTATCCTGCTCGACAACAGCCACATGACCATCCCCGAGCAGAAGGCATGGCTGATGGAGCAGTATAAGTTGAGGGTGTAGGGTTTAGAGTTTAGGGTTTAGTGTTTAGAGTGTAGAGTTTAAGGAGATGATAAACGTAGAGATTGACGAGCATTCGGGCTTCTGCTTCGGAGTGACCACCGCCATCCGCAAGGCCGAGGAGGAGCTGCAGCGCGGCGCCCCGCTATACTGCTTGGGCGACATCGTGCACAACGGCATGGAGTGTGAGCGGCTGCGCTCACTGGGCCTCATCGCCATCAACCACGATGAGTTTGCCCAGCTGCGCAACGTGCGCGTGCTGCTCCGCGCCCATGGCGAGCCGCCCGAGACCTACGAGGCTGCACGCCGCAACGGCATCGACATCATCGACGCCACCTGCCCCGTGGTGCTCAACATACAGAAACGCATCAAGCAGGAGTACGACACACCCTCAGAGCAACCCAAGCAGATCATCATCTACGGACAGAAGGGACATGCCGAGGTGCTCGGCCTCGTGGGGCAGACCGACGGCACGGCCATCGTCATCGAGAGCATCAAGGAGATAGACCGCATCGACTTCACGCGCGACATCTACCTCTACTCGCAGACCACCAAGTCGCTCGACGAGTTCCGCCTCATCGTAGAGACCATCAAGCAGCGCATCGCCCCCAATGTAGAGTTTCGCTACTACGACACCATCTGCCGTCAGGTATCAAACCGCCTGGCAAACATCCGCGCCTTTGCCGCCTCACACGACCTCGTATTCTTCGTGTGTGGCAAGAAGAGCAGCAACGGCAAGGTGCTGTACCAGGAGTGCCTGAAGGCCAACCCAAACTCCTACCACATCGAGGGCAGCCACGAGATAGACTTCGAGCTCATCAACGACGGCCAGTCGATAGGCATCTGCGGTGCCACCTCCACCCCCAAATGGCTGATGGAAGAGTGCAAACAAGAGATTATAATTCATAATTCATAATTCACAATTCATAATTATCCTCATGGCAAGAAGAATCAATTGCATAGGCATCCTCACCTCGGGCGGCGACGCACCGGGCATGAATGCCGCCATCCGTGCCGTCACCCGTACGGCCATCTTCAACGGCCTCAAGGTCAAGGGTATCTACCGCGGCTACAAGGGCCTCATCACGAACGAAATCAAGGATTTCAGGACCGAGAACGTGAGTAACATCGTGCAGCAGGGAGGCACTATCCTCAAGACTGCCCGCTGCCCCGAGTTCAAGACCGAGGAGGGACGTGCCGAGGCATGGAAACACATGTGCGAGCACGAGATCGATGCTCTCGTAGTCATCGGTGGCGACGGCTCGCTCACCGGTGCCCGCATCCTGGCACAGGAGTACGACATCCCCTGCATCGGCATCCCCGCTACTATTGACAACGACCTCTATGGCACCGATACCACCCTGGGCTACGACACCGCGCTCAACACCATCGTGGAGGCCGTCGACAAGATACGCGACACGGCCAACTCCCACGAGCGCATCTTCTTCGTCGAGGTCATGGGCCGCGATGCCGGCTTCCTCGCCCTCAACAGCGCCATCGCCTCGGGTGCCGAGGCCGCCATCATCCCCGAGCACCTCACTAAGGAGGACCAGCTCGCCGCATTCATCCAGAACGGGGTGCGCAAGTCAAAGAACAGCAGTATCGTGCTCGTAGCCGAGAACAAGGATTTGGGTGGCGCCATGCACTACGCTGAGCGCGTGCGCAACGAGTTCCCTCAGTTCGATGTCCGCGTATCCATCCTCGGCCACTTGCAGCGTGGCGGGCGCCCCACGGCCCACGACCGCATCATCGCCAGCCGCATGGGAGCCGCCAGCATCGACGCCCTGCTCGATGGCCAGCGCAACGTGATGATAGGCATCCGCAACGACGAAATCGTGTATGTGCCCTTCAACACCGCCATCAAGAAAGACAAGCCCATCGACGAGCAGCTCGTCAACGTGTTGCACATGCTATCAATCTAAAGCCCTGACAGGACATAGGGAAACGACAAGAAAGCCTCGATCCAGTTCGAGGCTTCTACTTTTATGAAGCAAAGGGCACTTGAGATGTGTGGGTAGCCGTAAAGTGGTGGTGAAGACAGGCAGGTAGCAGCAAAAGACTCTATCACTCACTATAACACTTCACGGGAGCCGCCCATGCAGGTAGCTCCCGTTGGCATGTATATCGGATACAAAGACACCTTCTCAGTACAAGATTAAAGAATTTTTCACTGATTACTGATTACCTCCGTGTGTATAGGATACTGGCCGTTACCCCCTATGGTTATCGGCGCATTCTGCGACCTTTTCAGTACGAAATAATCAAAAACAGATGAAAAGTAAACAATTGTCGTCGAAAGTCAACGTTCATAGGAAAAGAGTCAACCTTTCCCGTGAAAGTAGTCTACTGTACTCAGACGGGACAGTCAACCAAATCCGTATGAGTAAGCAAGTGTTAAAAAAACAAGGTCTAAAAAGAGTCAACCTTTTTCAGAAAAAATAGTGCTTGCTGTAGCAAGGTCAACAGTAAACAGTCAACAGTTAATTTGCGCACACACATCAGGGCATGAAATGTCCATATATAAAAATCCTTATTTAAGTATTAGATATACTTGTATATCTAATACTTAAATAAGCCCTATTATTATAGGCGACGACCAAAAGCGAAAAGGAGGGGACAGAGCAAATTAACTGTTGACTGTTTACTGTTGACCACCCCTGTTTCAGTACAAGGCACTGGGGACAGTGAGGGTGTCATCTCGATACGAAATGAGAGGTCCCTCGCACAAAGCCGCGCGCAAGCATTGCCTTTAGCCCCTACGGGCGGCGAACACGTTTCCTCGCTAAGCACGGGATGACACGCAAAGAGTCAGGCGGTGTTGGTGTTGTCACCTGCAAGCAAGCGCTCGCAGACCTACGAACGATTTTCCACGCACCTACGAGCGCAGCGCCTCGCACCTGCGAAAAGTTTTTATTTCACTGGAATAAAGTCGCTTGCGCGAAGTCTGTTGCAGTCTATTGCATTAAGTCGGAAGGTCCCAAAAAGATGTAGTACCTTTGCAATATCATTAGGTGACAAGCGAGTTTCGGCTGCTCTCGCTGAGCATGAAAGTTAACTTTCATGCGCTCGTTTGCACGAGACTTGGCATCAGAAACAAGGCGAGCCCCCTCAAAAAAGCCCGCGAACGAGATTCCTTGGTGAACCTAAAGTAAACTTTTCTTCTCGCAGCCCTTTTTATTCGCTCGTTTATTCGTATCTTTGCAAATAGATAGAGGTATAAATGACCTTTCATCGGGGAAATGAAACAACCATTAATAACGGAAAACATATGAAGAACACTGCTTTGATCTTGCTGTCCCTGCTATTCATCGTCTCATGCGCAGGGAATGAGAAGGTAAACGAACAACGTGAAGTGACGCCCATCCCGCATCTGGAGAAGAGGGGCGACGTGACCCAACTGATCGTGGAGGGCAAGCCTTACCTGGCCTTGGCCATGGAGCTGACCAACTCGGCCGCATCGAGCCGCGAATACATGAAGCCCTATTGGCCTCAGCTGAAGGAAGCAGGCGTGAACACCGTGCTGGCCGTGGTGTCGTGGGAGATGGTGGAGCCCGAGGAGGGAAAGTTTGACTTCAAGGTGGTGGACGAGCTCATCGAGGATGCACGTGCCAATGACCTGAAGCTGGCCCTGCTGTGGTTTGGCAGCTGGAAGAATGGCTACACCAGCTATACGCCGAAGTGGGTGAAGAGGGACACCGGGCGGTTCCCCCTGGCGCTGACCAAGGATGGCAAGCAGCTATCGATACTGACGACGCTGGCGAAGAGCAGCTGGGAGGCCGACGCGAAGGCTTACGGGGAGCTGATGAAGCATATCGCCGAGGTGGACCGCGAGGAGCAGACGGTGATCATGATGCAGGTGAACAACGAGGTGGGCCTGCACGGATATACCCGCGACTATCATCCCGAGGCCGTGAAGGCGTTCAACGGGCCCGTGCCGCAGGCGCTGACCGACTATCTGGTGGCACACAAGGAGCAGCTGCTGCCCGAGACACGCGCCGCTTGGGAGAAGCAGGGATGCAGGACCGCGGGCACCTGGGAAGAGGTGTTCGGCAAGGGCGACTACACCGACGAGATGTTCATGGCGTGGTATTATGCCCACTACATGAATGCCATCGCACAGGCGGGCAAGGAGGTGTACCCCATCCCGACTTTCGTGAACGCATGGATCGTGCAGCCCGAGGACAAGCATCCGGGCAACTACCCCGCAGGAGGGCCGCAGGCACAGGTGCATGACATATGGCGTGCGGCGGCACCGGCCATCGACATCCTGTCGCCCGACATCTATCTGCCCGATTATCCTACCATCATAAATATGTATGCCCGAGCAGGCAATCCGGTGTTTGTGCCCGAGTCGCGTGCCGGACAAGAGGGTGCGGCCAATGCAGCCTACACCATCGGTCAGATGGGCGGCATCGGCTACTCGCCCTTTGGCGTGGAGAGGAGCATCGCTGCGCCGGGGAATGAGTCGTTCCGCCAGTTCTACCAGCTGGCAGGCAGCGCCGCCGACCTGATACTGGAGGCGCAGGCCAAGGGCAACATCTCGGCCACATGGGTGAAGGCACTCAACCCCACCCGCCTGAAGGATGAGGTGGTGATGGGAGACTACAAGCTGGTGTATGAGCTCGTGTCGAGCGGGCAGCGCAAGGGCGGTGCGCCCCAGCGCCTGGGCGGCACCTACGCTCCCGATGCACAGGGCTATGCCATCGCCATACAGCAGGCCGACGATGCCTTCCTGTTCCTGGGCTCGAACATCCGCGTGCAGTTCTTGCCGGCCGACGGCAAGGGTGTCGTAGGCTTGGCCAAGACCACCGAGGGACGCTTCGAGGATGGCAAGTGGATAGAGGGCCGCTGGCTGAACGGCGACGACATACAGCTGCGCTACGACCTGTTGCCGGCTGCCGACGAGGGTTTCTCGGGCCAGGGACTCGACTTCTCGAAACCCAATCCCCAGTTCTTGAAGGTCGAACTCTATAAGTATTGACCCATGAAGGCGCTACGAACGATATGGAGCAGAGTGGGTTGCGCGGTGGCGGGCATCGCCCTCGCAGGAGGTGCCTTGGCGCAGACACCCCACATACAGGTTACCGAGCCGGGGTTCAAGGTATTCCAGTTTCCCAAGAATCAGATACCCCGCATCGACGGTAGCTTCACCGACTGGGACATCGTGCCCGACAGCTATGTGGTGCCCATCGAGGAGATGTGGGACGATAGCCGCAAGCACCAAGGCATCGACAAGAGCACCCTCGACATCAAGGTGAAGGTAGGATGGGTGGATGGGCTCAACCGCCTGTACTTCTACTACGAGGCCTACGACAACTACTGGGACTTCAACACCCTGGGGCTGCGCAACGACACCTATGAGATTGTGGTGGATGCCGACCTCTCGGGCGGGCCGCATGTCGATGAGTTCCGCCTCAACGAGGAGGCCCTCACGCGGTTCGAGTCGTTCTTCGTGCATCAGAACGTGCATGCCCAGAACTATCACATCATGACACCCCCCACCGAGGGCAAGTCGTGGACGATGGTGTGGGGCCCCCAGCAATGGCTCAAGCAGCTCCCATATGCCAACTACGCCTACGACTACCACTTCGAGCATGGCGAGGAGGGAGTGCTGAGGCTTGAGTTCTACATCACCCCATTCGACTATGCCAGCCCCGACGGAGGTCCGGCCGCATCGACCGAGAGCAAGCTCTACGAGGGCAAGAAGATAGGCCTCTGCTGGGCGGTAATCGACTACGACGGCGGCCCCGACAAGGACGGATTCTGGAACCTCTCAAGACACCACGAGATGTTCGGCAACGCCTCCATGCAGCGCCTCTTCACCCTGATGCCGCTCGAGGCCCAGTACCGCAAGCCCATCGAGGCCCACTGGGAGCACACCTGCATAAAGGATACACGCAAGGTGGTGTTCGAGGACAAGAGCTACGGCAACATCACCTCATGGCACTGGGACTTTGGCGACGGAACCACCTCGACCGAGCAGAACCCCATCCATACCTACCGCAAGGACGGCGTGCACTACACCGTGACACTCACCGTCGCAGGCCCCGAAGGCCAATCCCAATGCTGCAAGGTGTGGGAGGTATTCGTATATGACAGGCATCACCCCTTTGGCGAATATGACTAAGCTTTTATCAAGATAAACAAACAAAAGACACTATCATGAAAAAACTTCTTTTCACACTGCTGGCGTGCCTGTCGATGGGCGCCATGGCCCAAGAGGGGCTGATACTGCACTACGACTTCGTGGGCGATGAGGGAACAACGGTGCGCGACAAGAGCGGCTCGCATCACGATGGCACCCTGAAGGGGAGCGCCTCCGTGGCCGACGGCACCGTGTATCTGGGCAATGAGGACGGATACATCGACCTGGGCGAGGGCATCGGCAAGGAGTTGCAGCAATTGCGCCAGTTTACCATCGCCGTGCGCTACAAGGTGGATAGCGAGGCCTCGCTCAAGGGACAGGGATACTTCCTGTGGGCCTTCTCCACGATGGAGCTCAACACGCAAACCGAAGGTCGCTACCATGCCTACAAGCTGAACGTACAACGGGCCGAGAACTCGGTGGGCGGATGGAAGAACGAGACGCTCATGGACCTGGGCAAACCCTCGGAGAAGGGCAACTGGCAATATGTGGTGTACACGCAGAACGACGACGAGGGCCGACTCTTCCTGAACGGACGGCTGGTGGCATTCCTCAACGGCATGTTCACCATGAGCGAGACCTTCCCCCAGGAGGCTCCCACATACAACTGGATGGGGCGTGCTCCCTTCAAGGGCGACTCGTACCTGAAGGGCACCAGCATCGACGACGTGCGCATGTATAGCACGGCACTCACCGAGAAGGAGGTGCGCGACCTGTACAACGACGTCCAGCAGGGCGACCTCGCACGCCACGACTTCCTCTACACGGGCCAGTCGAAGAACCGACGCATGTATAAGGTGAAGGATGGCGACATCATCTGGCGATACGACAATGCCGATGGGCGGGGCGAGATAAGCGACGCGGTACTGATGGATGACGGACATATCCTGATTGCCGACCAGTATGGCATTGCCGAGGTCGACACCGAGGGCCGCGAGCTATGGCGCCATCGGGCACCCGAAGGCACCGAGATACACACCATACAGCCCGTGGGCGAGCGCCACGTGCTCTACGTGCAGAACGGCAAGCCCGCCAAGGTGATGGTGATGAACATCGCCAAGCAGAAGGTGGTGCACGAATTTGTGATTCCCTACCCCGAGAAGGGTAGCGTACACGGACAGTTCCGCAATGCCCGCCTTACGAGCAAGGGCACCCTGCTGGTGGCCAATATGGCCATGGGCTTCGTGGCCGAATACAATGCCAAGGGCAAGGAGCTGCACCGATGGGAGCTGTTTGGCCCCTGGTCGGCTACCGAGCTGGCGAACGGCAACATCCTGATGGTGGGGCGCAAGGGCCCCGTCAAGGAGGTGATGCGCGACGGCACCGTAGTGTGGGAGACCAACACGACACAGTATGGCGTGGATAGCCCGCAGAAGGCCTACCGACTGAAAAATGGCAACACGGTCATCACCAACTGGTTCAACGAATGGAACAAGACGGCGGTGGCCACCTTCAATCCCTCACGCGCTCCATTGCAGATGATAGAGCTCACCCCCGACGGACATGTGGCATGGGAGGTGTCGTCATGGAAGGGCGACCGCAACCTGGGGCCTGCCACCACATTCCAACTGCTCGACGAGCCGGTGGTGAGAAAGGATTGCCGATTCGGGAGATTCAAGTAGTATAAGTTTCGCAAGCTCATCTTCTTAGGAGCCAGGAGTTAAAGGGAGTTATCGCTTCGCTAAGGAGATAAAAGCCAATAGCTCTTTCGCGTGTTATAACATTCGGCATTTATCTCCCTTTATCTCCTAATAACTCCCTTTATCTCCTACAATAAATAGCATAATTTTTAAGCATCACACTGATATGAAAAAGATTCTTTTACTAGCCACCATGGCCCTGTCGGCCATCATGGCATCGGCACAGCCGAAATTGTTTGTACAGCCCAACGAGCCGATTGGCGAGGGCAAGGGTATTCATCCCGGACGCGTAGTATGGGTACATAGCCCCGGCGTGGCCTCATGGGACGGCGAGACGGGCCTCTGGGTAGAGGACCGCTGGAACGACCAAGAGAAAGCCGACAAGATGATACGCTCGGCAGTGACCCAGCTGGCAGGCGAGAAGAAGGCTAAGAAGGCTTGGAAGGCGCTGTTCAAGAACTTCAACCAAACACACGGCCGAGGCAACAAGGGCTACCAGAAGGGCGAGAAGATTGCCATCAAGCTGAACATGAACAATGCCATCACCCACCGCGACACCATAGAGCTGAACTCATCGCCCTTCGTGACACTGGCACTCGTGCGTAGCCTGGTCAACGAGGCGGGCGTGGCACAGGAGGACATCATCGTATGCGAGCCGAGCCGTGCCATCACCGACAGCATCTACAACAAGATTCACCGCGAATTCCCCGACGTGGTGTTCATCGACAACATCGGTGGCGAGGGACGCCTCAAGTGCGAGTACTACCCCGAGCAGCTGAAGTACTCGGTGGACAATGGCAAGATGGCCCGCGGATTGGCCAAGTGCGTGGTGGATGCCGACTACCTCATCAACTCGGCCCTGCTGAAAACCCACAATGGCCCCGGCGTGACGCTCACCGCCAAGAACTGGTATGGCGCCACCGACATCAACCTCCTGTGGCGCAAGAATGCCCACAATGGCATCAGCGCCGACAAGCGCCACGGCAAGCCGAGCTACAAGACCATGGTGGATTGGATAGGCCATAAGGACCTGGGACAGAAGTGCCTGCTCTTCCTCATCGACGGCACCTACGGCAGCCGCGATGTCAACGGAGCCCCCTCGCCCAAGTGGCAGAAAGCCCCCTTCAACAACGACTGGTGCTGCAGCATCATCGTGTCGCAAGACCCCCTGGCTTGCGACGTGGTGGGCATGGACATGCTCATCCATGAGTGGCCCGAGTTTGGCAGCTTCAACTACTGCGACGAGTACCTGCGCGAAGCGGCCACCATCCCCAACCCCGTGACAGGCGTGGTGTACGACCCCGAACGCGACGGCAAGCCCCTGACGGCTCCCCTCGGCCTCATGGAACATGCCGACAAGGACCGCCGCTACACGAAGCTCGACATGATCTATGTGAAGCAGTAAGAGGAGTTCGGATTTAGAAACTCAGGAAATAGAAATATCCTCCGGCTACAAAGTCGGGGGATATGCGTTTCCGTCGGTTTATATTTTGCCAATATTACAGGAGTCGTCCAAAGATTCAAAATCCCAGCGATGGTGTCATCCTGAGCGCAGCGAAGGATCTCACAGAGTCTCCTGCCAAGTCCCTGCGCGAGATCCTTCACGATGTTCAGGATGACAGAGACGTTGGGTAACATCCATATTATTGTTTTAATTTTTAATTCTAAACTTTTAATTTTCATTCACCAACACCCTCACCTCACTCTCGGGCAGATGCCCGCTACGGATGCGCCACTCCTGCGGATACAGATTATTGGCGCGATTGCCGATGTTCTTGACAAAGCCGAGAGGGATGTTGCGGTAGGTGACGATGACAAAGCCACGCAGCATGTCAGAGGGGAGCGCGATGGCCTCGCGGCGCAAGTAGTGCAAGGCATCGGCATAGCTGAGCTCGCAACGGGCAAAGGCATCGGAGCGGAGTGCCGTGCTCATAGCCAGTTCGTGGGCAGGGAGTGCGTCGCGCCCCTTGAGCTCGGCCAGGGTGATGCCCGCCTTCAGCACATACAACCGCTCACTCAAGATGGCATGCAGCTCCTCCATATCGGTGGGGAGAGCCACCACATCCGTATCTTGCACCTTGAAGGTATAGTCATTCGTCGTGAGCCACCCCTTGCACTCGGCAGGCACAGGCATGGCGGGGCGCTTGGCCTTCTCCTTCTTGCCTCGCTTCGCCTTGGGCGCGTCGCCCTGATGCTCGGCAGGGGCATCGACAGGCTTGCGCAGTGCAGCAAGGAAGAAGCCCTCGCCCCGTGTGCGGCCAGGGAGGAAGCGGTAGGCATGAGCCACATCGGCGGGCACAAGGCTCGGCGTGATGCCCCACGAGGGGGCGGTCTCTATAGGCAGTAGCGTGGCTCCCAGCTCGTCCATCATCCAGCGCACATTCTCCTCGTCCTCAGCGGTATTGAAGGTGCAGGTGCTATAGATGAGCAAGCCTCCGGGGCGTAGTGTAGGCCATATATCCGTGAGGATGTCGCGCTGGCGCTTCCAGCACACGGCAACGTTCTCGGGACTCCATTCGGCCACTGCCGTCTCATCCTTGCGGAACATGCCTTCGCCACTGCAGGGAGCGTCCACGAGGATAAGGTCGAAGAGCGGCCCCAGGGGCGTAAAGTCGGCAGGATAGTTCGATGTCACCATACAGCGCGGATGTCCCCACTTGGTGATATTCTCGGCCAGCACCTGTGCACGGGGACGCATCACCTCATTGGACACGAGCACACACTCGTCGGGAAGGAGCGAGCGCAACAGCGTGCTTTTGCCGCCCGGAGCCGCGCAGAGGTCGAGGGCCACGCGAGCCGTGCCGAGATGTTGCCTCACCGCCTGCTCCACAAACATCGACGAAGCCTCCTGCACGTAGTAGCTACCCGCGTGCAGCAGAGGGTCGAACGTGAATGCCGGACGCTCAGGCAGGTAATACCCCTCAGCGGCCCACGGCACACGCTCGTAGGGCACCCCCTCCGACCATTTATCCCGGTTGACACGGATACTCACAGCAGGCTCGCCAAGCAAAGCCTCGCGAAAAGCCTCATAGTCGGCGCCAAGCAACTGGCGCATGGTGTGTTCGAAAGACGCAGGTAAATCCATTGATTATGCTTTATTGCACAAAAGTACGCAAAGTTTTTCAGAAATCCCCCAACAGGCCTACACACAATTCATTTTGCCTTGACAATTTATTCGATTTACACTACTGGTTTATTCGATTGGGCTTTGCAATTCCTGAATCAAGGCTTTTGATTTTACGCGTAAGCCTGTTGTTGAAATAAGCTCAAAACTGACACACTCTCACTCCTGCAAGAGAAGACATCCAGATATACAATTTTCAACTCTTCGGATCTCACTATGTTGCATACTTTCTGCACTAATGAGGTCTTCCCGATGCGTCGAGGCGATATCAGCACTGTATTTACTCCATGGGATTTCATGTTGAGACAGAAAGGGAATTGCAGTAGAGGAACAGAATAGAGTATTGAAGGGCACCCAAGTCTCAAGAAAAGTGCCCTTCATGCTCCGCCAATTCTTACAATGAAGAATATATTTACATGCGGAACGTACCGATGCGTAGCTGCTCTATGATGGCGCGGCAATCCTTGCCGCTGGCTCCAACGAGAAGTACCTTCTCACCTATCCTCTTGCTTTCTACGCGGGCACTGCCATCGTAGAGCATTACCCTGTTGTCCTTGTCGATGGTAATGAGGATGCACTCGCTGCCCTTAGAGACGAGTGACGACAATCCGCCCTGTCCCTCGACAATCTCAATAGATTGGTACACGAAGTCGTAGTGTTTGCCACCGAAGGCTATCTGCAGGTTGCACTTGTTGTCGAGGCTGATGCGACCACCTTTCTTGTTGAGCTTGAAGTTGTTTCCCCGCTTCGCTGCCCCATGATACTCGAAATCGAAATGGTAAAGATATGCTGCCGAGCGGTCATAGATGGCCTTCGTGGTGTAGCCTCCGCGCCAGCCGTCGTAGCCGGGCTTGGTGATGATGAAGTTGAGTCCCTCTCTCTTGGGGATGCGCACGATGTTCTCGGTGCTCTCCACGATGAAGTAGTCCTTGTCCTCGCCTGTCTGCTTGAACTCGGCCCACACGCCGCGCTTCTTGCCCGGGGCATATTCGTGCCATACGCCACCATCGAGACGTACGAAGTAGCCGTTATGCTCGCGGCCACGGCCATCGTTGTAGCAGTAGAAGAGTCCGTCGGGCTCGGTGCACTGGTGGTGCACGTCGATGGTGGTGTACACCTGCTCCCACTTACCATTCTTCTCGCGGTCGATGAAGATCATGTCCTTACCCAGTTTAGGAATGGCCAAGTTGCATTTCTTGTTCTTCACATAGAAGAAGATGTCGTTCTCCTTGTACTGCTTGTAGGTGCTCCACTTGCCCACCTTGTCGGCAGGGCGATACTCTGTCCACTCATCGCCGTTCTTTACAAAGTAACCGCCCACGTAGGGCACGAGTGCTGTGGTTTGTGCCACGAGCGACACGAAGCTTATGATAGCAAGCATCGTTGTCAATGATAATCTTTTGTTCATAATCGCTATATGTTTTATTTTGTATACAAATCCCAATAACGGAAATCGATGTGCACACCGCTCTTGTGCGACTTGCCGGCAAAGAAGTACTCATCGGTGGTGAAGTGTATACCGCCTGAATCGCCCGAGAGGTCGCTGTTGATGATGATGTTGCACCGTGTGGCAATGTCTCTCTCTCCACCGATGACATACTCGTTGACTGCTTGCTCGAAGCCGCCAGCACCACCGATGAGGATGCTCATGTGGCAGTATTTGTCTTCGGCCGACTCGAACACGCACATCAGGATGCCGCCCTCGCCATAGAGTTGTACGAAGCGCTTGCCCTCGCGCTCGCTCTGCTGTGTCACCTTCAGGTTTCGGTAGGTATCGCCGAGTTCGAGTTTGAAGAGGAAGCCCAGGTCACTGAGCATATCCCTGTAGCCCGCCTCGTTCTTCGAGTGGCGGTAGAGCACGGCTGGTGTGCCACCCTGATACTCCTTTTGGTATATCGCCTTGAGCATCGGCGAGTAGCCCGCCTCGTTCCACTTCTCTTGCGGCAGGTGCTTCACGGCATAGAGCCGTGCCACATCTTCGGGGAGGATGATTTCGGACTTCTGGTCGGCGCTGTCTGTCATGCCTTTACCGAAGCCCAGGCCGTTGATCCAGTCATATACGCCATAGGCCGCATAGGGTTGTATATCCTTCTTTATATCTTCTGGCACAGAGGGGATAGCCACATTGACGCAGCCAGTCTCGAGGTTCAGTACGAACGCGGGCTTTTTGAGGTCAGCGATCTCTTGGACCTTTTCTGCATTGGCAGTCTCTTTGCTGACATCCTCGTTGAAACTTAAATATTCGGTGCCGTCAGATTGTTGGTCGAACGAGTACACCTTCGGTTCTTCCTCCTCGTCCTTATCCCTCGTTCTGCTGAAGGAGTAACTGAACTGTAGGTCTCCCGATTCACCTATGGTGATATTGCCACCGTCGCCATTGATCACCATCGAAGTGAAGATTTCTTTGAAAATCATCATCAAGTCGGAGTTCAGGTAGAGCACCTCTATCGAGTCACCGTAGTCGAGAACCATCAGCGATGCCTTGTCACCGACAAAGAGCATTACCTGGGCACCATCTCTACGATAGCAGAGGAGCAAGGGAATACCAAACAACACCTCTGCGGTTGTGACTTCGTATCTGTCGAGTACCTTATAGATGCTTTCGCGGCCTATGCCGTCGGGTGATCCGATCTTGATGAGCCGGAAGTCCTTCTTGTCCAACTTGGTGAACAGCTCATCAGCATCGCTGACAATCTCCGTATCCAGATAGTCCAGCAGCTCCCGGTGCGTCATCGTGTCGCACGACACGTGTTCACCTTGAAGTGCCTCCAACTCATCGGAGAATCTGGTTAATCCCATCCAATCTATCTCTTGCGCTTGCATCGCCATTGCCGAGCATACGGCGATGAAGCATAATATCCACTTTTTCATAATCAGTCCGTGTTATAATCAAAATATCAAGCCGCCATTGGCCGTTACCTTCATGAAATTCTCATACGAAACTCCCGAGACAAAGATGACCATGAAATAGTCTTCATCTCCTTCTTGTTCGTTTATGATGAGCACATTCTTCGGATCGCTATAAACAATCGAAAGCCCTCCATCGGCTCTATTGAAGGAGTTCAATTGCATACCCATCAGTTCCTCCTCCTCTTCCAAGAAGGGTTGCATGGCCTTATGCAATAGTTCGTACCCCTCACGGCCTGTCGACATGAAGCGGCGCATATACATCACCGAACTCAAGATGTTGTCTACTCCCAAGGCCTCCTTGATATCGCTATCAACGATTGAAAGCGCCTGTGACAGCAGTTGCCTGAACATGCTCGTGGAGATGTAGGCGTAGTCAATCTCGTTGGATTTGACCTCCTTCGCCACCTGCTGCATGAAGATTTCCACCTCGCTCTTCTCGCGGGGCTGTGCTGACTGGGCAAACAGGGTACCCGTGTAAAGCACAAGCATCGTCAAGGTCAATAAAATGTATCGTTTCATAATTCTCTATTTTTTGTTGGTTCAAGTTTAAATAAGTTTAGGTTAATCATCACCGATTGAGTCAGCGCTTGGTGTACCTCATGGGTGTTGTCTCGTGCCGTGTTCATGGCAAGCATTATATCATTATAAACCTCCATGAAGCACTGCATCGCCTCTTCAGGATTGTCGAAGGTGTCTTTGTCCACATCATCGACCATCGCCAGGGTTGTTCCCTCGTCTGTATGCTTATCGTCACCATAGGGTATGGCCAGGAATACGGCTACCACCACAGCTGCTGCACAGGCGGCGCGAAGAAGGAAAGACCTAGCCCAACTCCCCCTCTGTTTATAGAGGGAGTGCCCGCAGGGCGGGGGCGTTACAAGCGTAGCGCGTAGAGGATTCAGGTGGGTCTTCATCTCCTCCAACCCATCGAGCATCGCTTCCAACCGCTCGGTTGCTCCTTCGGGCAGAGCTGCCTCTTCGAGCGTACCGCATAGCGCAATGATGACCTCGCGGTCTGTGCAGAGTTCAACCGGGACATCGTTTGCATAAAGATAGCGACAGAGCGTCAGCTCTTCCTCTGCCGTCAGTTCGGCATTGAAGAACCGCTCAATCATATCTCTCAATCGTTTTTCTTCCATAATCAAAACTCCTTATCGTTTATAATACAATTCTCTGAATTTCTGCCGTATGCGCGACACGATGGTTCTCACATTTCCTACAGCAAGCTGCGTCACCTCGGCAATCTCCTCGGCCTTGTTTCCCTGCATCATCATCCGCATCACCCGCTGCTGCTGTTCGGGCAACGTGGCAAGAAAATGTTCGAGAAACTCCGTAACCTCCTCATGCTCCACATCGGGTGGCGCATTAGCCTCGGTAATCTCTTCCACGAGTTCCACATCCCCATCGCGTGCCTTGATGGCTCGCCAGCGGTCTATGCAGATGTTGCGTAGTACCGTCCGGCAATAAGCCTCGGGCGAAGCGAGGTGGTCGAGCAGCTCTTTCTGTTCCCACAACCGCACATAGAGGTTCTGCACAGCATCCTCTGCCTCAAACCTGTCGCAAAGCATCCGATATGCCTCGCGATAGAGCATTTGTTGCAATGGCATAAACCGTCTTTTGAATTCTTCGTGCGTCACCTTGTCTGTTTCCGTGTAATGATTGCCTCTACCCTTATGACGGAGAGGATGTCGATTTGTTACACGAGGATACAGATTTTTTTGACAAATAGGTTTATTCTACATTAAAGAGAAATATGCCACACCCTTGTTCACCTTCATACGCAATAGGACCCGCCCTTCGGCGAGTCCTATTGCGTAGTATAGTGTTCACGGATAATCACTTTACCCTCCTTGTCAGCAGCTTCAGCAGTTCGCTCACGATGAGCACGCCGATGGAGAGGCCGATGACCATTCCCCACTGCGGGGCGCTGAGGGCGGTGAGCTTGAAGAGCACCTGCATCGACGGGATGAGCATCACGAGGAGCGTCAGCGTGGTGACCAGCGCAATGGTGAGCCATAGCCAGCGGTTGGTGAAGAAGCGATGGGTGAACCACTGACGACCGGCGCGGATGCTGAAGATCATTGTGAACTGCGAGAAGATCATCACGGCAAAGGTCATCGTGCGGGCGGTCTCGATGGAGTGTTCCAAGCCTATCATATAGGCACCCAGCGAGGCTGCACCGATGATGAGCGACTGCAATACGACCCTCGTGGTGAACGCACGGGTGAAGATGCCCTGATGGGGCTTTACGGGCGGACGCTCCATGATGTCCTTCGCGGCGTGGTCGACACTGAGGGCCAGCGAGGGCAGACTGTCGCCCACGAGGTTGATGAAGAGCAGCTGTATGGGCAGCAACGGCATGTCGAAGTTGCACAGCACGGCCACAAACAGCAGAATGATCTCTCCCAGGTTGGTCGACACCATGAACTGGATACTCTTCATCAGGTTGTCGAAGATGCGGCGCCCCTCGCGCACAGAGGTCACGATGGTGGCAAAGTTGTCATCGGCCAGCACCACATCGGCAGCCTCCTTGGCCACGTCGGTGCCGGTGATGCCCATGGCCACGCCAATGTCGGCCAGCTTGAGGGCAGGGGCATCGTTGACACCGTCGCCCGTCATCGCCACCACGTTGCCGCGCTGCTGGAAGGCCTTCACGATGCGCACCTTGTGCTCGGGGGCTACGCGGGCAAAGACGGCCACGCTGCCGCACTGCTCGCGCAGCTCATCATCGGTGAACCGCTCCACCTCGGCGCCTGTGAGCACGCGGTCGCCAGTGGTCATGATGCCCAGCTGGGTGGCAATGGCCGAGGCGGTGAGGGCGTGGTCGCCCGTAATCATTACGGGCTTGATGCCTGCGCGGCAGCATTGCGCGACGGCAAGGCGGGCCTCCTCGCGTGGCGGGTCTATCATGCCCACCATGCCTACGAAGGTGAGGCCGTCCTCAATGCTTGCGGCACTGATGTCGCCGGGCAGCTCATCCATATATTTATAGGCAATGGCCAGCACGCGCAGTGCCTTGGAGGCCATCTCCTCATTCTTCTCAAATATGCGATGGATATCGGCACCGGTGATGTTCCGCACCGTGAACGAGGGTATAGACGAGGTCTTGCGTGCGGGCTGCGCATTGTCGTCGACATTGATCTTCGTACAGCACTCCAGCACCTCGTCGACTCCACCCTTGACAGCCACGAGGTAGCGCCCCGAGGCAATGCGGTGGATGGTGGCCATGCGCTTGCGTTCCGAGTCGAAGGGCACCTCGGCCACGCGCGGCATCTCGGCCAGCAGCGCATCCTTGTCGATGCCGAACCTCAGACCGAGGTCTACGAGCGCTGTCTCCGTGGGGTCGCCGATGGTGGTCACGCTATCATCCTCGCGACTGATGACGGCATCGTTGCAGAGTACGGCGATAAGAGCAGTTAGGCCCCCCTCATTCCCCCCAAGGGGGGAAGTTTCTATCATCGCGGAGCCTATCCTCCCCCCTTGGGGGGATAAGAGGGGGGCTTTCATTATCTCCACCACCGTCATGCGGTTCTGCGTCAGCGTACCCGTCTTGTCCGAGCAGATGACCGTGGTGCTGCCCAGCGTCTCCACAGAGGGCAGGTTGCGCACGATGGCGTTCTGCTTGGCCAGACGTTGTACACCCAGGGCGAGCACGATGGTCGACACGGCAGGCAGTCCCTCGGGGATGGCAGCCACGGCAAGGCTCACGGCGGTCATGAACATCTCCATCAGCGGACGTCCGTAGCAGAGGCCAATGACGAAGATGATGCCACACACCACGAGGCTCACGATGGCCAGCACGCGGCCCAGCTGGTCGAGGCGCACCTGCATGGGCGTTTTCATCTCGGGCACCGACTCTATCATAGCGGCTATCTTGCCCATCTCGGAGTCGGTCCCCGTAGCCACCACGATGCCACGTCCACGGCCGTAGGTGACGCTGCACGAGGCAAACGCCATGTTTACCCTGTCGCCTATGGAGGCATCGCCCTCGATGGACTCGGTGCTCTTCTCCACGGGCACCGACTCGCCCGTCAGCGCAGCCTCCTGCACCTTCAAGTTGATGGCCTCGGTGAGGCGCAGGTCGGCAGGGATGCTGTCGCCCGTCTCTATCTCCACGATGTCGCCCGGCACCAGTTCGCGTGACTCTATGATGCGGCGCTCCCCATCGCGCACCACCTTACAGCGCGGTGCGGCCATACGCTCCAAGGCGTCGAGCGAGCGCTCCGCCTTCGACTCCTGCACCATGCCGATGATGGCATTGGCCACGAGGATGACCAGGATGATGAGCGCGTCGGTGATGCCCTCGCCATTCATATAGCCCGTGACACCCGAGATAGCCGCCGCGATGAGCAGCACGATAATCATGAAGCTCTTGAACTGCGCCACGAACTTCTGCCACAGTGTCGTGTGCTCGCGTTTCTTAAACTCGTTGTAGCCATACTCTCTGAGGCGCTCCATCGCCTCGTGCTCGGTGAGTCCCTGCGCGGTGTCGGTATGCAACAGGTCCTTCACAGCCTTGTAGGGCAGGTTGTAGTAATTTGTCTTCTCCATCAGATTTTCTAATATTTCGTTAATAATAACAAACAGGAGTGCAAAAGTATCGCCTCTGCAGGAGCAGTTCATTACATTTATAGACGGATAAATATTGCAAACTTCGCTTTTAGGGATTTTTTAGAGAT
>JAZPZS010000077.1:0-14725 GCA_045544835.1 Bacteroidaceae bacterium | reverse complement strand
GTATGCCGAGAGCCATGACCAGGCACTCGTGGGCGACAAGACCATCATCTTCCGCCTCGTGGATGCCGATATGTACTGGCACTTCCAGAAGGGCGACGAGAACTACATGGCTCACCGCGGTATCGCACTGCACAAGATGATACGCCTGCTCACGGCATCGACCATCAACGGTGGCTACCTCAACTTCATGGGCAACGAGTTTGGCCATCCCGAGTGGATCGACTTCCCACGTGAGGGCAACGGATGGAGCTATAAGTATGCCCGTCGTCAGTGGAGCCTTGTTGACAACGACAAGCTTTGCTACGAGTATCTGGGCAAGTTCGACCAGGCCATGATCAAGCTCATAGGCAGTCAGCCCAAGTATGAGAAGAGCAAGGTGGTAGAGGTCAACTGCAACGATGGTGACCAGATTATGGCCTATCGTCGCGACGACCTGTTGTTTGTCTTCAACTTCAGCCCCACCAATTCATACAGCGACTATGGCCTACTGGTACCCCGTGGCTCATACAAGGAGGTGCTCAATACCGACACACCCGAGTTTGGAGGCAACGGACTCACCGACCCGAGCCTCACGCACTTCACCAGCTTCGACCCCGTGCACAAGCGCTACCGCAAGGAGTGGCTTAGACTGTACATACCGGCCCGCTCGGCCATTGTGCTGAAGAAGCTCGACTAAAAAATACCTGTAATTTACGTCATTCTGAGCATCGGCGAGGATTCTCCACATATGCTTGTGCATGGAGCTCTTCGCGATACTCTGAATGATAATTATAACAAATAAGAATGAGTAAACGTACACGATACGATAAGAGTATGCAGTGGTTATGCGCTGCAGTCTTTGCTCTCTTCTCCTTTATATATATATATGTATTTCAAGGAGAACTGCTGGCGTTGATGCAAGATTACCTCTCCCGTGGTGTCACCATTAGCAATGCCTTCTTGGCTGCATTCTTCATCACCGCCCTGTTGATGCTGTTGCAGTGGGGCATTAATCGCCTGTCGAAGCTTCATGGTCGCTGGGAAGCATTGTCGTATATCCCCTCGTGTATGCTCCTGGCCCTGATTACCGCTGTGAACGATGGTACCATGCTATACTCGGCAACGCAGTGGTTGTGGGGAGTGCCATTGTGTATCTTGCTCTATGTCGGTGTCGTATGGCTCAATCGTATGATGAGCGGTGTCCGCAAGATGGATTTCTTCGGCTTGCTTTGGCCCAATATGCTGGCTCTTTCCTTTCTGTTCGTCCTGACCGCTCAGATAAGCAATCACGCTCCTGCACCTCACATGGAGTTGGCTGCTTGGAGCTACATGCACGACGGGAAGTATGATAAGGTCCTTGAGGTAGGGCGTCGCTCTGATGATAGCAATGCCAAGCTCACCGCATTGCGTAATCTCGCCATGGCCAAGACAGGGCAGTTGGGCAATCGTCTCTTCTTTTACCCTCAACGCTACGGAGCAGACGGGCTGCTCATTACTAGGTTCAGCAAGCAAACCAGTACTTATGGCGCTACAGAATATTACAGACACTTGGGAGGGAATATACCCTATGGAGGTGAGACAGGACGTGCATACGCTCATCGCATGGCCATGAAGAACGACTCGTCCGTATATCGTGACCTGTACCTTGCCGCATTGCTGCTCGATAAGGATTTGGACACTTTCGTGAAAGAAACAGCTCCGCTTGTTCAAACTGATACACCGCATCCTATCCACTATCAAGAGGCATGGATGCTATACAATAATCTGAATCCCGACAAGCAGATATCCTTCGCTGCCGATAGCACAATGGCAAGCCGATTCGACGCATATCTAGCTCTGCAAGTTGAGTATCGGGATAGTCCTATCGCGAGGAAGAACCTTAGCATGAGGAGATATGGCAACACCTATTGGTGCTACTACGATTATTAGGAGACAGAATATAGGGTAGGGACGTTAGTAATAGCAATGGAAGTGACTGTGATGATAATTTTGTCGGTATTAGTAGCCTTATTGGCTATCGTGATCCTGTGCTTGTTAGTGAGTGTGTCTAAGCGCTGCCACCCTTTCGATGAAGAGCTGCTGCGCAATTTGCTGTCTTCTCAGAACCTTGAGCATGACCGCCAATTGCAGGCTGTACGTGAGGAACTGACTCGTATCATCCGGGAGCAGATGACGGAAAACCGCATGGAACTGAGTACACGTGTAGAGCAATTGCGCAAAGAGATTGCTGGGAATCAGGCGCTACAGTTACAACAACTGCAAGAAACGCTGAATCGTAATTTGTTGACGACGAACGAACTGCAACGTGAAAAACTGGAGGCGATGACACAGAAGCAAGAGCAGTTGGTGGCATCTACGGAGAAGCGACTTGATGATATGCGGCTCATGGTGGAGGAAAAACTACAGAAGACACTCAACGAACGCATAGGACAGTCTTTCGAATTGGTGCGTACACAGTTGGAAAATGTGCAGAAGGGGTTGGGAGAAATGAAGAGTCTGGCTCAAGATGTGGGGGGACTTAAGCGTGTGCTCACCAATGTGAAGACACGTGGTACCTTTGGGGAGGTTCAACTGGCTGCATTGCTTGAGCAGATGCTTAGCCCTGAGCAGTACGAGGCTAACGTAAAGACTAAGCGTAAAGGTACGGAGTTTGTTGAGTTTGCTATCAAGCTGCCAGGCAAGGATGATGGACTCGATTGTGTATATCTGCCTATCGATGCCAAGTTCCCCAAAGATGCCTATGAGCAATATCTTGATGCCTATGAAGCGGGCGATGTGGAACGTGTTAATGCGTCCTCGCATCAACTTGAAACCATTGTGAAGAGGATGGCACGCGATATTAGGGACAAGTATTTGGAGCCGCCCTATACCACAGATTTCGGAATCATGTTTCTTCCTTTCGAGAACATCTATGCAGAAGTTATTCGTCGTACAGCCTTGGTAGAGCAGTTGCAACGCGAATATCATATCATCGTCACTGGACCAACGACCTTGGGCGCCATCTTGAATAGTTTGCAGATGGGTTTCCGTACATTGGCAATAGAGAAGCGATCAAGCGAGGTATGGACCGTATTGGCGGCGGTGAAGACCGAGTTCGGAAAATTCGGTGGTATGTTGGAAAAGGTGCAGAAAAATTTGGAGACCGCAGGTTCTCAACTCGACGAGGTTATCGGTAAGCGCACAAGAGCCATCGAACGTAAGCTGCGCCAAGTAGAGGCATTGCCTACCGATCAGTCAGCAGCTATACTCACCTTGGATGAAATCCTTCCCGATGAAGATTTGGATTGATTTTTCTTGATGTTGATTGTTACATCTTTCTGAGATTGCGAATGAATGGATTTTTTTGTTCTTTTCCAGCCTTTACTCTCGCTTATTCGTCGGTTATAGTTTCTTTTGTGGCACAGAAATTAGGCGGTGGCTCGGAAAACTGTAAATTAATTTGCGTTTTCTCTTGCCTTGCACTAATTTTGTAGCATGAATTGGTTGGAGCAGTTTGCAGAGCAAATTTCGTTTGTAGAACTAATACTTAAGGGCATCATGATAGGCATCATTGTGTCGGCTCCCATGGGTCCGGTTGGTGTCATGTGTATACGTCGTACCTTGAATAAAGGCCGTTGGCATGGCTTCATGACTGGTATAGGCGCATCGATGAGCGACTTGGCATATGCTGCTGTTACAGCGTTTGGTATGTCATTCGTGTTCGACTTTATCAACAATGCTCACAATATGTTTGTCCTGCAGATTGTGGGTAGCATATTGCTCTTCATCTTTGGTGTGCATACCTTCCGTACCAATCCGCATAGCTATCGTGCCAATCCGATGGATAAGATTGGAGCCTATCCCGTGACCAAAGGAAAGCTCGCCTATAACTTTGCTACAGGTTTTGCGCTTGCTATCAGCAATCCCCTTATCATCCTAATGTTTGTAGCCCTGTTTGCCCGCATGTCGTTTGTGCTACCCGAGTTGAGAGCTGGTGAACGATTAGCAGGCTACGCCTCTATTTGGGTTGGTGCTGTGGCCTGGTGGTTTGCTATCACCTGGTTGGTTCATAAGCTAGGAAGCCGCTTCGATGTGCGTGGTATCTGGATACTCAATCGCGTCATCGGTGCTGCCGTGATGCTCTTTGGCATCATTGGCGTAGTCTACACACTTATGGCTGTTTCGTAAGAATATATCTCTATATTAATATATCCGGACCTCCTCCACCGTTACCCAATCTTCGCGGCTGCCGAAGTAGTCGCCTCGCTTGTTGCTCCAATGGGGATGTTCGCCCACGCACTCTACGATGAGGGTGTAAGTTCCTTGCGGGAGTAGCGGACTCACATAGCGAAGTCCGTCATCGGGCACCTTGCTGTAGAAGTCTATGAGGTTGGTGTGCATGGTGTTGCCTTGATTGTCTACGATAGTGATTCGTCCGTAACCTCCGTTGTTGAAGGTGTACCCCTTGATGGCCATGCGGGTGCCCTCGAAGGGCAGTGTGAGCTTGCTTCCCTTCTCCTTGCTCTTGAACCTTACGGGTACTACCTTTCCGTCCAGTTCACTCACGGGCTGCATGGTCTCGGGGTTCCATACGGGCCAGTACTCCGGTATGCTCACCTTGAGACCCTCTACTTGCATGGGCAGCCATACATAGGTGGCCGAGGAGGCCTGATGCGGATACGACCATCTGTCGCCCATATACATATATATAATGGAGTCGCCCCGGTGCAGGGGCAATATGAATGTCGATTGCGAGTTGTAGGTCAGCGTGCCTTCGGGGCAGAAGATGCCCTGCTTTGTCCAGGGCCCCTCAATGCTCGGGGCTGTATGGTAGAAGTTGTCGTTGCGCTCCCAGCTCGTCAGGTTCGACCCGAAGAGGAAGTACGTGCCATCCTTGTGTAGCATGGCAGGCGATTCGCCTCCTCCCTTGATGCCGCTGGCTACCTTCTTTACAGCTCTGCGGTAATCCTTGCTCAGTCGATAGATGTCGCCGTGGTGCATCAGCAGATAGCCTGTGCCGTCATGGTCTTGGAAGGTTCCCATGTCCCATCGCCGTATGGGCTTGCCCTCATAGAGTAGGGGGCCTATGAAGGTGTACGGACCCGTAATCTCCTTTGCCACGGCAAGTCCCACCTGTGGGTCCTTGTAGCGCATGTCGTCGGTGTGAGCCAGCATGATGTATTCGCCTGTTTTGGGACAACGCATCACCTTGGGACGCTCACCCACACGGTTGGGACCCAACAACCCCGACTCTTGTAGGGGCAGAGCCACCCGCTCGAAGGTCCAGTTCACCAGGTCGGTGCTACTGTAGCATGCAAATCCCGGGAAGGCATTCGTGGTATCACTCTTCCACTCTCCGAAGAGATAATATCGTCCGTTTTCCTCCACGATGCAGGCTCCATGTGCATTCACGGGGCGACCTTGATTGTCTGTCCAGGGTACTCCATTCACGATGGTGCTCCCGAACGGGTCGCCACTTTGGGCTGCTAAGGACATCGCCATCAGGGCAGTCACTATGGCTAAGAAAATCCTTATACCCGCTGTGTTGATTCTAGTCATATCGTATATTGCTTTTATTTATAAATGTATATGTATTTCGCGAATTTAGTAATAATATGCGAAAACTCAACTTTTCGTTCCTGATTTTTTATTATGAGAGCTGTTGTGTAGCGTCAAATGAAGGAGACTTTTGTAATAAGTGTTCAGAAAAGTGTATTTGTGAAGAATAATGTATCAACTATCAAATATAATTACTACTTTTGCATGAAACGAGGAATGAATGAACGTCAATACAAAGAGGTTTCAATAAATATAATATTCGCAAATTGTTAAAAATCTAGGTTATGAAAAAGTGTTTATTGTCTGCTGTATGCCTGATAGCTATGTGTGTATCGTGCCAGCAGCCAGCGAAAGAATCGGCCAATACGCAATTGACCAAGCGTGAAATTATGCAGGACTTCCTGGAGGGTAAGACACACGGGGACTATGTGCCAACGGCTTACTTCTCGCATTTTCCGGCTCGGGTGGGACAGGATGCGGTGTACTACCATATTCGCCATTTGGCGCGTACGGGTATCGATATCCTGAAGGTGCAGTTCGAGCAGCACCAACCAAAGATAAAGGTGGAGACGGTGGCCGACTGGCAACAGATACAACCTCTTCCACGCGACTACTATGCGCCTATCGTAGCGGTAGTGAAGGAGGTGGTTGACATCGTGGGACATGAGACAATGGTGCTGCCTACCATATATTCTCCGTTCCAGGTGCTTCGCATGCAGATTGGCATACTTAACGTTATCCGTTGGGCCAAGGAGGACCCCGACCAAGTTTTGAGAGTGCTACGCATCTATACCGATGCGTTGCTCAACTTTGCACGCGATTGTAAGGAGGTGGGCGTGGACGGATTCTTCACCCCGACTCAGGGTGGCGAGACTATCTACTATGAGGTGCCCGACTTTTTCGAACGATTCATCCGTCCGTTCGATATGGAGATTATGAACGAGTGTAATGCCGGCACACAGTGCAACATACTACATATCTGCGACTGGGAGGGCCCGTATGATGACCTGAGCCGTTTTGTGTCGTATCCCGGACAGATAGTGAATGCACCGAACTTCGTGGATGGCAAACCATTTACTCCGGCCGATGCCGAGAAGTTGTTTGACCGAATCACTCTTGGCGGACTTGATCGCAAAGGTGTCATCAACAAGGGCACGCCCGAGGAGGTGATTGCCGAGGTTGAGCGTGTAAAGAGCGGGAACACAGGTCGCCTGATTATCGGTGCTGAGTGTACGATTGATGGTAAGACTCCTATTGAGAATATCCGGGCTGCCGTGCGCACTGCTCATGGCAAGTAAGGTGTTGATGATATTTAAATAGGGCGTGCTACGGCACGCCCTATTTATTATATGAGTTTCTGTTTGTTTGGCTGAGAAAATGTATGTCTGTTCTCTACGTTTGCCTAAATAAATTTGGCATTTCTCTCGTCATGCACTAATTTTGTGCATTGAAAGAGAATAAAGATGTATATATCAAGAAAACTGAAGGAACAGAGTATTTCGGAATACTTGCTGTATATGTGGCAGGTGGAGGATTTGATACGTGCCAATGGATGTGATGTGGATCGATTGGGACAGACGGTGGTGGCAGCATATAATCTGCCCGAAGAACAGCGTGCTGAGCTTACAGAATGGTATGCCAATCTGGTGGAGATGATGCACCTCGAAGGGGTGGAGCAGAGCGGACACCTACAGATAAACAAGAACGTCATCATCACGCTCACCGACTTGCACTTCCGGCTGATGCACTCGCAGAAATTCCCCTTCTATCAGGCAGCTTACTACAAGGCATTGCCCTTCATCGTGGAGCTGCGTGCTAAGGGAGGACAGGAAAAGTCGGAACTGGAGAATTGTTTTGATGCGCTCTATGGCGTGTGGATGCTACGTCTACAACGTAAGGAAGTGGGCAAAGAAACAGCTGCGGCTGTTGCTGATATCGTGAAGTTCGTTGGCCTGCTGTCTGACTATTATAATAAGGATAGGGAAGGGGAACTGGACCTAGAGAATTAAGAATGAATAATTAAGAGTTAAAAAACTATCCATAATACTGTAGATAAATTGTTCCTTGTCAAATGAAAAATATACTTATAACTGGTGCAAATGGACAGCTTGGCAATGAGATGCGTGTGGTATCCACCGAGCAGAAGCAATTGACGTATCACTTTACCGATGTAGCTGAGTTGGACATCTGCGATATAGAGGCTATAGAATGCTTCGTGGAGGAACATTCCATCGACTGCATCGTCAACTGTGCCGCTTATACCAATGTGAACAAGGCCGAGGAGGATGTCGCATTGTGCGACAAGCTCAATCACCTCGCTCCCGCTAATCTGGCTCGTGTGGCTGCCAAGCACCGCATAGGATTCATACATGTGTCAACGGACTATGTGTTCAACGGTGAACATCATATTCCTTACCGAGAGGATGATGCCACTTGCCCAAACTCTGTGTACGGATCAACCAAACTGGCTGGCGAGCAGGCTATACAGGAGATTCATCCTGAGGCGGTCATCATTCGTACGGCATGGCTCTACAGTTCCTTTGGCAACAACTTCGTGAAGACGATGATTCGCCTCGGCAGTGAACGGGAGGGATTGGGCGTGGTATTCGACCAGATAGGTACCCCCACCTATGCCCGAGATTTGGCTCGTGCCATACAGCATATGTTGTATCAAGGCTTAGTGCCGGGCATCTATCACTACAGCAATGAAGGTGTGTGTTCATGGTACGACTTCACGAAAATGATATTTTCCTTAAGTAGCATTACCACTTGTAGTCTTATACCTTTGCATACCGATGAGTATCCTACGCCTGCTAACCGTCCGCACTACTCCGTGTTGGATAAGACTAAAATCAAGCAGACCTATGGTGTGGCTGTGCCTTACTGGGTGGATTCGCTGAGGGAATGTATTGGGCTGTTGAAACAAGATTCTGAAGCTGGCTTAAAATAAAAAATCGGCTTTACAATTTATAGAAGCGGATGATATTTGATACATGACTTCTCTAGATAAATAGATGTGCTGTGGCATTTTTGTTAAAAAATATTAGCAGAGTTGTTTTATTCTTTTTATCTTTGATGCGTAGAATAGAAAAATAATAAATTAGTATAGTTATGTTTACAAGTGAAGACCTGCAGCTATTGGCCAAGAGAGGTATAACTGAAGCTCAAGTGATGGAACAATTGGAGTGTTTCAAAAAAGGGTTTCCCTACTTGACTTTGGATAGCCCGGCTTCGATAAGTCGTGGCATTATCAAGGCTGATGATGCAGCTTTAGAGGTTGCTTCCGATGATTGGAATACTTACCTCAAGGAGAATCATCGTATTGTGAAGTTTGTACCGGCATCTGGTGCGGCTAGCCGCATGTTCAAGAATCTTTTTGAGTTTTTGAATGGTGGCCATGATGAGCCTGTAACCGATTTCGAACATGTGTTTTTTGATCATATAGAGTTTTTTGGCTTCTATGCCGCTCTTAACGAAAAGTGCGTGGAATTGTATGGTAAGAGTATTGCTGCCATGATGGCAGAGAGCCGTCATCGTGAAGTTGTGGCTGCCTTGCTCAATCCTGAAGGACTCAACTTCGGACAATTGCCCAAGGGCCTATTGCTCTTCCATCTCTATGAGGATGCTACAGTGCGCACTCCTCTTGAGGAACATTTGGTGGAAGGTGCCCTCTATGCACAAGATTCGGATAAGAATGTACATGTACACTTTACCGTGTCGCCCGAGCATCGCGAATTGTTCGAGGCTAAGGTTGCTTCGGTAGTAGCTCGCTACGAACAGGAGTTTGGAGTGAAGTATGATATCACCTTCTCCGAGCAGAAGTCAAGCACTGATACGGTAGCTGCTGACATAAACAATGAACTGTTCCGTGATACCGATGGTAGTTTGGTGTTCCGTCCCGGTGGTCATGGGGCGTTGATTGAGAATCTCAATGATTTGGATGCCGATGTGGTATTCATTAAGAATATTGACAATGTGGTGCCCGATCGTCTGAAAGATGATACGGTGACCTATAAAAAATTGCTTGCAGGTATCCTCGTTTCGTTGCAGGCACAGGCTTTTGCCTACTTGCATCGCCTTGATGAGGGCAACTGCTCTGAGGAGGAGTTGCAGGAGATGGTGACTTTCCTACAAGAGAAACTTTATTGTATACATCCTGCTGTAGAGACACTCAAGGGTGATGTGCTTGTAGCTTATCTGAGAAAGAAACTTGACCGTCCGATGCGTGTGTGCGGTATGGTGCAGAATGTTGGTGAGCCTGGTGGTGGTCCGTTCCTAGCTTACAATGCTGATGGTACCGTATCGCTGCAGATTCTTGAGAGCTCGCAGATTGATATGGATAATCCTGTAAAGAAAGCCATGTTCCTCGAAGGAACTCACTTTAATCCCGTAGACCTCGTATGTGCTATCAAGAACTATAAAGGTGAGAAGTTTGAGTTGCCCAAGTATGTGGATAAGTCTACAGGATTTATTTCATCGAAGTCGAAGGGCGGTCGTTCGCTTAAGGCGCTTGAACTTCCTGGTTTGTGGAATGGCGCGATGAGTGATTGGAATACCATATTCGTGGAGGTTCCTCTTACAACATTCAATCCGGTAAAGACTGTCAATGATTTATTGCGCGATCAACATCAGAAATAAGAATAAGACTTCGCGTTAATAATAAAGGGTTTATGGCTGGCCATAAACCCTTTACTTTTATTGATGGTTGAAGAGAGTGGGATTATCGGTGGCTTTCGAATGCCTTGTACTCTCCCAATATGGTGAGCTCCTTAGTGAGGGGACGCACAGCATCGATACTTTGGTGGAAACGGGTGTAGTCGTCAAATGTCACATCAACGTAGAACATATACTCCCACTCACGGCCTATAATGGGCAATGACTGTATCTTCGTGAGGTTGATGCGATAGAAGGTGAATATGGATAATATTTGCGATAAGCTACCTTCTTGGTGCGGTAAGGAAAATACGATGTTGGCTTTGTCTATATGACGTTGTATGCATCCTTCGCTACGCAACTCATCGGCACGCCAGCGGTCGGCTACTACAAGGAAGCGGGTGAAGTTGTGCTTATTGGTTTCAATGTTTTCTTGTAATATGCGCAGTCCATACATATTGGCCGCGTAGGTGGAGCAGATGGCGGCATGTCCGTGTAAGTTGTTTTCGCTAATCTCCTTGGCGCTGAGGGCGGTATCTTCAGCCTGTACTGCCTTCAGTTCTGGATGGCGTTGAAGAAAAGCTTCACATTGGGCTAAGGCCACGGGATGGGAGTGGATCTCTTTCAAGTCGGTCCAATCCTCATCGGGCAAGCAACATATGCAGTGGGCAATGCGCAGTTTCTGTTCGCCTACTATCACTACACCGCTGTTGCGTAGCAATTCGTAGTTGTGAAGCAGACTACCAGCGATGGTATTCTCGATAGCAACCAGTGCGATGATATTGCTGTCTGATGCCATAGCATCGAACACTTCGTTGAATGTTTCACAGCAAATCAGTTCGGTTTCTTCTTCCTTAAAAAACTCTCTTGTAGCAATGTCGTGATACGAGCCATCAAATCCTTGTATAGCAACCTTTTTCATATTCGTGTTGCAGATTTATATATTATTCAACATTTTGTATTATTGGCTATTATCGAATAAACAACAGCTCCCTGTATTTTGGCAGTGGCCATAGGCTGTCATCAACAACCTCTTCCAAATTATCGATATAGGTGCGGAGCTTCTCTAGTTTTGGAGCTACGGTATCGTGGTAAGCTACAGCTTTCTCGTATTGTCCGCTGATGCGATTGGCTATCTTTCGGCATTCAATCATCTCTGCTACACCACTCTCGATGGCATGTACAAGGCTGGCAATGCGGCGGATGAGGTTGATGTTCGATGCTGACAATGCTTCGCCTTCTGCACCAAGTATCTCCTTCATCTTATATACATTGTCCACAAGTTGTCCTTGATACTTAGTGGCAACTGGGATGATATGATTGAGGGCCATGTCGCCAAAGATGCGGGCTTCAATCTGTATCTTTTTGGTATATATCTCCCATTTGATTTCGTTGCGTGCTTCCAGTTCGGCTCTGTTCATGATGCCTAGACTCTCAAACATCTGTACGCTAGTAGCGTTGGCATAGGCTTTGAATATATTGGGAGCCGATGTCTCGCAGTCGAGACCACGGCGGGCAGCTTCGGCTTTCCACTCCTCGCTATAGCCATTGCCGTCGAAACGGATGGGTTTGCAGTAGGTGATGAGCTTTTGTATCTCCTTGATGAGTGCCTCACGTTTGTCCATGCCTTCAGCGATGAGGGTATCTACATGTTGCTTGAACTCAACCAGCTGCTCGGCCACGGCACCATTGAGTGCTATCATTGCACAGGCGCAGTTGGCTTCAGAGCCTACGGCACGGAATTCGAAGCGATTACCGGTGAAGGCAAAGGGGGAGGTACGATTACGGTCGGTGTTGTCGATGAGCAGCTCGGGTATCTGGGGTATTTCGAGGATGCGCTTGCCCGTCTTGCCTGCAATCTTGAATAGCTCCTCGCTGGATGAGTTCTCCAAAGCGTCGAACAGACTGTCGAGCTGTTTGCCAAGAAATGAGGAGATAATGGCGGGAGGGGCTTCGTGTCCTCCAAGGCGATGGGTGTTGTTGGCACTCATGATAGAGGCCTTCAATAGTCCGTTGTGACGGTATACAGCAGCCAACGTGTTCACTACGAAGGTAATGAACATGAGGTTGTCTTCCATTGTCTTCCCGGGTGACATCAGGCGGTGCCCACGGTCAGAGCCGAGGCTCCAGTTGTTGTGCTTACCCGATCCGTTAATGCCTGCAAAAGGCTTCTCGTGGAGCAGGCAACGGAATCCGTGCTTGCGGGCAATCTTCTTCATCAGAATCATCACCAACATATTGTGGTCGCAGGCGATGTTGGTCTCCTCATAGATAGGGGCCAGCTCAAATTGGTTGGGTGCCGCCTCATTATGGCGTGTCTTGGCGGGAATACCGAGTTTCAAAGCTTCGATTTCCAACTCCTTCATAAAGGCAGCTACACGCTCAGGGATGGCACCGAAGTAGTGGTCTTCGAGTTGTTGGTCTTTGGCAGATCCGTGTCCCATGAGTGTGCGGCCCGACATCAGTAGGTCAGGGCGTGCAGCATAGAGTCCCTCATCTACAAGGAAGTACTCCTGCTCCCAGCCAAGATATGAGGTCACGCGTTTTACCTCAGGGTCAAAATAGTGGCACACCTCCGTGGCTGCCTTGTCTACTGCATGTAGTGCCTTGAGTAGCGGCGCTTTGTAGTCAAGGGCTTCGCCGGTATAGGATAGGAATACGGTGGGAATACACAATGTATCGTCCATCACAAATGCCGGTGAAGTGGGATCCCATGCGGAGTAGCCACGCGCTTCGAATGTGGCGCGAATACCTCCATTGGGGAAGGACGAAGCGTCAGGCTCTTGCTGAACGAGCAGTTTGCCGTCAAACACCTCTATCATGCCTCCTTTGCCGTCATGCTCCACGAAGGCGTCGTGCTTTTCGGCTGTAGTGTCGGTGAGCGGATGGAACCAGTGGGTATAGTGTGTCGCTCCCAACTCCATTGCCCATCGTTTCATGCCGTCGGCCACCTGGTTGGCAATACTGCGTTCCATCGGTGCACCATGTTCGATGACATCGACCATCTTGTTGTACACCTCTTTGGAGAGATAACGTTCCATCTTCTCCTTGTTGAAAACGTTGATTGCAAAATATTCAGAGGGGCGTTCAGCAGGTGCCTTAACCTCTAAAGGGCGTTTCTTGAAGGCTTCACCTATGACCTCAAATCGTAGTATTTCCATTATTTTTGTCTGTTTGAAGGTGCAAAATTAGTGCATGATGAGCGAAAATGCAAAAGTAATAGTCGTTTTTCCGAAAGTGTAGCGATGGTTACGGTAGCGTATAACGCTGAATGTCGGTCAATGAACCATTGAAGACATTGAGGTCTACACTCTCATCAATGCCAGGTACTGTGCCATAATCGGTGTGTTGCCAGAATTGCCATGGGCCTTCGTAGCTAAGTGAGTCTACATAGTAATGGGCAATCCATAACGGATATTTGGCAAACTCGGGTGCATCGAGATAGCGTGCCCTATATTTATAAGAGGTGTATATGATGGGTTTTACACCATAGTGTTGCTCCAAGCGGTTGAGAAATTTTACGAGATCGGCCTGAAGTTTCGCTTTGTCGCGCGGCTTGCGCTCTATGTCCAGTACGGGAGCTAGGTCACCCTTCTCGAGTTTCACCTGAGAGATGTAGAAGTCGGCCTGACGGATGGGGTCAGAATTGGGGTTGTAGAAATGGTATGCTCCACGTATAAGCCCCACCTCACGAGCCTGGCGGAAGTTCTCTGCAAAGCGTCGGTCCTTGTAGTCGCCACCCTCCGTAGCCTTCATGAAAACAAAGCTAATAGGATACTCCTGCTTTTCTGTAGCCTTTACGGCCTTCCAGTTGATGGTCCCTTGATGATGCGACACATCGATTCCATGCACCTTAAAGTTCACAGGCAAGCATACGCCATAGCCCTTATATCCGTAACAGGGTTTCCAACGGTAGCTATAGGGACGGATAAAGAAGTAATAGAAAAAGGCAAGTATAGCCACTGCACCGATGGCAGTAAATATCCAATGCATAATACCCGAGTTGCGGAAGCGCACCCACATACGAGCACGCGCTTTTCTACGCTTGGCCTTGCGGGCTGCAGCCTCACGGGCTTTCGCTTTAGCCTCGGCAGCCTTGCGTTTCTCCCTATCCGTCATTGGCTTGCCCCTACGCGATGCTTTGGCATTGGCCTTCGCCTTGGGTTTCTCCGTCATACGGATTGTGGTGGTGCGTACAGTGGACTTATTATTTGCCATTTCTCGGTTATAAAAGTAGGGGCAGACATGAAGCCTGCCCTTACTTAACAATATGATTTAATTGTCAATTTTCAATTTTGAATTGTCAATTATTTAGAGGTCGCCCAACTCGTAACGGAGAGTCATAGTAGGCTGGTCGCAAACTTCACGGGGACCGTAATACTGGATAGGACCAGGGAATACATACTCGGTCTCGCTAGCCCAAGCCTCACGCTTAGCAGCGAAAGCCTTGAAGGGTGCACCGTCGAGCTCTACAAGCGCCTTCTTGATTACGGGCTTCATCTGACCGTGACGACGCTCCATGTTCATCATCATAGTTACAGGGATACCACCTGCC
>JAZPZS010000076.1:0-19775 GCA_045544835.1 Bacteroidaceae bacterium | reverse complement strand
CGGAGACGACAAGAACTACTCTCGCAAAATCAAGGTAGGCATGTTCATCGATGACCGCAACGTAGGCGGCCTGCCCGACTGGGGCATAATCTACAAGATGGTCACTGAGAAGAAGAGTTACCGCGACATCCTGTTGGAAGAACTGAACAGCGATGAATACGACGCCAAACCCAAGCGCCGCTGGCTGTTTGGCAGACGCTAAAGTACATTCAGGTTACTACAGCTGTATATAGACAATGATAAAGAAAGAGAGCGAAGTTACTTCGCTCTCTTTCATATTGATATCCCAAAATATTATTTTTTTCTAGTCTCGGTACCATAACTGTGCTGTCCATAATGGCCGTATCCGTATTTACCATAACCATAACGGCCATACTTACCGTAATTGCCATAGCCGTAGTAATAACCATACTTGCGCTTCGTCATGTCTACGCCATTCAGTACGATGCTCATATTCTTCAACTTGTTCTCTGCATACAATGAGTTGACGAGATTCAAGTCGTTCTTAGCGGTGTAATCAGCACGGCATACATAAATGCTGGCATCAGCAACACGGGCAATAATCAATGTATCGGTAACAAGGCCTACAGGAGCTGTATCCAACAATACATAATCATAACGTTCTGAAAGGAACTTGATCGCATTGTCCAGATTTACCTTAGACAACAACTCCGCAGGGTTAGGAGGCACAATGCCTGCAGGAAGGATGTCCAGGTTCTCATTTATACCAGAGGGAATAATCTGGTCGAACAATAGTTCCTTGTCATTGGGGTCTCCCGCTAAAAATGCTGTTATACCTTTTTTACGGTCTGCAAAGCCAAACATCTCGGCCAATCGAGGCTTTCTGATGTCGAGTCCTAAAAGGAGTACTTTCTTTCCTAATAGGGCCATACTCATGGCCAGATTAGAGGATATAAAGGTCTTACCTTCTCCCGAAGTCGTGGATGTGAATTGTATGACTTTCTTCTCAGGCTCGTTAAGGATAAATTGCAAATTAGTACGTATGGCGCGGAACGTCTCGGCCATCATGTCATTGTCATTCTCTCGTACGACAATACCACGCTCTCCCTTCTTAAGATTGTGTGCAATTGCAACATCGCCAAGAACAGGAACCTTTGTGAGTCTCTCAAGATCGTTGCGTCCCTCAATCTTATAGCGCAATAATTCCATAAGGTAAATGATGGCAATAGGTATGGCACAGCCCAATACTAGTGCTACGAGCCAAATCATTTTACGCTTAGGCGAAACTGGGAAATCGTTGGCTAATGCTGCATCTATAATTTTTGCATTATCTGCAGTTGCCGCCAAGGCAATAGAGTTCTCTTCGCGCTTCTGCAACAGCATCAGGTATAAACCTGATTTTACTTCTTGTTGACGCATGTATCCTGCCAAAATCTTTTCTTGAGTAGGTGCATTCCCTATTTTTGCTTCAAACTTTGCGGCTTGCTTCTCGATGTCGCGTTGTTGGATTGTAAGTGATTCGTAAAGGGACTCAACGGATGCTTTCACCGTATTGGCCATAAGTTGGAGGCTTAAAGTCAAGTCCATGACTGCAGGATTGCTTTCACTCGCTGTGCGTAATAAACGATTCCTTTCGACAACTCCCTCATTGTATCTGCCGATAAGGGTCGTCAACGAGGCTTCTTTAAGTCCAACATTGGCGGGAATTGCTTGTAGCTGATTCTTCGGATTGTTAACATATTCTCGTAAGTAAGTTATCAAGTTTAATTGTGTGGCTACATCGACACGTTTCTTCTCATACTCAGAACTACCTTCAAGCATTTTCTGGGCATCACCTGTTACGTTGGTTAGACCTGACTGTTGCTTATATTCTGCCATTTGAAACTCTGTATTATCCAATTCTTTTTCTACAATATCCAATCGGCTTTTTATAAACTCTTCAGTTTTCATTGCTACAATATTCTTATCGTTGTTGTTCTCACGATTATATGCAGCAACCAAACTGTTAACAAAATCCACGCCTCGCTGTTTGTTAATGTCAAGATAAGAAATGTAAGCAACGGATGTCGTTTTCGATGTGGGTTCTATGGATAGGCTACCAAGACAAGATTTGGCCATCTTTATCGGGGGAATGATAGATATGTATAATTCTTTATTGGGACTCAAATTCCCTGCTTCGCCTTTAGATAGATAGACATCTCCTACAGGAGTGGTAATCGTAAAAGGCAAAATGGCAGTCTTCTTATATTCGCATTCTTCTTCTGTGAGTGGATCAATATATTTGTATTCAACCGTGTGGCTTAGTGAGTCGGGTTGCGTAATCTTAAAGGTAAACCCTTTGGACATCACGTCAAGGTCTTCTCTAGCAATGTAGGCATTAACAGGATATTTGTCATAGAGCACTTGGTTGCTAAAACGTCCTTCAACTCTGTATGACATGTATAAACCCAAGTCTAAAACGGCTTGTTTGATTAGGGACTTGGAACGCAATACTTCTATTTCATTATCAATTCCTCCGGTCGTGTTCATCAAACCAAAATCTTGCTGTAGTGTCATCATCTGATTTTGGAAGGAGCCTTTCTGCTCATCGTTAATCATGATAGTTGCTTGTATTCTGTATACAGGTGTTGCTTGTCGTAGATAAATAAATGCACAAGCTAAACAGAATACAATAGAAACGATAAACCATTTCCAATAGATGAAGAATTTCATCAAGATGATTTTGAAATCAAAACTACTCTCTTCTTCTTCGTAATTATTCACGTTAAAATTATCAGTATTCATAATAGAAGTTTTTGCTATAGGTGAATATTTTAGCGGAGGATATTGTATAATAGTGATACTAACGAGATTAGTATAGATGTTGCAGAGAACCACAAAGAGGTCATGCTGCCCACATCAGAGTTATGTGCTTTTGTCTTGTTCGGTTCTACATAAAGAATGTCATTCTGTTGCAAATAATAGTAAGGAGAATAAATAATATTAGCATCATTTAAGTTTAAGGGAATAATAACTTTCTTTCCATCTGCGCTTTCCCTTATCAGTTTGACTCCATCTCGCTTTCCGTAAATGGTCAAATCTCCTGCCAATGCCAATGCCTCAAAGATGTTTACCTTTTCATTCGAGATAGTGTATGAATTGGGGCGTGCGACCTCGCCCAATACCGAGATTTTATAGTTGACCATTCGAACAGTGACTATCGGTTCTTTAGCGAAATGGTGTTTCAGCCTATTTTTAATGAAGGCCTCGACTTCTGTTTTTGTTTTTCCTCCAATCTTTATTTGGCCTAAAGTGGGAAATTCTATACATCCTTCGTTGTCTACTAGATAGGTTTGTAGGGTGGGTTGGGAGGTCAGTTGTCTGGTTGTCGTCTGTAGAGTGCCAACTGTTAAATTAAAAGGTATTGCAGCCTCTAGGTCCTCACTGCTTACGGTTATCGTCAACATGTCCTTTGGCTGTATCTTTGCATCATACAACTCTGTGGCGGCGGAAAAATCTACCAATTCGCTGTTTTGCAAATAAGGAACTTTCTCGTAAGATGTACAAGATGTTGCTAGTAATACGATAGCAACAACATACAATGTTTTCAGTCTTCCCATCATTTATCCTATTTTTTTTGATACACAATATTGATATGCTTTGCAAAGATACAAGTTTTTTTCTTATGATGCTCGTTTTTATAACAGAAAATCTTTATTAATAGTATAAACTTCTATCGCCTCCTTCTAGTAGTAGACTCTGTAAAAACGTTTCATGGAATAAAAGAGCTAATAACTTTTGTCCAACTCTAAACTTTTGCGTACTTTTGCGGAAAATTTTACAACTATGGGATTTTTAGGAAATTTATTTCGCAAGAAAGCAGCAGACGAAGCGACTAAAGTGGGCGGCATTGAAGACTTCATGACCCTCATTCGTGTATACTATCAAGCCGTAATGGCAAGCAATCTAGGCATCAGCAACATCAACATGCTCCCGGACCTCGCCATGTTCAAGCGCACCCTGAAAGTGGTTACCCAGAACAATAAGCTGGGAGTTGCCGAGAAGTCGCGCTGTAAGAAGATGCTCATGCAGATCTACAATCTCAATGAGAACTTCTTCAAGGAGATTGACGCGTCTATCAAGAAGAATTGCCGCAATGTAAATATGGTAAACAGTTACTTCTTCCAGTTCCAGCGCTTCAACGAGAGCCTGATGATGGCTGTCAGCAATGAGATGAAGTATACCATGCGCATCCCCTTCAAGAAGATGCTTTATACGCAGACTGAGGCGGCTATCAGCAACATCCTCACCAAGAACAATTGGAAGGATGAGGCCATGTTCAAGACCGTAGGTGCCGTACGCCAGCTGCAGCAGGCCCTGGGCTACTCAAGTGCGTGGATGACGGACTTCGTGTTCAACGTGATACGTCTAGCCAAGAAAGAGCCAAAGAAGAAAGAGGCATAAGCATTTATCCCATGCCCTCTTTGGAGAATCACCCCCTGAAGCCATTCCTGCCTAATAACGCCAAAGTGCTGCTATTAGGCAGTTTTCCTCCCCAGCAGAAACGCTGGAGTATGGATTTCTTCTATCCAAATTTCCAGAACGACATGTGGCGTATTATGGGTATGATTTTCTTCGCGGACAAAAACGTGTTTGTGGACGGCAGGGACAAAGCGTTCAAGAAACACGACATCGTGCGGTTCGCCGAAGAAGTAGGGATAGCGATGTACGACACCGCTGAAGTGGTCAATCGATTGAAGAACAACGCGTCCGATAATTTCCTTGAGATAGTTCGCCCTGCAGACATCAAGCAACTGCTGACGAGGCTGCCTCAATGCCAGGCTATAGCTACAACGGGAGAGAAGGCCACGAACGAGATCATCATGCAGTACAGCACGCAAAAGCCCAAGATTGGCGAGTCTGTGCCACTGCTCATCGGCCAACGTGCCCTCTCATTGTATCGCATGCCCTCAACATCGAGAGCCTATCCCCTGCCTCTTGAAAAGAAAGCAGCCTTCTACCATGCGATGTTCAGCGAGCTAGGGATGCTCTAGGCAAGGGATTGCTACAGCTTACATCCCCATTGAATGATGAAAACTCGCGCCAATTGCTCCGAATTGCGGAAAGTTTTTCTTTATATCCACGTTTTTTTAGCTCTTTTCTTTCATTTATACAAAAAAAAGCCTACATTTGTGACGAAGTTTGATTAAGATGACGGAAGTAGATGAATTTGTAATCGAAAACTTTGAATCAAAACTAAGCAGGTTGATGGAGGCTTACACCTTGCTCTCCGACGAGAATACAGCATTGCGTGAGCAGTTATCCACACAATCCGTTGAGTTGGAAAAAGCACGTGAGCAATACTCCTTACTCGAGAAATCCTATTCAGACCTCAAACTGGCCAAGATAATCAGTATTGACGACGAAGAATTTGGCAATACACAAAAAAGATTATCCAAGTTAGTGCGTGAAGTGGACAAGTGCATAGCACTACTCAATGCAGCAGAGCAAACGGAAGATGAGCTATGACACCGACCAACCGACTGAGAATTAAGGTGATTATTGCCGGGCTTACCTTTTTCCTCCATATAGACCCCAAAGAGGAAGAGGCCATCCGCAAGGCAGTAAAGCACATTGATAATAAGTTAAACGTGTACCGCGAGCGATTTCCGGGACATACTTCTGAGAAGTACTTGGCTATGATAGCCCTTCACATAGGAGTCATGTACCAACAGGAAAAGATGCGAACAGACACTCGCCCTTACCAAGAAAAGTTCGAAGAGCTGAACGAAATGCTCGATGAATATCTAGGAAAGAACGATATTGACGTTTAACCGTATTGCATAGGAGGTATGACCACGCACTGCCAGGCACCAAGGGTAACACCTTAGCGCTATTGACAGTGCGTTTTTATTAATATTTAAAAAGTAAACAACAATAAAATTATGACGTATTTAATACCAGTAATCGCAGGAATTGCCGGGCTCGCCATAGGAGCTGCGCTAACATTCCTTATAGCCTTTTCCGGAGCGAAGTCAAAAGCCAAACGAATTATCCAAGAGGCAGAAGCGCAAGGCGAAGTAATGAAAAAGAACAAACTTCTCGAAGTAAAGGAAAAGTTCTTGAACAAGAAGGCGGAATTGGAAAAAGAGGTGGCTGTGCGCAGTCAAAAATTGCAACAAGCCGAAAACCGTATCAAGCAACGCGAGAGCCAACTCAATCAGCAACAGAGCGAAAATCAACGCCGGCGCAACGAAATCGATGCCATAAAGGAAAACTTGGACGAACAGTTACAGGTCGTCGCACAAAAACAGTCGGAACTGGATGGTCTGCAGAAGCAAGAACGCGAACGTCTTGAAGCCATCAGCGGCCTATCTGCTGAGGCCGCACGCGACCAATTGGTTGAATCACTGAAAGAAGAGGCAAAGACACAAGCCGCGTCATACATCAATGAGATTATGGATGATGCCAAGATGACAGCCAACAAAGAGGCCAAGCGTATCGTTATCCAGTCTATCCAACGAGTAGCTACAGAAACAGCCATCGAAAACTCCGTCACTGTATTCCATATCGAGTCAGATGAGATGAAGGGCCGCATCATCGGTCGTGAAGGACGCAACATCCGCGCTCTCGAAGCTGCAACTGGCGTTGAGATTGTTGTCGATGACACTCCCGAAGCTATCGTCCTTTCGGCATTCGATCCTGTACGTCGCGAAGTGGCCCGTTTGGCGCTACACCAATTGGTGACCGACGGACGCATTCATCCAGCACGTATTGAAGAAGTAGTAGCCAAGGTGAAAAAGCAACTTGAAGAGGAAATCATAGAGATAGGTAAGCGTACGACCATAGATCTAGGAATTCATGGCTTGCATCCCGATTTGATTCGCATCATCGGCAAGATGAAATATAGATCTTCTTATGGGCAAAACCTCTTGCAACATGCCCGTGAGACAGCTAACCTCTGCGCCGTAATGGCCTCAGAACTAGGGCTTAACCCAAAGAAGGCCAAGCGTGCGGGTCTTCTTCACGATATAGGTAAGGTGCCCGATGAAGAAAGCGAGTTGCCACATGCCCTTTACGGAATGAAACTTGCGGAAAAGTACAAGGAGAAGCCCGATATCTGCAATGCTATTGGTGCACACCATGATGAGGTGGAAATGACTAGTTTGCTTGCTCCTATAGTACAGGTCTGTGATGCTATCTCGGGAGCACGCCCAGGGGCACGCCGCGAGATTGTAGAGGCATATATCAAGCGTCTTAAGGACCTTGAACAATTGGCTATGTCATATCCAGGCGTAACCAAGACATACGCAATTCAGGCAGGCCGTGAACTTCGCGTGATAGTAGGTGCTGACAAGATTGACGACAAGACTACCGAAACCCTGTCTGCGGATATTGCCAAGAAGATACAGGACGAAATGACCTACCCTGGCCAGGTAAAAATCACAGTCATCCGTGAGACTCGCGCAGTAAGCTATGCTCGCTAATCTCCTTTGCATACTTTGAGATAGGGGCGCTATTGTGGCGCCCCTGTTTTATTTGCGTTAGTAAACCTTCCGCACAGCATGAACAATGCATGGACCATGTAGTAATAGCAGCGCAAGTGTGGATTTTTTTATTCTTTGGTTGTTGGTATTTTGACAGAAAGTCATTACCTTTGCATAACTTATCATTGGGGTTGACTGGATTTGACAGCGGGCCGAGATGGTATGTAAGCATGCAGTGCGTTGCTTGGTTAGCACTTAAATATCAATCTTGCAAAGAATTAATTGGCGAAAACAACTACGCTCTCGCTGCTTAATCGAAGTATAGTAGATAAGCTTTATTTCGGCACAAGGTGCTGAAACGGGACATCACCCGAACGCTGTTTTTCCGAAGCTCGTCGATATGGTGGTGCAGCAGAATCGGAAATAGCCGTTGCTGGCCTCGCTGCAATGGTGAAGATTTAGAGGATAAGGCGTAAGTTGGTGGCTTTGGTCTTGCTTGCGCACGAAAACCAAAGGCAAAGATAAGCATGTAGAAAGCATATGATTTCCTCGTTTGGACGAGGGTTCGATTCCCTCCAGCTCCACAAATAGCTATTTGATTGTATTACACCTTTTTCTTTTAGAAAAAACTTGCGATGCTAACCGTAGAGGAACGCCGACAAATTATCTCATTGCTCCATCATGAAGTGGTGCCTGCAATGGGATGCACCGAACCTGTGGCTGTAGCCTTATGTGCTGCACGAGCTACCGAATTGTTAGGAGTATTACCCGAACATGTAGAGGTGGAACTTAGTATGAACGTTCTGAAAAATGCAATGGGAGTAGGTATCCCGGGCACAGGAATGATAGGCTTACCCATCGCTATCGCCCTCGGCATGATTGTGGGCAAAAGCAGTTACGGCCTTGAAGTGTTGCGCGACACAACATCGCAGGCCGTGGAGCAGGGAAAACGGTATATTGACGAAGGACGCATCTGCATCAGCCTAAAGGAGGACGCTCCTGATGATTTGTACATCAAAGTGTGTGTTTCTCATGGAGACAAAGCAGAAACAGCCGTAATCTGCGGTGAACATACCCGATTCGTGGCTCCTGACTCCTTTGATACAGAACAAGCCGAAGTGGCCACCGGGAACAAAACCGTATCTGCAGATAGTGGAATCATGCTTTCTATGCGCAGCATCTATGATTTTATAACTGAGGTCCCTATTGATGAAATCGCTTTTATAGAGGATTCCGCCACCATGAATATGGCTGCCGCCGAACAAGCACTAGATGCCAAGTATGGCCATCGTGTCGGGAATATGCTTTCCGAAGGGGCTAATCGTATATTGGTGGGTGATAGCACATTGGCTCATGTCATGGCCTACACCTGTGCGGCATGTGATGCGCGCATGTCAGGTGCCCCCATATTGGTGATGTCTAACTCAGGAAGTGGCAATCAAGGTATTGCAGCTACTGTCCCTGTAGCTGTTTATGCGCGTGATCATAAGATAGACTACGACACCTTTATTCGGGCATTGGCCTTAAGCAATCTTACCGCTATTTACATCAAACAGAGTCTGGGCCGTTTGTCTGCTCTTTGTGGATGCATTGTCGCCTCTACAGGTTCTTGTTGCGCCATTACCTATATGATGGGCGGCTCTTATGAGCAAATATGCTATGCCGTAAAAAACATGATAGCCAATCTTACAGGAATGATTTGCGATGGAGCCAAACCGGGTTGTTCTCTTAAGCTCTCAAGTGGTGTAGGTACAGCTATGCTGTCTGCTATGTTGGCAATGCAAGACTGCTCAGTCGGTAAACTTGAAGGTATTATTGATGATGATGTTGATTGCAGTATCCATAACCTTACCAGCATAGGGCGTGAAGCCATGAAAGAGACAAATCGCATGGTTGTAGATATCATGACCAAGAAGAGTCGCTAACCGATTCGTGGCGGGTAGTACTGTCGGAAAATGGCCGTCACAAAACATTAAAATCTAAAAATTTGTTGTATATTTGTATAATCAAATCAATCTATAAGAATAACCATTATGATGCGTGAGAAGACTATCGAGAAGATAATCAAGGGATTTATTGCCAAGGAGATGACCATTGATGTCGATGCAGTAAGCCGTCAAACCAATCTGGTAAACGATCTTAATGCAGATTCTATGGATATTGTTAATGTAGTGACTGCAATTGAATCGAAATTCAAGATAACCTTTCCTGACGACTCAAAAATCAAATATGACGGGTATACTCTACAGTTCTTGTTGGATGGTGTAGTAAATGCGCTCAAGGAGAAGTCTTCTAAGACTTCGGGTGTCCGAACACGAAAAAAAGTCCGAGATCCACAAATCACCAAGTCATAACCCTCTATTATATAAACAAGCAGGACCATGGTCCTGCTTGTTTATATGATTCCCTTTAACGGAATTGTTATTCTTCGCTCTCTTCCAAAATACTGATTTTCTTCAATACAAGTTCAGCATCAGCTCTTAGCTTTTCCATTTTGCGCTGCATTTCAGCGACAAGACTATTGCCGCTTTTGCTTGATGAGGTCAAGAAGCCTATATTGTTTTCGTAAGTCTTAATTTCATTACGCATGTTTTCATATGCACGCAACAATTTTTCTCTTTCGCGCCCTATATTTGCACTGCCTTTCATGTTGCTCCTAAATTGAGCCACTTTTCTAGTGGCTTCATTCTCGTGGAGCGCATCGAAAAGACCATCAATCAAAGCTTTATACTGCTTATATATTTTATCTTTTTCGCGATAGGGCACATGGCCTATGGTATTCCATTCCTTTATCAGTTCATGCATTCGCTTAGCGTCCTCTTCTGTAATATTCTCAAGAGATATTGTCGCTAATGCTGCGATAATCTCTTTTTTCTTAGCCAAGTTCTGTTGTTCTTCTGTTCGCTGCGAAGCACCGGCAGCTTTACGGTTTTCGAAGAATGCATCACATGCAGTTATGAATCTTTTCCATACAGCATCTGAATGTTTTTTTGCTACAGGTCCCAGTGTCTTCCACTCTTTCTGTAGCGCTGCAAGTTTTTCGGATGTCTCTTTCCAATCAGTGCAGTCTTTTAATGCTTCAGCCTGTTCGCACAATGCGATCTTTTTCTCTAAGTTGATGGCCAAATTATCCTTCATGCTCTTGAAGAATTCTCCTTTGCGGAGGAAAAACTCGTCGCATGCTGCACGAAACCTTTCAAAAATCTTGGCGTTCATCTTTTGCGGGGCAAATCCGATAGTCTTCCACTCTTCTTGTGCTGCTATGACAACCTGGGTCTTTTCATTCCATAGTGTATATGACGTCAGTGCGTCATATTCTATAGTCTCTATGGCTTCACATATAGCAGTCTTCCTCTCCAAGTTCTCTTTTTCTCTCTCTCTTATTTCCTCGAAGTGCTGTTGGTGACGCTTGTTTACGGCAGTTGAGGCTTCTTTAAAACGATTCCATACATCTTCACGCAATTCTTTAGCCACAGGACCTATCTCTCGGAATTCTTGATGCAACTTTTGCAGTTGGTGGAAGGCTGAGATGACATCGGTTTCTTCTGATAGTTTCTCTGCAGCTTCGCATAAGCGAGTCTTGGCCTCTAAGTTCTTCTTGAAGTCGTATTCGCGGAATTCGATATTGAGTTTCAAAATGTCGTAGAAACGTTCTGTCAGTTGCTGATATTGTTTCCACAAATCTGTCTGCTTTGACGCCGGAACCTCACCTACAGCTTTCCATTCTTGCTGTAAGGCTTTGAAATCGTTATAAGAAGCCTGTTCTTTGTCTGCGTTGTCTACCATGGCTCGAATACGATCGAGTATGGCTTCTTTACGCAAGTAATTCTCCTCGCGTTGGCGCTCCTCCTCACGTTGCACTTCTGCTCGTTTTTCCTTAATACCACTCATTAGAGCCTTGTATTCATCTTCTTCAGCAGTATCAACCTGAAAATCTTCTGGCACCCCGCCTTCTGCAATGTAGGCTTCACGCTTCGCCGCTACGTCCGTGCGGTGCAATTTATAGAATAGTTGTTTCAACTGATCCAATTCTTCTTTTGCTGCATTCAGTGGATCCTCTGCTAACACTTTCACTTTCGCAATGACGTCAGCGCATGTTTTCGGGGTATCAGTATTATCCTCTTGTCCTACGGTGAGTATAGTTCCCCCACCTTCAATGGAGTTGTTTACCATACTGATTGTGGGATTCTCTTCCGCCGTCACATCCTGTACCGACATGGCTTCTCGTGTTGTCATCTCAAGCTGTGTGGTCATGTCTTTTTCTTTGTCCGTTTCCGTCATCTTGTAGTATATTTATTGGTTTATTGCACGGTATTAATTCAATATAGCCGACAAATAAAGTAAATATTAACGAGAAAAACTAATTTTTTTTTCGATTTCTCATCAAATTCTTCCTAAAAGGCTTAAATCTTACTCCCGATTGCGTTTGACAATACCAATTGGTTACTTATTATAGGCCAAACACTCCAAACTGCCCAAGCAATATGCATGCAATGGCTATAGGGGCCACATACTTCAGTATGAAAACAATAAGACGTAAGTATGGAGCACGTAGTAAACCATAGTTGGTGATTTCTTCTTTTACTATTCGTTTATCAAGATACCAACCTGTGAATAGAGCGATAAACATACCCCCCACAGGAAGCATGATATTGGATGATACATAATCGAATAGGTCAAAGATAGTCATACCAAATATTTTTACATCTTCAAAAGGGCCAAAAGAAAGGGCGCATATTACACCCACTGTAGTGCAGGCTATAGTCACGATTGTCGCAGCCTTGCGACGTGTCATCCCGAACTCCTCGTTCACATAGGCTGTTACCACCTCATGCATGGAAATGGTAGAAGTGAGCGCTGCCAATACTAACAAGAAATAGAATAATACAGACACAGCATAGGCCAATGCTGGAATATTGCCAAATGCTTGTCCAAAAATATTCGGCATAGTGATAAATAATAGTGACGGGCCGATATCGTTGCTATTGAGTGTGTATCCAGCATTGAATACGGTAGGGAAGATGATGAAGCAAGATAGGATGGCCACCATCGTGTCTATAACCGATACGCTTAAGGCTGTTTTTCCGATATTGGTCTCTTTGTTGAAGTAGGATGCATATGTACATAAACATCCTAAACCGAGACTGAGCGAAAAGAATGCCTGCCCCATAGCACTAAGTATCGTACCTCCTGTGATTTTGCTGAAGTCAGGTTTCAAGACGAATTCCAGTCCTTGTGAAGCGCCTGGTAGTGTTACGGAGCATGCTGCAAGGACAACCATAATAATAAATAATGCTGGCATCATCAACTTGGAAAACTTTTCTATGCCGCTTTTGATGCCACGCACTACAATGATGTGTGTGACTGTCATGAAAGCGAACATCCAAAACACCGATTTCCATGGATTGCTTACAAACTCTGCAAAGATAACGGGAAAATCTGCAGTGGTCTTCCCCTCAAAACTATTGGCAATGGCTAATAATGTGTATTCTGCAGTCCATCCTGCCACGACAGAATAGTAACTGAGAATAACAAACCCGGAAAGTACTCCCAGCCTGCCTACCCAACGCCATTGAGTGCTAGGCGCTAATATGCGGTATGCGGCGGCTGTATTAGCTTGTGTGCGGCGGCCTATTATAAACTCACTAATCATAATAGGGATACCCATTAACAGTATGCATGCGATGTATACGACGATGAAGGCTGCGCCACCATTTTGTCCTGTCTCGATAGGGAAGCGCCAGATATTGCCCAACCCTACGGCTGATCCAGCAGCAGCAAGGGTGGCACCGATTTTGCTTCCAAAGTTCTCACGTTTGTTGTCAGTCATCTTTTCACCTTGTTTTTGTAATAGGGCTGCAAATTTAATGTAAAAAAATGGTTTATCGAAGTCTATGCTATGCAACTTGCCTTAAGGGAACCTCTTTTCTTCCCATTAAGTTTCACGTGTTAATTGTGGAAATATACTAAAATTGATGTTTTATCGTTTATAAAAGACAATGGCTATCAAAAAAACTATACTGACATGGTGCTTGTTGCTTGCTGCTGTATCGGCTCAGGCACAGTTTGATACGCACTTCACTCACTATTGGGCGCTGCAGGGGTACTATAACCCTGCTGTTGCAGGGCTGAGCGGCCGACTCAATATCTATGGCACCTATGCAATGCAGATGGCCGGCTACACCAATGCACCTGCAACGATGCTTGTGGGGGCTGATATGGTGCTTCCTACGGAAAAGAAGAATCAGGCGGTGAGTGCTAATCTTTATAATGAATCCATCGGCCTATTTACCAATCAACGCCTCTTTGCTGGATACGCTTATCGTTTCGGCCTCTTGGGAGGAAGACTGGCCATAGGAGCCAGTGTGGGCTCGTTAGAGCAGAAGTTTGATGGCTCCAAAGTGGAGGCTGAGGAGGCTGGCGACGATGCCTTCCCCTCATCAGAGGTTGATGGTATGGGGCTTGACCTTACAGCAGGCATGCATTATATACATCCTCTCTTCTACGCTGGAATGTCGGTGATGCACGTCACTGCACCTACCATCGAGCTTGGCGAAGCACATGAGATAAAGATAGATCCTACGCTTTATTTCAGCGGTGGATGCAATATTCAGCTAAAGAATCCGTTATTATCCATACAGCCCTCACTGCAAGTGATGACCGACCTGCAAGCATGGCGGGCCGACCTCACGCTGCGAGGCACCTACACCTACGACGAGAAGCGCTACTATGCAGGCCTTACCTACAGCCCAATGACCTCGGTGGCCATACTTCTCGGGGGAGAGATCAATAGCGTGTCGTTTGGCTATGCCTACGAACTGTTTACCTCGGGTGTGGGGCTCATCCACGGAAGCCACGACCTGTATGTGGGCTATGTGATGGACTTGGACCTGTTTAAGAAAGGAAAGAACAAACATAAAAGTATACGTATATTATAACTCGTATGAAGACAAAATGGATTATGGGCATAGCCGCAGCGGCACTACTGACCTCTTGTATGGGGCCGAGCAATGCCTCTATGGCGGCAGGTGGCGAGCTTGTAGGTTCCCGCTCTGCTGCATTCAATGAGCCTGCACCCTTTGGTATGGTGCTCGTGCCACGCGGTTCGCTCAAGCTTGGAGAAGAGGATACCGATACGCTCTGGGGCTCAAATGCTCCGTATAAAGAGATTTCTGTGGAGTCGTTCTGGATGGACGATACCGAGATAACCAATGCCGAGTACCGCCAGTTTGTACACTGGGTGCGCGACTCAATTGTCCGTGAACGCCTTGCCGATCCTGCATACGGTGGCGACGAGACCTACAAGATTGAGGAAGACGAGTATGGAGAACCCATCACTCCCTACCTCAATTGGAAGAAACCCATCCCCTGGCGCAAGGCTACAGAGGATCAGCTTATCGCCATCCAGAGCGTATATAAGCGCAATCCTTACACCGGAGTGCTCGAGCTTGACCCACGACAGATGAACTATCGCTATGAGATTGTGGACTACACCCAGGCTGCTCTGCGCAAGAATCAGCTCGATGCAGCTATGCGTGTACGCAATACGGATGTGAAGGTCAACCCCGATGAAGTGGTAATGATATCGAAGGATACTGCCTACATCAACGAAGATGGACAGATTGTACGCGAGACTATTAATCGTCCACTATCAGGTCCTCACGACTTTGTGAACACTTATATCGTGAATATCTTCCCCGACACCACTTGCTGGGTCAACGACTTCCCCAATGCCAACAACGAGATGTATATGCAGCTCTACTTCAACCACCCCAACTACAATGACTATCCTGTGGTGGGCGTGAGCTGGGAGCAGGCCAATGCCTTCTGCGCATGGCGTACCGACTACCTCTTGCGCGGTCTCGGTTCGCAAGCCAAGTATGTACAGCGCTATCGCCTCCCTACAGAGGCTGAGTGGGAATATGCGGCTCGCGGTAAGGAGGGTACACTCTTCCCTTGGATGCAGGATGGCACCAAGAGCGATGAGGGTTGTTTCTATGCCAACTTCAAGCCCGAGCGTGGCAACTACACCAAGGATGGCAGCCTTATCACCACCAAGGTGGGTTCATACTCGGCCAACAGCCACGGCTTGTTCGACATGGCGGGCAACGTAGCAGAGTGGACATCGACCGTATACACCGAGGCTGGCGTATTGCAGATGAGCGACATGAACCCCGAGCTCTTCTACAATGCCGCCAAGGAGGATCCCTATTATATGAAGAAGAAAACCGTACGCGGCGGCTCATGGAAAGATCCCGAGAAGTTTATCCAGTCCGTTTCGCGCACCTACGAATATCAGAATGAGACACGCTCCTACATCGGCTTCCGTTGTGTACGCTCTTATGTAGGAACAGCAAGGAAATAATTAGGAATTTGGAGTTTGGGATTAGGAGTTCAACAACACTTTAATAGCCTTTAATCCCCTAAAGCTCCCATAATAAAATACCACAATGGAACAGAACAAAAGCATGATTTCCCGCTTTCAGGACTTTTTGGAGACTCAGAAGGGACAGACCATATTGAACTACCTCTACAGTTGGGGTGCCGCTATCGTAATCTTGGGTGCCCTTTTCAAGCTCACCCATATCAGCGGTGCCGACCTGATGCTCTTTATTGGTATGGGTACCGAGGTGCTCACCTTTATCGTCAATGGCTTTGAGCGCCAGTCGAGTTCCAATAGCGATGAGGCTCCTTCCACAGCCGGAGGTCCCGTCATCATTGGTGGCGCTCCCATAGCCGCAGGTGCAGTTGTCAGCAATGCAGTGCCTGTGGCAGCTCCCGTAGCAAGCAGTGCAGTACCTGTAGGAACCGACGATGTCGGTTCTACCACAGCAGTTCCCCAATTGGATGCCGATGCCTTGAATGCCATGGCCAACCTCGCGGCAGCCAATGCAGCTATGGCCGCAGCACAGGGCAATGCTGCTCCCGCAGCCGCCGCCGTTGCTGGCTCTCATGCCGTTGCCGCAACCCAGCCTGTAGTGCCTGTCGTTGATGGCAAGGTCGATGTGCCCGAGTTGCAACAGGTGACACAAGACTATATCGAGAAGCTGCGCGAGCTCACCGAGTCGTTCCAACATATCTCCGACCAGTCGTCGCAGCTTGAGGCCAGTGCCGACGAGGTAGAGCGTCTGAGCCGCAACCTCACCTCCATCAACACCATCTACGAGATGCATCTCAAGAGCCTCGGCTCACAGATTGGCAATATCGACCTCGTCAATGAGCAGACACGCCGCATGGCCGAGCAAATTGAGGAACTCAACCAGGTATACGACCGCATGCTGCAGTCGATGACCGTCAATATGAAGGTAGGCCGCAATGCCGACGAACATAGTAAGGAAGCCTAACACACACGCACTATGAGCGCAGGAAAGAAAAAGCTGACACCCCGTCAGCGAATGATCAACTTGATGTACATCGTGCTGATGGCGATGCTTGCCCTCAACGTGTCGTCCGATGTACTTAATGGCTTCACTATCGTTGACTCAGGGCTCATCCGCAGTACCGATAACGCTACCAAGCAGAACCTTGAAATCTTCCAGGACTTTGAAGCACAGATGGCCAAGAATCCTGAGAAGGTGGGCGAGTGGTATGCCAAGGCCAAGCGTGTGAAGGAGCTCTCCGACTCGGCCTATAACTATGCCGAGGAGCTCAAGCTACGCATGGTGCGTGAGGCCGACGGCAAGAAGGCCGATGTACGCAACATCAAGAACAAGGAGGACCTCGAAGCCGCCAACTTCGTGATGCTGGCACCGGGTACGGGCGAGGGAGGCAGACTCTATGAGGTTATCAACAACTACCGCGACCAGGTGGTGAGCATGATTTCCGACACCGTACAGCAGCGCATCATCAGCGACAACTTCGACACCTCGGTGCCTCAGACCGAGAACTCATTGGGTAAGAACTGGCAGCAATACAACTTCGAGAATATGCCCGTAGTTGCCGCAGTAACCCTGCTCACCAAGTTCCAGAACGACGTGCGCTACGCTGAGGGTGAGATCCTGCACGACCTCAACGTCAACATCGACGCCACCGACGTACGTGTCAACGAGCTCAGCGCCTACGTCATCCCCACCTCGCAGAACGTGGTGCGCGGCAACCGCTTCGGTGCCCGCATCATCATGGCCGCCGTGGACACCACGCAGCGCCCCAACATCTATATCAACGACAAACTTGTAGAGACCGAGAATGGCTGGTATGAGGTGCCCTGCAACAGCACGGGCGACTTCACCCTCAACGGCTATCTCGAACTGGCCGACGGCTCGGGCGAGACCGTCCGCCGTGAGTTCTCGCAGAAGTACACCGTGGTCGACCCCATCGCCACCGTGTCGGCATCCATGATGAACGTGCTCTATGCCGGCTACGACAACCCCATCGCCATCTCCGTGCCGGGCGTACCCAGCAACAAGGTGTCGGCCCGCATCGCCAATGGCAACGGCACCCTGCGTGCTGTAGCGGGCGGCTTCATAGCCCATCCCACCAAGGTAGGCTCCGATGTGGTCATCGCCGTGAGTGCCGTGCAGAGCGGCCGTCAGATGAGCATGGGCGAGTACACCTTCCGTGTGCGCCAGTTGCCCGACCCCACACCCTTCATCGAATATAAGGACGACAAGGGCGTCACCCAGCGCTACCGTGGCGGTGGCACCAAGCTCAGCAAGCAGGCCCTGATGAGTGCCGATGGCATCATCGCAGCCATCGACGACGGACTGCTCAACATCGGCTTCCGCGTCATCAGCTTCGAGACGGTGACCTTCGACAACATGGGTAATGCCATGCCCGAGCTCTCCAACGGAGCCAACTTCTCGGAGCGTCAAAAGAATACTTTCCGCCGCCTCACCCGTGGCAAGCGCTTCTACATCTCCAGCGTGAAGGCCGTAGGCCCCGATGGCATAGAGCGCCAGCTGCCATCGACCTTGGAAGTGATCATCAACTAATTTACAATTTGACAATTTACGATTTACTATTTATTGAATAATTGAATTATTTACTAATTTCACAATACAGCATGGGTAAATTGTAAAATCGCTAAATTGTAAATCAATTGTAAATAGTAAATTTGTAAATAGTAAATAAGATAGATATGAAAACGAAATCCTTCATAGCAATTGCAGCCCTGCTCCTCTGTGCACAGGGTGCCGTAGCACAACCCAAGGCACGCCTCAAGGCACAGGCCGAAGCCGAGAAGAAGAGCGAGACCTCGCTCAGCGAGCGCGCCAAGGCACAGTATACCGCCCAGATGCCCGCTCCCACCGATGTGGTGTGGAAGCGCGACATCTACCGTACCCTCGACATGACCAAGGAGAAGAACGCCGCCCTCTACTATCCCGTAGAGCCGTTGGGCGACCGCGTCAACCTCTTCACCCTCATCATCCGCCTCGTGGCCGACGGCAAGGTGCCTGCCTACGAGTACCGCTCCGACGGCAACGAGCTCTTCACCGAGGACAACAAGTACAAGGTGACCGACATGCTCGACAAGTTCTACATCTACTACGAGGAGAAGGACGGCAAGTTTACCATTGCCGACAGTGACATCCCCTCGGGTGAGGTGCTCAGCTACTTCATCAAGGAAAGCTCGTTCTACGACCAGCGTACAGCTACCTACACCACCCGCGTCACTGCCATCTGCCCCGTGCTGCACCGTAGTGGCGACTTTGGAAGCGATGTCACCAAGTATCCCATGTTCTGGCTCAACTACGATGAGGTGAGTCCCTACCTGGGTATGACACCGCTCATGACCAGCAGCTACAACAACGTGTCGAACATGAGCATCGACGACTATTTCGTGCGCAGCCTCTACGAGGGCGACATCTACAAGACCGCCAACCTGCAAAACAAGCTCCTCGCCCAATACTGCCCCAACGACACTGCCATGAAGGCCGAGCAGCAGCGCATCGAGAAGGAGCTCGTCACCTTTGAAAATAAACTCTGGGGCATAGAAGAGCCTGACACGACTACTACGGTAAATACCGATGAGAAGGCCGAAAAGAAATCAGTGCGCAGCACGGCTCGTAAACCTCGTGCCAAAGCAAGCGAAAAGAAAACAGAAAACACCGACAAGAAAACCTCAGTGCGCACGACACGCCAGCGTACTACATCCTCTGCAAAGGCTTCCGACAGTGGACAAACACTTTCCGTACGTCGCCAACGTAGGTAACCATCGTTAATATCAAATTTTCTGTACAATATCCATTCGTTTTCATTATAAAGATATTATTGGTGTCCGATAAAACTTTTTTTAAAGAATAAAAAATTAGGACTGGTTCCATTTGGAGGAATCAGTCCTTTTTGGTTATTTTGGTTTTACCACAAACTCTTATAACCATGGGCAAAAGTAGTCATTTTATCGGACAG
>JAZPZS010000075.1:0-5611 GCA_045544835.1 Bacteroidaceae bacterium | reverse complement strand
CCCCCGAGCACGCCATGCGCTTGATGCTTGCCCTGCAGGACAACCTCAAGAAATACGAGGCCACCTTCGGTCCCATCCGCCTGCCCGAGCAGAAAGGTACCTATGTGCCTCGCTTGAGTGACTTTAAGGGTGAGGCGTAAGCCTTGGTCGTTAGAGGTGTGGCAATGTGGCTGCTCTTGGGGAATGATAGCTCTAAGTCTGGAGCATTTTTAGTTATTTTATAAACTTTCCCTCTTTCGCGTACGTTATATGGATAAAAAAGCGTAACTTTGCAGCCTTAAAATTGGCATGCAGGGATGCAATGCTTGTTTTGGGTATAGAAAGACACGAAAAACGTTTCTAAGACATTATGAATTTAGACATTCTGACTGCAGTTTCGCCCATCGATGGTCGTTATCATAGCAAGACCGCATCGTTGGCCGAGTATTTTTCTGAGTACGCCCTTATCCGTTATCGCGTACGTGTAGAGATCGAGTATTTCATCATGCTTTGCGAGCTTCCCTTGCCTCAGCTGCAGGGTGTCGACAAGAGCTTTTTCCCCTACTTGCGTAGCATCTATACAAACTTCTCTGAAGCTGATGCAGCTCGCGTGAAGGAGATTGAGAGCGTTACTAACCATGATGTGAAGGCTGTGGAGTACTTCATCAAGGAGCAGTTTGACAAGGAATCCGCACTTATCCCGTTCAAGGAATTCGTGCACTTCGGCCTTACCTCACAGGACATCAACAACACCTCGGTGCCCCTCTCTGTGAAAGAGGCATTAGCCGATGTGTATTACCCCCTTATTGAACAGCTCATCGCACAGCTCAATACGTATGCCGACGAGTGGGATGCTATCCCCATGCTGGCCAAGACCCACGGCCAGCCCGCTTCGCCCACTCGCTTGGGCAAGGAGGTACGCGTGTTTGCCTATCGACTGGAGCAGCAGCTTGCCGTGCTCAAGGCTTGCCCCATCACGGCCAAGTTTGGCGGTGCTACCGGCAACTACAATGCTCACCACGTGGCCTATCCCCAGCACGACTGGAAGGCTGTGGGCAACCGCTTCGTGGCCGAGTATCTCGGCCTACAGCGCGAGCAGTATACCACACAGATATCTAACTACGACTACTTGGCCGGTATTTTCGATGCCCTCAAGCGCATCAATACCATCATGATCGATATGAACCGCGACTTCTGGCAGTACATCTCCATGGAGTACTTCAAGCAGAAGATTAAGGCTGGTGAGGTAGGCTCAAGTGCTATGCCCCACAAGGTGAACCCCATCGACTTCGAGAATGCCGAAGGTAACCTTGGTATCGCCAATGCCATCCTTGAGCACTTGGCAAGCAAACTCCCCATCAGCCGCCTGCAGCGTGACCTTACCGACTCTACGGTGCTCCGCAACGTCGGTGTGCCCTTCGGTCATATCGCCATTGCCATCCAGAGCTCGCTCAAGGGACTCGGCAAGCTGCTCCTCAATGAGAGCGCCATCCGTCGCGACCTTGACAATAGCTGGAACGTGGCTGCTGAGGCCATACAGACCATCCTCCGTCGTGAGGGCTATCCCAACCCCTACGAAGCATTGAAGGCGCTCACCCGCACCAACGCTGCTGTGACTGCCGAGTCGATGCAAGAGTTTATCGATGGCCTTGACGTAAACGATGCCGTAAAGGCCGAACTTAAGGAGATTGCTCCTTGGAACTACACGGGAGTGTAAGCCAAGTTGAAAGATGAAAGTTGAAAGATGACAGAGGCGAACAGCTGTTTGCTTCATAATCCATAAATAGTAGGAACCTTAACAAGCCCTTAATCAAAAAAGGAACAAATCATCTGCCGCGAGGCAGGAAAAGAACAAATCATTATGACTACAGACAATGTAAACCGATTCGAGGGATTCGAATCAGAGAATGGCGGTAACGAACGCAGTTCGTACAACCGCGAAAACAGTTGGAACAACGATGGTCACCGTGCGCCCAGACAGCGTTTCGTGAGAAACGCCGATGGCACCACACGCCCACAGCGTCCCCGCTTCAATCGCGAGGAGGGTGCACCCCGTTATGCTAAAGTAGAGCGTCCGCAGCGTAGCTCTTTTAACCCTAATTTTGATGGCAACCGCCCCCGTTTCAATCGTGAGCGCAACTTCGATGGAGAACGTCAGTACAATGGCGAACGTTCATACAATTCAGAGCGTTCTTATAATGGTGAGCGTACTTACAGCCGTAACAATAGCTACAATAGCGATTACAGCCGTCGTCGTTTCAATGATGGAGAAGGTAATAGCTATCGTCCGGTGAACAAGCCCTATAGCCGTCCTTCGTATGATCGTCCTGAACCGGGCAACTCATGGAACTCTGATGCCGAAAACGCATTCCGTCCGCGCTACAACCGTGAAGGTGGCGAGGGTAGCTATGCTCAGCGTCCCCGTTTTAATCGAGAGGGAGGCTATGGTCAGCGTCCTGCCGCAGGTGGCTTCAAGAAGAAGGGAGGCTTCGGTGACAATAAATATAGCAAGAAGAAGCAGATCCAGTATCGTGAGGAACTGAAAGATCCCAACGAACCAATCCGCTTGAATAAATATCTCGCCAATGCTGGCGTATGTTCACGCCGCGAGGCTGACGATTTCATTACTGCTGGTGTAGTGACCGTTAACGGACAGGTAGTGACCGAGCTCGGCACCAAGGTGAAGCGTGGCGATGAGGTGCGTTTCCACGACCAGACCATCAGCATTGAGCGCAAGATTTATATCTTGCTCAATAAACCGAAGGATTATGTGACCACCGTAGAGGATCCTCAGGATCGCAAGACCGTGATGGACCTCGTGAAGGGTGCTTGTAAGGAGCGTATCTATCCCGTAGGCCGTCTCGACCGCAATACCACAGGTGTGCTCCTGCTCACGAATGATGGCGAGTTGGCATCAAAACTGACACATCCCCGTTTCCTGAAGAAGAAGATCTATCACGTGCGTCTTGACAAGAACCTAACCGCTGCCGATATGGAGCAGTTGGCTACTGGCGTACAGCTTGAGGATGGCGAGATTCATGCCGACGAGATCAGTTATACCTCTGACACCGACAAATCACTCGTAGGTGTAGAGATCCACAGTGGCCGCAACCGTATCGTACGTCGTATGTTCGAGGCAGTGGGCTACCGTGTATTGCGTCTCGACCGCGTACAGTTTGCCGGACTCACCAAGAAGAACGTTCGCCGTGGCGACTGGCGCTTCCTTACCGAGAAGGAGGTCAACATGCTGCGCATGGGAGCGTATGAGTAATTAATTTATGGAGATAAAAGGAGATAAATGGAGTTAAATGCCAATAGTTACCCCGCGCGAAAAACAATTGGCTTTATCTCCCCAAGGCGCGAAGCGACTATCTCCCTTTAACTCCCTTTAACTACAAATAAAAGAAGTAAGATATGGACACAATCATCAGAACACGTATTGTTGACCTCCTGAAGCGTACCGACTTCGGTGCTATGGTCAACGTGAAAGGATGGGTACGTACCCGTCGTGGCAGTAAGCAGGTAAACTTCATTGCACTGAACGACGGTTCTACCATCAAGAATATACAGATTGTAGTGGACCTTGCCAACTTTGACGAGGAGATGCTCAAGAAGATTACCACCGGTGCTTGCCTGAGCATCAATGGCGAATTGGTACAGTCGGTTGGTGCTGGCCAGGCAGCCGAGATTCAGGCACGTGAGATTGAGGTGTTGGGCGAGTGCGATAACACTTATCCTCTGCAGAAGAAGGGCCACTCCATGGAGTTCCTCCGCGAGATTGCTCATCTGCGTCCCCGTACCAACACTTTCGGTGCCGTCTACCGCATCCGCCACAATATGGCCATTGCCATCCACCAGTTCTTCCACGAGCGTGGCTTCTTCTACTTCCACACCCCCATCATCACCGCTTCGGACTGTGAGGGTGCTGGTCAGATGTTCCAGGTAACCACCATGAACCTCTACGACCTGAAGAAGGACGAGAACGGCAGTATCAACTATGACAGCGACTTCTTCGGCAAGCAGGCCTCGCTCACCGTATCGGGCCAGCTCGAAGGCGAGCTTGCTGCAACAGCACTTGGTGCCATCTATACCTTTGGCCCTACCTTCCGTGCCGAGAACTCCAACACTCCGCGTCATCTTGCCGAGTTCTGGATGATCGAGCCTGAGGTTGCCTTCAACGATATCAACGACAACATGCAGCTTGCCGAGGACTTCATCAAGCACTGCGTACGCTGGGCACTTGAGCATTGTTACGACGATGTGAAGTTCCTCAACGACATGTTTGACAAGGAGCTTATCGCCCGTCTCGAAGGTGTCATCAAGGAGGAGTTCGTGCGCCTGCCCTATACCGAGGGTGTCAAGATTCTCGAGGATGCCGTAGCCAAGGGTCATAAGTTTGAGTTCCCCGTATTCTGGGGTGCCGACCTTGCATCGGAGCACGAGCGCTACCTCGTGGAGGAGCACTTCAAGCGTCCCGTTATCCTTACCGACTATCCCAAGGAGATCAAGGCCTTCTACATGAAGCAGAACGAGGATGGCAAGACCGTACGTGCCATGGACGTGCTCTTCCCCAAGATTGGCGAGATTATTGGTGGCTCAGAGCGTGAGGCCGACTATGACAAGCTGCTCGCTCGCGTTGAGGAGTTGGGTATCCCCATGAAGGATATGTGGTGGTATCTCGACACCCGCAAGTATGGTACCTGCCCCCACTCGGGCTTCGGCCTCGGCTTCGAGCGTTTGCTGCTCTTCGTGACAGGTATGACCAACATTCGTGATGTCATCCCCTTCCCCCGTACGCCGAACAACGCGAACTTCTAATATCTTTATATCTGCAATTATTAGAGGGTGTGCTATTGCACATCCTCTTTTTATGTGTCCGAATTTTACATGTAGGGAAGTCCTTTTTATCGTTGTGTAAATTTTCTCACACGAAACAATATAAATTAATGAATATTGTCTTCGGATAATCGATTTTTTACACTAAATTTGTACACTAATATTTTCATTGAAATAATAACTTAAAAAACAGAATAATGTCGGACAACAAAAAGATGAAAACTGCCCTTGTTTCGGTATTCCACAAGGACGGATTGGACGAGATCATCACCACGCTCCATAAGGAGGGCGTGCAGTTGCTTTCTACAGGCGGAACCCAAGAGTTCATTGAATCGCTGGGTGTTCCCTGTCAGCGTGTAGAGGATTTGACAGGCTATCCTTCAATCCTTGGCGGCCGTGTGAAGACCCTTCACCCCAAGGTGTTTGGTGGTATTCTTGGCCGTCGCGACAATGAGGGCGATCAAGTGCAGATGGTCAACTACGAGATTCCTGAGATCGACCTCGTGATCGTAGACCTCTATCCCTTTGAGGCTACCGTGGCATCGGGCGCTTCGCACGAGGCTATCATCGAGAAGATTGACATAGGCGGCATCTCACTCATCCGTGCAGCCGCCAAGAACCACAAGGATGTGGTCATCGTTGCCAGCAAGGACCAGTATGCAGCGCTTGCTGATATCCTCCGCAATAAGGGTGCGCAGACTACACTCGAGGAGCGCGTATGGTTTGCCAAGGAGGCGTTCGGCGTATCTTCACTGTACGACTCGGCTATCTTCAACTACTTCGATGGGGAGAACGG
>JAZPZS010000074.1:0-7290 GCA_045544835.1 Bacteroidaceae bacterium | reverse complement strand
TTCAAGGGCTACCTCAGTGATCTGGGAGGTCCCTCGGCCAACATGTACCGCATGGGCGGCAAGGATACCGACAAGTGTGCCCGTTGCAAGCGCCCTTCGTGTATACATCCTAAGGTGTGTCCCAACCTCAATACCGACCATCGCCCCCTGCTCGATATCTACCGTGCTGTAGATGCCCTGCCCGAGGTGAAGAAGAGCTTCATCGGCAGTGGCGTGCGCTACGACCTGCTGCAGCACCGCTCCGACGATGAGGCCGTAAACCGCGCTGCCACGGAGTATACCCGCGAGCTCATCACCCGCCATGTGAGCGGACGCCTCAAGGTGGCTCCCGAGCATACCTCCGATGCCGTGCTGCAAGTGATGAGGAAGCCCTCGTTCAGCCAGTTCGAGCAGTTCAAGCGCACCTTCGACCGCATCAACCGCGAGGAGGGCCTGCGCCAGCAGATTATCCCCTACTTCATCAGCAGTCACCCCGGCTGCACCGCAGAAGACATGGCCGAGCTGGCCGTGCTCACCAAGCGCATGGACTTCCACCTCGAGCAGGTGCAGGACTTCACGCCCACGCCCATGACCGTGAGCACCGAGGCCTGGTATACGGGGCTCCACCCCTACACCCTGCAACCCATCTACAGTGCCCGCTCGCCGCGCGACAAGCAGGCCCAGCGCCAGTTCTTCTTCTGGTACAAGCCCGAGATGCGTCGTACCATCATGGACGAGCTGCGCCGCATCGGACGCCGCGACCTCATCGACAAGCTCTTCGGGAGGTAGCTCGTGAAGAACATTTGGCGCTCGCCGTGAATAAACGCTGTTTATTCGCTCGCTTATCTCTGTCTTTACGTTTCGCGTGAAGGCACATTGCACTCGCTGCAAATAGCAAACACTATGTACGAGAATAAAAACGAGTTTTCTTCTCGCCCTATTGTTTTTTATTCGCTCGTTTATCATTATCTTTGCACTGGTAATACAATATCCACAACGAAAGACAATGTTCCGCAAACTCATTCTGGCACTTCTCTTCAGCCTATCGGTACTCATGGCACCGGCCGCCATTGATTCAACGCTTGTGCGCGACCACAGTGACTCCATCCGCGTCAGTTTGGTCACCTGTTCGCCCGGCACTGCGGTGTACGAGGTGTACGGCCATACGGCACTGCGCGTGGAGATACCCTCTGCAGGTATCGACCTCGTCGTCAACTATGGGCTCTTCTCCTTCGATGCTCCCAACTTCATTTGGCGTTTCATCAAGGGAGAGACCGACTATGTGGTGGGTACTATAGGGTACCCTATCTTCGAGCGTGAGTATACATCACGTGGTTCTACGGTAACTCTACAGACACTCAACCTCAGTAGTGAGGAAAAGGAACAACTCGTACACTTGCTCAACGAGAACCTGCGCCCCGAAAATCGAGAATACCGATACAACTTCCTCTACAACAATTGTAGCAACAAGGCTGCAGCAAAAGTTGAGGAGGCCCTTAAGGCACAACTACAGCCCACAGACAATGTGCGTGAGGGAATCACTTATCGTGACATACTGCACCAATATACGCAGGATTATCCGTGGCTACAGTTTGGCATCGACTACCTACTCGGCATACAAGCCGACCGCCCCATCGGACCGCGCGAACAAATGTTTGCCCCCGAGTATCTGAAGACCTATACCGCCAACACCGCGCTTACCGCATCGGGATACACATACCCCTATGTTGTAAAGGAAACCGTGATACCTCCCCTTAAGCCACAGCCACGCACACCGACCTTCCTGCTTATCCCTACACAGTTGATGATACTCCTACTGCTACTCACGGCCTGCATCTGCACACTGGAGCACCTTATCGAACGCCGTCAATGGTGGTACGATGTGCTGCTGCTCACAATACAGGGACTAATGGGATGCATAGTGGCCTTCCTATTCTTCTGTTCCGAACACCCCACCGTCGGGAGCAACCTCCACGTCATCTACCTCAACCCTCTACCTCTCCTCTTCATGCCGTTCATCGTACAAGACATGATAAAGAGCCGAAAAAGCATACTCAGCTATGTATTGGGCGCACTACTCGTAACTTTCGTGGCCGTGTCTGCCTTGACCCATCAATACATTCAACCCGCCGCATACATTTTCGTGGCCACCCTACTCCTACGTATCATGCACAACATCCTATATCCTTGGTTATCCAACCTGCTCAGCCGCCGCAAATCCATCCAGGCACGCAGAGCCCGCACGCTACTCTTGGGCATCCTCGCATTAGCGCCTGCACAAATCTTCGCAAACGGAAACAATGAAGTACCCAAAGTGGTCGTCGGCATTGTCGTAGACCAGCTACGCAGCGACTACCTTGAGAAGTATGCCCACCTATACGGCGAAGACGGATTCAAGAAACTCTTTGCCGAAGGCCGCGTATACACGAACGGCTACTTCGAACACGCCAACCCGGACCGTTCATCAGCCGTCGCATCGGTCTACAGTGGGTCTACCCCCTATTACCATGGCATCACGGGCAATCGGTTCCTCGAGCGCAAGAGTCTCAAGGTGCTGGACGCGATAGAAGACACGTACTATACAGGCATCAACACCTCCCTGCAGAGCTCACCCGCACGATTATCTGTGACTACCCTCACGGACGAACTGAAAATCGCGACGAAAGGACACGCCTACATCCTATCTGTAGCACCAGAGCGTGATGCCGCCGTGCTAGCAGGCGGACATGCCCCCAATGCCGTATTGTGGCTCGCCGAGGATCAAGGCATGTGGGCCTCGTCATCCTACTATAACGGAACACCATCGTGGATACGCCCATTCAACCAGCGTACGGGCACACAATTTGCCTGGAACGATGTGGAATGGGAGCCCTACTTCCCTACCGGAGTGTACAGCTACTCCGTATACGATGGCATACCCAAGGCTTTCCACTACACCTTCCGGGGAGGCAATGCCGAGACCATCAGACACTACAAGACCTCTGCCTGCATCAACGAAGAGGTTACCCAGCTGGCACAAGCCTGCATTGCAGGCAGTCTCTTTGGCCGCAACAAGACCACCGACATGCTCTGCGTAGGCTATTACGCCGGCAACTACCAGCATGCTTCCGAATGGGAACGCCCAATTGAACTTCAAGACATATACCTACGTCTCGACCGTAACATCGCAGAACTTCTCAAAGCCATCGACGATAAGGTGGGATTGGACAATGCACTCATATTCATCACCTCTACAGGATATACCGACACACACCTGCCCGACGGCAAACTTTTCACACTGCCCACCGGCGAACTCAAGATGGAACGCTGCACAGCCCTGCTCAACATGTACCTCAACGCGCTCTATGGTAAGGACAACTATGTGGAGGGTTCATACCTCAATGAGATATACCTCAATCGCGACCTACTGGAAAAGCGCCAGCTCAAGATGACCGAAATTCTTGACCGATGCACCGAATTCCTGTCCCAAATGGCAGGCATCAAGCGGGTATACCCCTCTCTTGATTTGCTTTCGGGCGATACCGACGTATCCGTGCGCGCCAGCTACAATGCAGAACACTCGGGCGACCTCATCCTAGAGATTGCACCAGGATGGACACTCGTAGACGAACGATGGAACGAACGCGTACACTATAGCCGCTCACACATCCCCGTACCCATCATTTACTATGGTGGCGGAATTGCACCAGCTGTAGACCGCTCTCCCATGTCGATATGCACCATAGCACCCACCGTATCGCACATCCTTCGCATAGGAGTGCCCAATGGATGCGCGGCAAGACCTATCAACTAAGCGTCCTACTTGTCCACATCGATTAACCGACCCGTATTACTGAAGGTAAGCACCGTGCTGTCATCAAGCTCCAGTTCATACATGCGGCCATTATGCTCATACTTCACGATATAGTTTTTGGGGAAGTTCTTCTTGACTGCCGCAAGAATCTTCTGCGGAACTACAGCGTCGGGCACAGCCGACTTCTTGCAATTTATCTCGGTGCAAAGCCCCGTACGGTCAAACTGCAAGTCAACACCGCTCTTCAGTTCCACCTCATATTGGGTAAGGCTGGCTCTACGCTCTATAAACACCTCCTTGATGGGCACATCCTTAAAATAGGTTAGCACAAACTTCTTGGCAGCAGTTGGCAATTCACCGAACGTGATGAGGCGTTCCTCCGCATGAAGCGATGCACAAGCAAGAAGCACGATAAGTGCAGTAGCGATTCTTTTCATGGCAGTAGTCATCTTTTATTGTTCAATGCGCAAATGTAGAAATAATTCGTAAAAGAAGAAACAGTTGCCCCTATTTTTTTGTTTCCAGCCTCTCGGACGAGACACATTGAATCCACATCAGGAAAAAGCCGACATCATGCATCAAAAAAAAATCAAAGGATTATTTGCAATGAAGTGAAATAAGAGTTAACTTTGCCATAAAGTTGAACTACATTTTTCAATTAAAAATAGCACGAATATGAAAGAACTGAAAGGAACAAAGACCGAAAAGAATCTGTGGACCGCATTCGCTGGTGAGTCACAAGCACGTAACAAGTATACCTACTTCGCTTCAAAAGCAAAGAAGGAGGGTTATGAGCAGATTGCTGCCATCTTCCAGGAGACAGCCGATAATGAGAAGGAGCATGCCAAGATGTGGTTCAAGTTGTTGGGTGGCATTGGCTGCACTGCAGAGAACTTGGTAGCAGCAGCTGCTGGCGAACACGAGGAGTGGACCGACATGTATGCTCAGATGGCCGTAGAGGCTCGTGAAGAGGGGTTCATCCATATTGCAGAGCTCTTCGAGGGCGTAGCAGCTATCGAGAAAGAGCACGAGGAACGCTACTTGAAGTTGCTGGAGAACGTAAAAGGCAAGTTGGTATTCTCACGCGACGGCGACTGCATCTGGCAGTGCCGCAACTGCGGCCATATCTGCATAGGCAAAGAGGCACCTGAGGTTTGCCCCATTTGCGACCATCCGCAGGCATACTTCCAAATCAAACCGGAGAACTACTAATAATCAGCACTCACGGATAGTAAGAAAGCCGCCCTCGGATACCGAAGGCGGCTTTTCTAGCATTACCTCACACGATAATGACATTTTTTTACTTTTGTAAAAAATATGATACAAAAAGTTATATTTTTCGATTATTATTGTAATTTTGTAAGCATATATAATAAGTAAAGACAATGATGGAAAAATTTCTAGCAATGGAACTCCCCATGCAAGTATTTTGGGGATTGGCAATTATCTCAAGCATGTTCTTCCTGGTACAAACAATCATGGCATTCCTTGGCCTTGATGCCGACACCGATGATGGCGCAGGGTTTGAAGATGTGGAAATGGGTGGCGTGTCAGGCTACTTTACCTTCCGCAATCTGGTAAATTTCATGCTCGGATACGGATGGGGAGGTGTGGTATTGCACGATGTGATTCCCAATATGATGTGGCTGCAGGTGGCTGCCATGGGAGTAGGTGTACTCTTCGTCATCATCTTCGTTATTATACTACGTCAGGTGATGAAACTGTCGACAGACAAGACTTTCCATATGGAGGAAGCCGTAGGTTTGATTGCCGACACCTACCTGCGCATTCCTAGCGAAAAGAAAGGAAGTGGAAAGATTATGGTAAGTGTACGCGGCTCAATGCACGAAATAGAGGCAATGACCGAGGGAGAAGAAATTCCTACCGGTGCAAAGGTACGTGTTACCAAGGTGATAGGCTCTGAACTACTGGAAGTAGAACGCATATAATAAACTTTTATAACATAACCCATTAAAAACAACAAACAATTATGAACATTGCATTCTTAGGGCTGATAGTTGTGGTTGTGGCTTTTGCAACCGTAGCAGCCGTGATTCGTCGTTACAGACGTTGTCCTTCAGACAAGATCTTGGTCGTTTATGGAAAGACTGGCGGTGGCTCTGCCAAGTGTATCCATGGTGGCGGTAAGTTCGTTTGGCCCATCATTCAGGACTATGCATATCTCAACCTGACTCCTATCTCCATTGATGCCAATTTGACGAATGCTCTGTCACGCCAGAACATTCGCGTGGACGTACCTTGCCGCTTTACTGTTGGTATCTCTACTGAGCCCGATTCTATGAACAATGCCGCTGAGCGTTTGCTTGGTCTTACCTCTAATGAGATTCAGGAACTCGCTCGTGATATTCTCTTCGGTCAGCTTCGTCTGGTTATCGCAACGATGTCTATTGAGGAAATCAACAGCGACCGCGATAAGTTCTTGGACAACATCTCTAAGAACGTAGAAGTTGAGTTAAAGAAGATTGGTCTTCGCCTCATCAACGTGAACGTAACCGACATCAAGGATGAGTCAGGCTATATCGAGGCTCTCGGTAAGGAGGCTGCTGCTAAGGCTATCAATGAGGCCAAGGTAAGCGTGGCTGAGCAGGATAAGTATGGTGAAATCGGTAAGGCTGAGGCTGTGCGTGATACCCGTATCAAGACCTCTGAGGCTAACGCTATCGCCGTAAAGGGTGAGAACAACGCCCAGATTGAGATTGCCAACTCTAACGCCTATCGTCGTGAGAAGGAGGCCGAAGCAAACCGTTTGGCTACAGCAGCCGAGAAGGTACAACAGGCCAAGGCTTTGCAAGAGGCTTATGCAGCCGAGAAGGAAGCCGAGCTTGCACGTGCAGAGCGTGAACGTTCTACCCAACAGGCCAACATCATCGTGCCCGAGGAGATTGAGAAGCAACGTCGTATTATCGAGGCTGAGGCCGAGGCTGAAAAGGCTCGCGTAAATGCCAAGGGTGATGCTGACGCCATCTATGCTAAGATGGAAGCTGAGGCTAAGGGTCTCTATGAAATCCTTACCAAGCAGGCTGCTGGTTACGACAAGATGGTGCAGGCTGCTGGTGGCGATGCCAACAAGGCATATATGCTCCTCTTGCTTGAGAAGCTGCCTGAACTGGTTAAGACACAAGTTGAGGCTGTCAAGGGTGTTAACATCGATCACGTTACCGTATGGGATTCTGGTAATGGTACCGACGGAAAGGGCTCTACGGCCAATTTCGTATCAGGTCTGATGAAGTCTGTTCCTCCTTTGAGCGACCTCTTTGACCTTGCAGGTATGAACCTCCCCGAATACCTCGGCAAGAAGACCGAGGTGCAGGAGGTAACTCCCGTAGAAGAGAAATAAGGACAAGCCTATCAAATAATTATTGCTGTCCGATAAAACTCGTATCGTTCCACAGATATGTGCTCGGCTATCGTTCTGTCGATAGCCGAGTTCCTTTCTTCATATCCAAGCCCCTCTATCCAAACAATAATAGCTGCTCCATGAACCTTTGTTCAGTTTT
>JAZPZS010000073.1:0-18904 GCA_045544835.1 Bacteroidaceae bacterium | reverse complement strand
GGGTCGTCCAAGTATTTAATTATGCTAATTAGGTCCATTTTTATGTCAAAATTTGTAAAACTTTATAGGTGTAAAGTTACTAAAAAACTACAACATAAACAAACTTAATGATATGAATGTCAAGTTAATAAATAATATTTTTATAAACCGGATTTTATGGAATTTCTGATGCGTCTGCCCTGCTCTTCACGAAGAGCAACGTGATCGTTCGCGAAGGACAACGTGGCCGTTCGCGAACGGCAAACACAAACGACAAGCAGAAAGATAAATCAAACCTAAGAAAAAGATTATTCTAACCTACCTTTAACAAGAAAAGCCTATGGCAACACGAAATTTAGTACAGAAGAAAGCAGGCACCATCGCCTATCAGTTGAAAGAGAAGCACGACCTCCGTGGCGAGGCCAGCGAAGAGAATCCCGCTATTGCAGTCACCATAGTGGGTAGCCGCACCGTGACCACTAAGGAGCTGGCCAAGGAGATTGCGGCATCGTGCACCGTCAAGGAGGCCGACGTGGCCGGTGTACTCACGGCACTGAGCCAGCGCATACAGCGTACATTACTCAATGGCGACCGCGTAGAATTGGGTGATATAGGTACACTATCGGTGACGCTCACCTGCGGCAACAAGCACCGCGCCGACAACGTCACTGCACGAGACATCAAGGTGCGCCGCATCGCCTTCGCACCCTCGAAAGAGTTGACACAGGCCATGCGTGGTGCCGAGATGAAGAGTGCAGGCCCCACATACATCAAGCAGCTCACCATGGAGGAGATCGAGGAGCGACTAACCGCCCACTTTGCCACACACGAAGCACTGTACCGCTCCGAGGTGGAGAGCATCTGCGAGTGTACACGCTACCGTGCTGCACAGCTACTCACAACCTTCGTGGAAGCTGGCAAGCTGCGTGCAGCAGGGCGTAAGAACGTGCGATACTACTTGCCAGTGGAGGGGTGTTTCGGGAAATAACGTTGTTTTTGTAAACCATAAAATGTACGTGAATTTGCATGAATATGTCTTTCCTCTACGATGTTTTTTAGTGAACATGAATTACCATAAATTTTCCACAAATTATTCACTCTAAGTTTCATGAACCTACATGGATAATTGTACGCAGTATCAGCCATTAATTGATTGTATACCTACAAATTAACCATCACTGGCGGACACTGGCAGATAGAAAAGGAAAAAATAGTTTAAAGTATATTTTCACAAAACAGATATGAGAGTCACCAACCTATTAAGAACGATTGCGTTCACGGCGTTGAGACAGAAAGCAAGTGAGGCATAGAATCTACAGTTTCATAACACCATCCTAATTCTTCAGCAATACACTTGACTCGGGTCAAATTCATATTTTCCTCCATATGAGTATTGATTATCTCAAATAAATGACTACTTTTGTAGTTAGCCTTAGGATAAGCCCTCATAGGAAAAGCCGTAAGACTTATCTTCAAAGACACTAACATCTAAGGCATCACGCAAGCAGAACTCTGATTAAATCAGATGTATCTTGCTAGATACTAGAAAACAAATGTATAAAATATGAAAAAGTATTTTTCCCTAACCTCATTTCTATTGTGTAGTGTGATTGCGTCGGCACAGTTCAATCCGACGAACGTTACATCGAGAGTTATTAATCCCAGTTTTGAAAGCGGAATAACCGACGGATGGACTAATAGCGGTATGGCCGTACAGACCAACACAGAAGCTGCAGCAAGCAAAACTGGCTGGAACTATGCCGAAAGATGGGTCAAGGCACCCGACGCGTTGCCTGACAGCTATATAGAACAAGTGATAACCGGATTGCCCGACGGAGAGTATGAACTGAGTGCAATGTGCCATGCCGAATTGCAAGGCGAATCTGTTGCGGTTGCCGGTGTGTATCTTTATGCCGGTGACCAGAAGGTGGAGGTTTCTGGCACTAAAAGATATAAGGTAAATGTCGCTGTCACGAATGGCAAACTGACCATTGGTTTCAGATGTGAAAACACCAATGCCAATTGGATTACCGTAGATCATTTTCAGTTAGTAAAGACTGATGGAGGGCTCAGAACTGGAGCTGCCAAATCCCTCAACAGGGGACTGATGGCGGTCAATCTTTCTGCTTCGGGGAAAAGTGGCAACCTTGTCAGTTGGCGCATCAGAGAGAGTGACCCTAAAGGCTATAGCTACAAACTGTATCGAGGAACAACGGCAATGGTTCAGAAGACAGCTGTAAACGCAGGTAAACCGATACAAGGGAAATCGAATTTCGTTGATGCGAATGGCTCGGCTTCTTCCTATTACAGGTTAGAAGTTCTCGACGAGAAGGGTAATATAGTAGATTCAATGGCTTCCGTAAAGGTATGGGCCAATCAAACAACAACAATCCCGACAAGAACACCGACCGATGCCAGGGGACATGGTGCTGTATATACTCCGAATGATGCGTCGTTTTGTGATATGGATGGTGACGGTGAATATGAAATCATCTTGAAATGGGATCCCAGTAATTCGAAAGATGCAGCTTCGGACGGTACGACCTCAGACACCTATTTTGACTGTTACAAGATGGATGGCACGTTGCTTTGGCGTATCAATCAGGGACCTAATATCCGTTCGGGAGCACATACTACACCATTTGTTGCTTGGGACCTTAACGGGGATGGATACGGAGAGTTTGTTATCAAAACAGCTCCTGGCACCATTGACGGAAATGGCAACTATGTTGTGATGGCGGGTGACGACCCTCTACAGAATTGCCTCAGTTCGCGTGGAAAGCCAGACAAGGGGCCTGAATACCTGACTGTATTTGATGGGATGACTGGCGCAGAGATATCCACTATCAAGTATCATACAGATTATGCTGCCGGTAGCAGTTATTGGGGTGACAGCAAGCAGAATCGTTCGGAGAGATACACTGCCTGTCTTGCCTATCTTGACGGAAAGGGGAAAAATCCTTCGGCCATCTTCAATCGCGGCTACTATGCGGGCTCGTTTGTCGGCGCATATGATTTTGATGGATACACCTTGAAGGAACGTTGGGTGTCACGGCATACATCGTCGGGCAAAGGACTGTACGGCGAAGGCGCGCATTGGCTTACAGCTGCAGACCTTGATGGTGATGGGCTGCATGAGATACAATTTGGTTCGGCTGCCCTTGATCACGATGGCAAGTTGCTTTATCGCACAGGATTGGGACACGGTGATGCTTTCCATATAGGCGATTTCCTCACCAATAGACCAGGATTGGAGGTATTTATGTGTCATGAGTCGAAACCCTACGGAGTGGATCTTCGTGATGCCAAGACTGGTGAGATAATCCTTCATGTTACCGCCAGCGGTGATACAGGACGTGGACTCGCTGCTCATTTCGATTCCAACCAACAAAGTGCACAATTCATATATAGCGCATCTGGAGGTATGTTCAATTTAGACGGAGGTACCGTAAATGCCGATTCATGGAGTATAGGTTCTTCGGGAGCGGGCATCAATTGCCGCATCTATTGGGATGGAGACCTGTTTGACGAGTTCTTCGACAAGTCTATCATTGCCCATTGGAATCCTTCCGGAAAGTACTTTGACCGCATCAAGGTGAACGGAGGGAACTATGTATGGGGTACTCTGGCAAATGGAAGCAAGCATAATCCATGTGTCATGGGTGATTTGTTGGGAGACTGGCGCGAAGAGATTGTGACCTACGACAGCAACAACAATTATCTTATAATCAACGCTACAAGCTATGAGTCCTCTTACCCCGTACCACATCTAATGGATGATATACAATATCGTGAAAATGTAGTTTCGCAAAATGTGGGTTACAACCAACCGCCTCACCTTAGCTATGACCCCGCTGTATATTACGGAGTCATTAAGGTAGAAAAGCCTGCGGGCGACTTGGAGGACGGAGTTTATTATATACGGAATGTGAAATCCGGGAAATATCTCCTCGGTGGCTCATATTGGGGCACGCGAGCCATCGTAGGTGAGCATGGTATAGACTTCGCTGTTACCCTTATGGGGGACAATGCCTATCGGATAGATTCCAAAATAGCCAATTCGTCTACCGACCATTATTTAACGACAGATACGGAGCCTTATGTGGATGGACCAGCCGGAAACATCATCGTCAAGAAAACAGGCAATGGATATTATGCCATCTCCAACGGCTCGGCATTCCTGACTGTTACAGATGACAATCATACCACCTATGCAGCAAATACCACCGATGACGCTGCAGCACAATGGCAATTCATAACCCGTGAGCAGATGGTGGAAAACCTCGAAAAGGCAACAAGTGATAATCCTGCTGATGCCACATTCTTTATTCAGGATCCTGACTTTGGACGAAATGACCAGCGATATAGTGCATGGATATGGTCGAGTGACTGTACCAATAAGAAGAACAGTGGCGATGAAACCAATTATTGCGTAGAGTCATGGCATTCTACATTTACATTTAGCCAGGCTCTTACAGGATTGCCTGACGGATGGTATGGATTGACGGCGCAAGGATTCTACCGTGTCGATGGAGAAGATAGTAGCCATCCAGCGCTATTTGCCAACGAAGTTGAGATGACGCTGCCCAATGTGCTTTCGGAGGGCAAATCTTCAGCCACCGATGGATTCTCAACACTTAACAATGGTGTATATATTCCGAACACTATGGCTGAATCATCTGTAGCCTTTTCGGCAGGATGCTATTATACAGGCGAAGTTCTCTTCTATGTATCTGCCGGCACTGCTTCCATTGGTATAAAGAACCCATCCAATGTTACAGACTGGTGTATCTGGGACCATTTTGAACTTCGATACTACGGCACAAGTAACCCAGAAGACGGGAACTGCATTATTGGTGTTGAAGCAACGAAAGGAAATGCAATCTACACGTTAACAGGAATAAAAATAAAGGAGATTGTAGAACCTGGTATTTATATTGTTGGAAAGAAAAAAGTTGTCATATACTGATATTGGGATGGTGCGACTGAAAAAGAACGGACACTACGAATATACCTTAATGCTGCCAATTCTCAAGGTTCGTGCCAGCGCCGACGCGGTATGAAAGCGTCGGTTGCGACGAAGAGAACTTTAGTTCTCCCGAGGAGTTGCGACTTGTTGCTCATCCAGCCGAAGCTCAACAACGAAGCTGTTAATTCTCAATTCTCAATTTTCAATTAAACCAACACATGGCCGGAATATACATACACGTTCCCTTTTGTGAGAGCCGTTGCGCCTACTGCGACTTCTACTCCACCACGTTGCTGCGCCATCGCAGTGCCTATGTTGATACCGTATGTCGCGAGTTGAAGCTACGCCTGGGCGAACTGCAGGGTGCACCCATCGAGACCATCTACCTGGGCGGCGGCACTCCCTCGACATTGAGGATAGAGGAGCTTTCCTCCATTCTCACTTCATTACGCAACTTTCATCTTTCATCTTTCAACTTTCAACTTGCTGAAATAACATTGGAAGCCAACCCCGACGACCTCACCGAGGAGTATGTGCAGGGCTTGCGCACGCTGCCCTTCAATAGGGTGAGCATAGGCATACAGTCGTTTCACGACCACACACTGCGGCTCGTGGGGCGTCGCCACACGGCACAGGAGGCCATAGAGGCTGTGCATCGCTGCCAGCGGATGGGGCTCACCAACATCAGCATCGACCTCATGTATGGCCTGCCGGGCGAGACGCTCGACGACTGGGCCTACAGCCTCGACCAAGCCATCGCACTCGGCGTACCCCATATCTCGGCCTATCACCTCACCTATGAGGAGGGCACACGGCTGTGGCGCATGAAGGAGCAGGGCATCGTCAGCCCCATCGACGAGGAACAGAGCATCCGCGCCTTCGAGCTGCTGCGCGAGAAGCTGCTGGCGGCAGGCTACGAGCACTACGAGATATCCAACTTTGCCCTGCCCGGCTACCACTCGCGCCACAACAGTAGCTACTGGCAAGGCATCCCTTATATAGGAATAGGTCCGGGCGCTCACTCCTACGATGGCACCGACCGTCGGTGGAACCTCAGCAGCCTCACCGACTATATCGCCACGCCCGAGGGCAAGGATGTGCCGCACGAGGTGGAGCACCTGACCACCGAGGAGCGCTACGACGAGCGCATCATCACCGAGCTGCGCACGGCACGCGGCATCGACCTCACGAGTCTGCTTGCCGACTTCGGCGAACGCTACCACACCCACTGCCTACGCTGCGCCACTCCTTATATACATAGAGGCCAACTCGTGCACACCGCCGACAACCACCTGCGCCTCACCCCCGAGAGCATCTTCATCAGCGATGCCGTAATGCGCGACTTGCTGTATTAGGGGCTTAGCTACAGATAATTTCAAGAGATAACTTAGTAGTTTACCCAAACAAATCAAATAAAGCGCTTGTGTCACATGAGGAGTACTGCAAGATGACATTGCGGGGCGAGTCTAGTTGATGGTTAATGGTTAATGGTTGATGGACGATGGTTTACGGATTACCATTAACTCTCAACCACAAACCATAAACTCCGCAGCGCAGCGCCGACGCAGTATGATAGCGTCGGCATCCAATAAAGAAAATGCAAGTCTTATCTCTACATTCGCTCGTTAAAATTTGCGTTTTCGCTCGCCTTATACTAATTTTGTCGTATATGCAAGAAGCAGCACATCGGCCATACTATGATTTTGCGTCGTTCTTACGCAAGTATTTCGACGGCAAGGTACAGAAGATTTCTGTCCATGCAGGCTTCACATGCCCTAACCGCGACGGCACATTAGGAGTAGGCGGATGTAGCTATTGCAATAACCAGACCTTCAGCCCTGAGTACTGTGACTCGAAGCGGACAGTTAGCCAGCAACTCAATGACGGCATCCGATTCTTTGCCAACAAATATCCTGCGATGCGCTATCTGGCATATTTCCAGGCCTACACCAATACCTACGGTGAGCTGGAACACCTGAAAGCCATGTACGAGGAGACCCTGTCGGTCGATGGAGTAGTAGGACTCATCATCGGCACCCGCCCCGACTGCATGCCCGATGCATTGCTCGACTATCTTGAAGAGCTATCTCACCAAACCTTCCTCATGGTTGAATATGGCATTGAGAGTGCGAACGACGACACGCTAAGGCGCATCAATCGCGGACACGACTTTGCCACAGCAGTCGACACCATACGCAGAACACACGAGCGAAAGATTCTCACAGGAGGACACCTGATACTGGGATTGCCGGGAGAGGGACATGATGAACTGATAAGACAGGCGGAATGCATTGCCTCGCTTCCACTCGACATGATAAAGCTGCACCAACTGCAACTGATAAGAGGTACGCGTATGGCGCGGGAATATGAGCAGAATCCCCAAGAGTTTCATCTGTTCACCATAGACGAATACATTGAAACGGTCATAGACTACATCGAGCGCATACCGCCACATATCGTGCTCGAGCGATTTGTTTCACAGTCGCCCCGCTCGCTACTCATCGCTCCCGACTGGGGTATCAAGAACTACCAGTTTGCGGAACGACTGCACCGACGCATGGCAGAACGCGACACTTGGCAAAGCAAACGATTGGAACGACACTACATATAAACCATATTGACTACTATTATGAAAAAAATGCTTGCTATCGTGACACTTATGGTCACACTACCACTGAGCGCACAGCGCGAAGCTACGGTAACTCTTCGCACCGAAGAGACAAAGAATGTCATCAGCCGCCACATCTACGGACAATTTGCCGAGCACCTCGGCACCTGCATTTATGGAGGTCTGTGGGTAGGAGAAGAATCGGAAATCCCCAACACCAACGGCTACCGCAATGATGTGCTGAACGCTCTAAAGGAACTGCAGATACCCAACCTGCGCTGGCCTGGCGGATGCTTCGCCGATGAGTACCACTGGATGGACGGCATCGGGCCACGTGAGAACCGTCCACGCATGGTCAACAATAATTGGGGAGGCACCGTAGAGGACAACAGTTTCGGTACACATGAGTTTCTCAATCTGTGCGAACTCCTCGGTTGCGAACCCTACGTATCAATGAACGTAGGCAGCGGATCGGTTGAGGAAACAGCCAAGTGGGTGGAATACATGACGGCCAAGGATGGTCCAATGGCCAAGTTGCGCAAGGAGAACGGACGCGAAGAGCCCTGGAAGGTGAAGTATATCGGCGTAGGCAACGAGAGTTGGGGATGCGGCGGTAACATGCGCCCCGAATACTATGCCGACCTATACAGACGCTACCAAACCTATTGCCGCGAATATAACGGTAACCGACTTTTCAAGATTGCAAGCGGTGCCAGCGACTATGACTATAATTGGACCGAAGTGCTCATGCGCAATGCCGCAGGGCACATGAGGGGGCTCTCTCTACACTACTACACGGTGCTCACATGGAACGGGAGCAAAGGCTCAGCATTGAACTTCACGGACGACGATTATTATTGGTGTCTGGGTAAGTGCCTGGGAATCGAGCCTGTACTGAAGAAACACATGGAGATAATGGACCGATACGACAGCCGCAAGCGAGTAGGACTCATGGTCGACGAATGGGGCACATGGTGGGACGAAGAACCCGGCACCATACGAGGACACCTGTTCCAACAAAACACCATGCGCGATGCCTTCGTGGCAGCCCTGTCATTCAATGTATTCCACAAATATACAGACCGCATACAGATGTGTAACATTGCACAAATCGCCAATGTACTGCAATCCATGATACTCACTCAAGGCGATAAAATGGTGCTGACACCTACCTACTATGTATTCAAGATGTACAAGCCACACCAAGATGCCACATTTATCCCTATGGATCTGCAATGCGATGAGATGCAAGTTAAAAACGAGCGATACAGACCAGGCAGAACAGGTGAAGAGCCTACCCGCACGCTACCTATGCTCAGCGCCACTGCTTCAAAGAACAGCGAAGGAGTCATACATATCTCACTGGCCAATGTAGACCTCAAGCAAAAGCACGAAGTTACCATCAACTTGGCCGACGTGAAAGGCAAGAAGGTGACTGGAGAGATTCTCACTTCAAAGAACATTGGCGACCATAACTCGTTTGAAAATCCCGATGTGGTCAAGACCGCAGAGTTTAAGGGTGCCAAGATGACAAAAGATGGCCTGAAGGTTACATTGCCCGCTATGAGCATCGTAACATTGCAAGTGCGCTAAGCACTGTATCAGATGAAGAGAGAGTGTGTCAGTCGTTTCTGGCACACTCTCTCTTCATTCATTCCGGCTATTCTCTTTTATATAGCTGACTATCCAAATAGGCTATAATGTTTTCCGTCTCATCGGGATGGAACCATTGGATGCTATCGTCGCGGCGGAACCATGTCATCTGCTTGCGCGAATATATGCGGCTGTTCTGCTTAATCTTCTCAATGGCAAACTCCAGCGTGCAGTCACCGTCGAAGTGGGCAAACAGCTCCTTGTAGCCTACGGTGTTGAGTGAGTTGAGGTGACGGTAAGGATATACGCTACGTGCCTCTTCGACGAGACCGTCGGCCACCATTTGGTCTACTCGGCGGTTGATACGGTCGTACAGTTCCTCGCGTTCGCGGCGTAGACCAATCTTGACGATTCGGAAGGGACGCTCCTTGGCAGTGCGTGTGCGGAAAGAGGTATAGGTTCGCCCCGTCATATAGCATATCTCGAGGGCGTGGATGACACGCTTGGGATTCTTCAGGTCTACGATGCGGTAGTACTCGGGGTCGAGTAGGCGCAGTTCATTGACCAAGGGTTCCAGTCCCTCCTGTTCGTAGCGGTCGAGCAGCGTACGGCGTGTGATGTCGTCTACCGTGGGAATATCATCAATACCCTTGCATACGGCATCGATATACATCATGCTACCGCCCGTAAGCAGCAGAGCGTTGTGTGAGTGGAACAGCTCTTCGGTGAGTTTCAGTACGTCAATCTCGTATTGTGCTGCGCTGTAGTAGTCCGTCAGGTGATGTGTGCCTATGAAGTAATGCTTTACCCGTTCTTGTTCCTCTTTCGTTGGTGCTGCTGTTCCGATGGGGATTTCGGCATATAATTGACGCGAATCGGCCGAAAGGATAGGAGAACCTAACCGTTCGGCCAATGCAAAACTCAGTGCCGTTTTTCCTACACCTGTAGGGCCAAGGAGCACGACTAAAGTCTTATCTTTCACTCTTTATGCTTTGCTTAATAGAGTATGCTATCGTCAAAGTCGGCTGGAGCGCCCATGTCGAAGCCGTCGGGGTCAATCTCGTCAAGGTCGAAGTCCTCATCGTCGCCGAAGCTGTCGTCGAGCGCTGTGGTGCTCACCTGTGCTGCCATCAGCTGGTCGAAGTCGAGCAACTGCTGTGGAGCCTCACCCGTCTGCTTGGTGCATACGGCTTCGTCGAGATTCTTGCCTGTGATTATTTCGGTGAGCTCGATGAAGAAGGCGCGGTCGGCCAGCGGGTCGAAGATGTAGAGCAGGTGCTGTTTCTCCTCTTCGAGGAGTTCGCTCAGCGGAGTCTCTTCCATAATCCAGCTGTCCACATCTGAACTGGTGCCCATATCTTCCAATGTAACTTCGGTCTCCTTCTCCCAATTGTCATCGCATACGAAGAATGAGGTCATCTGGTCGTTAGGATAACCTACTGACTTCAGAATGGCATTGTGGAAATCAAGGAATGTGGCGTCAGAGTCAATCTGAATCTCTCTGCGGAAGTTGTCAACCTCGTCAGAGATAATGGTGAAGCGGTATACCATATATGATGAGTTTTTTAGTTCTTAAGTTTTTGAGTTTATTGGTTATCCTTCGTATCTGATGATGCCTCGTTTGGCTCCTTCGATGAACGAAATGATGTACTCTATCTCGGGAGTCATCTCCATCTCTTCCTTGATGCGCTCAATGGCCATTGTGGTGTTGAGGCCGCTCTGGTAGATGATGCGATAGGCTTGATGTATAGTGTCGATTTGCTCATTGGTGAAGCCGCGACGACGCAGACCAATGAGGTTGACGCCACAGTATGAGATGGGCTCACGGGCAGCGATGATGTAGGGGGGAATCTCCTTGCTGCTCTTGCAACCACCTTGCACCATGACATAGCTTCCTATGCGGCAGAACTGGTGTACGAGCACCGTAGAACTTAGGATAGCATAGTCGTCAACGATTACCTCGCCAGCCAGCTTAGTCTGGTTGCCGATGATACAGCCGTTGCCTACGATGGTGTCGTGGGCAACGTGTACGCCCTCCATCAGCAGGTTGCCATTGCCAACAATAGTCTTTCCCTTTGCTGCGGTACCGCGGTTGATGGTCACATTCTCGCGGATGGTGTTGTTGTCGCCCACCTCGGCTGTAGTCTCCTCGCCACGGAACTTGAGGTCCTGCGGTATGGCACCGATGACTGCTCCGGGGAAGATGGTATTGCCATTTCCGATGCGTGAGCCATAGAGGATGTTGGCATTGGGCATGATGACGTTGTTGTCGCCTATCACTACATTGCGGTCAATGTATACGAAGGGACCAATCTCCACGTTCTCGCCAATGACGGCTTCGGGGTGGATATATGCTAATGGACTAATCTTGCTCATATCTATTGATGTGTTTAGTTCTTATATATAAATATAGGTATAGGAGCGGCTCCTATACCTTCTCTGTTTATTTCATTCTCTCTCTCAGCAGGCGGGCAAACTGGTTGTTCACTCTGTGCCCGGGGCGGTTGGCCACGATGTAGCCTTTGATGGGACGTCCTAGGAGCGACATGTCGCCTATGATGTCGAGCAGTTTATGTCGCGCCGGCTCATTTTCCCATACCAAGGGGCGGTGGTTGATATAGCCCAGCTTTTTCGCATCCATATGTGGAACTTTCATTACATCGGCCAAGCGGTCGTAACGCTCTTGCGACATCTCACGTTCGTAGATAACGATGGAGTTGTCGAGGTCGCCACCCTTGATGAGGCCTGCTGCAAGCAGCGGTTCCACGTCGCGTACGAACACGAAGGTGCGGCTCGATGCAATCTCTTTCGGGAAATCCTCCATGTGCATCAGTACAGCTCGTTGGTTGCAGATGATGCTTGAGTCGAACGAAACGAGTACGTTCACCGCAAACTCCTCGGCCGGCATGATCATGAGTGATGAGCCGCTCTTCTCGTCGTGATATTCGATGGTCTCTGTCACTACGAAATAGTTCTTCTCGGCTTCCTGCTCCACAATGCCTACACGCTGTATGTTGTCGACATACAGTTTGGCACTACCTTCGAGGATAGGGAACTCGGGACCGTTGACCTTGATGAGGCAGTTGTCGATGCCGAGTGCATAGAGTGCCGATAGGCCATGCTCTACGGTGCTGACGCGCTCAGTGCCGTTTGAGAGCACGGTGCCGCGCTGTGTCTCGTTGACGTTTTCGGCCAGTGCCTCAATGATGGGCTCTCCCTCCACGTCGATGCGTTGTATCTTATATCCAAAGTTCTCCGGTGCAGGGTTGAACTCCACGGTGAGGTTGAGTCCCGTGTGCAGTCCCTTTCCGGACAATGAAAAACTCTCTTTTATCGTGCGTTGTTTTGCCATATCTTGTTTTAGGCCTTGCCACCATCGGCAAGCTGTTGCTTTAGTGTTTCTATCTCCTTCTTCAAGGCATCCATTTCGCGATACATCTCAGGCAGTTTCTTGAAGATTACCGAGGCGCGGGCAAACTGTACGTGGTCAAATGCGGGGTAACCCATCACTGCCTTGCCGTCTTTCACGCTGTTCGAGATGGCCGAGTGTCCGCCCACCTTTACCTGATTGCCTATCTGTATGTGTCCGCTGATGCCGGTTTGTCCGCCCACCATGCACCAGCTGCCTACCTTGGTAGAACCTGCGATGCCACACTGGGCAGCCATGACGGTGTGCTCATCAATGACTACATTGTGGGCCACCTGTACCATATTGTCGAGTTTCACGCCGCGCTTGATGATGGTTGCTCCCATCGTGGCACGGTCAATGCAAGTGTTGGCACCCAGCTCCACGTCATCCTCCAATACGGCGATGCCTATCTGGGGAATCTTTTCGTAGCCATTGGCACCGGGTGCAAAGCCGAATCCATCCGAACCCACTACGCTGCCGGCGTGGAGGATACAACGGTTCCCTACCTTGCAGTCGTGATAGATGGTGACGCCGTTGTAGAGCGTGCAGTCACTGCCGATGGTGGCATTGTCGCCCACCGACACGTTGGCTTCGATGACGGTATTGTCGCCTATGACAGCCCTCTCGCCCACATATACGAACGGTCCGATATATACATTCTCGCCGATAGTGGCCGACGCTGCTACCGATGCCATCGTGCTGATGCCTGTCTTCTTCGGTTTCATCGATTCATACAGTGCCATCAGCTTGGCCAGACTCTCATAGGCATTGGCTGTCTTGATGAGTGTAGCCTTGATGGGCTTCTCGGGCACAAAATCGCTATTCACCAATACGATGCTCGACTGTGTGTCATATATGTATGAAGTATATTTCGGATTGGACAAGAAGGACAAAGCACCCGGCATGCCCTCTTCAATCTTGGCAAAGGTGCAGACCGTGGCATTCTCATCGCCTACAACCTCTCCGCCAATAAACGCTGCTATTTGCTTTGCTGAAAACTCCATTTATCTGCTCTGCTAAAATAGTACATTACTTTATATCCGTGCAAAGGTAGACATTATAATTGGATTTCCCAACCTTTATTGACAATATATTCTACATGCAATGGCTATGAGATGGTCTGAAGCGGGATATTATCACATATTTTAACTCTTATATTTGAACATAAAGCCACATATATCCAATAGTTGGCTTAGTGCCACACCTACTCCCCAGTATTTTTGACGGTGCAATAAATATTTCTTGCCGATGCGATAAATATTTAGAGCACCTGCATCGCCAAGACAAAGCACAGCATCGAGGACAGAGCCTTCATTACACAAGAAATCCCCGGGGACCATTGTCCCGCGGGGATTCATTATTCACGCAACGTCAATCACTGCTTATCAGCGGCACCACAGTTTGGCCACTCCGACTTGTCGTATTGACTCCTAACAACTACCTCCAGAGCGGTTATCATATCGGCCAAACAACGAAGACCAACGTATCCCACACCGCATGCGACACGATGAGGGCAAAGAGCTGCTTGGGCCATAACCGGTAGGCCAATCCCCATACAAAGCCGCAGACGAGGGCAGCCATGATGAGCATGAAGTTAAACTTCCAGATATGCACCAGTCCGTAGACAAACAATGTGACGATGAATGCCACATTGGCCGAACTCCGCACACTGATACCGCGCTGCACGAAACCCCGCCAAAAGATTTCCTCGGCAGGCCCTATTATAAAGAGGAGCAGAGCCCCGATGACCCATTCGCTCTGCGAGTCCTTCATGCTGTAGATGGTATCTACTTGAGGGCGTGCAAAGGGAAACATCCACGTGGCCACCTTATCGCCCACCCAAAAGATGCCCCACAAGGCAAGGGCGAGCGCAATGCCTATGAAGAGTCCGCTCCACGACACCTTAATATCGGCAAGCCAACTTCGGTCAAAGAGCAATGCCGTCGTGAGCAGTATGCACCCCGAGATGGTCATCATGGTCCAGAAATCCACCGGCATCGCTATCCAGGGGTTGAACATGAGGAACCACAGGAGGGCGGCGAGAAAAATTGAAAATTGAAAATTGAAAGTTGAAAGTTGGGTCTTTCCATCAACACCTTTATCTACCTTATTCTTTCTTGTCATAAACCTTATTTTTGATTAATCCTCAAATTTCACTGGCTTAATTTTCAATTCTCAATTTTCAATTAGAAAAAGGCTGCCACAAACAGTGACACGGCCAGCAGCAAGCTGAATAGGAGCTGCAGCTGCGAGGTGGCGGCATCGTGCATGACCAATGTCTCCATCCCCTTCTTCGGCGAATCGAGCACGACACGGGCACACCTCCATGCCTTGGGCAATGCAAACAGCACAATCACACTATACCAAGGAAGCCAACCGCACATAATGGTAGCAATAACAGCCACGAAGGGAAAAAGCACCTCGAAAGCATAGAGCTGCACGGAGGCCTTCAAGCCAATGAGCATGGCGAGGGTGCGTATGCCCGCCGCGCGGTCCGACTCGATATCGCGTGTATTATTTACATGGAGTATAGCCACCGTAATGAGTCCGATGGGCAGAGCCAGCACCAGGGCCGGATAGTAATATTCACTGATGGTGGCATACGTGGTACCAAGGATAGGAATCACGGCATAGGACAGGAAGATGACCACATCGCCCAAAGCAAAATACTTGAAGGTGGCATAGGTGAGCGTGAAAAAGGCTCCGTACACAGCAGCATAGAGTAACGGCCAGCCACAGCGGCTCATGATGTAGAAGCCGATGGCACAGCCCAGCACGAAGAGCGTCAGGCTAAGGCGCATATACTCCTTCGTGGTGAAGGAGCCATTGACCAAAGGCATGTGGCTGAGACCCTTGTCGACTCCTTTCTTATAGTCGCGCACGTCGCTCAACATATTACCCGATGCATGGAAGAACACGATGCCCACGATAGCAAGCACACCGCTCACCCAATCGATAGACATACCATACAGGCTACACACCCATGTCATATAAGCAAATGTAGCAAGTACGGGCATCGCCGAAGCCGGGAACGACCACGGACGAGTGGTGAGAATCCAATCTTTAACTGAGTGTTTCATAAGCATTTTATAATTGTTAAACCCAAGTTTGAGGTTGCAAATATACGAATAAACGAGCGAGAAACATCAAGCTCAGCTTGAATATTTTTCACAGCGAGTGAAAGTATATTCGAGATTTACCTCAAATATACAAACAAACGAGCGAAAAGAGTTCAAGCTAGTGAATATTTCTCAGCAAACATCAAATAAACGCATCACAAGAAGCTATGCCAGCACCACATTTCACAGCCTTACACTAGGTTTTAGCTCAAAAATTTGCAATGACAGCGTTTTTCCCATACCTTTGTAAAAAATCTGTCAAACAGAGTCTGACAAACAAGAAAAACAAGTATATATCACATCAAAAACAACACGATTCTATGAGAAACAAATTCCGATTTTTATGTTTAGCCATACTGGGCCTTGTGGCTTCTGCCACCCTGTATGCCGAGAACGACAAGCCCTTCGTAATCCCCGAACTGCGCCAGTGGCAGGGTGCCGATGGTATGGTAGCCATCAGCCCCAGCACCAAGGTGATATATGTCAATGCCGAGCTCGCCGATGCAGCCGAGGCTATGGCCGAGGACTATGGCCTGCTCTTCGGCAAGGCAATGAAGACCAAGAACGCCAGCAAGGCCCCCAAGGGCACTATCATCATGGCCCTCACCGACGACAAGGAACTGGGCGACGAGGGTTACAGCATCAAGATTGACGACTGCATAGCCATCGAGGCCAACACCCCCACCGGAGCCTATTGGGCTACACGCACCCTGCTGCAGATCCTTGAGCAGTACGAGGGCACACACCTGCCCAAGGGTACCATCCGCGACTGGCCCGACTACGCCCTGCGCGGCCTGCTGCTCGACTGCGCCCGCAAGTTCATCCCCATGGACTACCTCAAGACCTTCACCAAGGCCATGGCCTACTACAAGATGAACACCATCCAGGTGCACCTCAACGACAATGGCTTCAAGCAATACTTTGGTAATGACTGGGACAAGACCTACGCCGCCTTCCGCCTCGAGAGCGAGCTCTTCCCCGAGCTCACCGCCAAGGACGGCAGCTACGGCAAGGACGAGTTCCGTCAGTTCCAGAAAGATGCCGCCAAGATGGGCGTGAACATCATCCCCGAGATTGACATCCCCGCCCACTCACTCGCCTTTGCCCACTATCGCAAGGAGTTCGGCTCCGAGAAGTACGGCATGGACCACCTCGACCTCTTCAACGACAACCTCTACCCCTTCCTCGACTCACTCTTCACCGAGTACCTCGAGGGTGAGGACCCCGTGTTTGTAGGCAAGCAGGTCAACATCGGTACCGACGAGTACTCCAATGCCGAGAAGGCCGTGGTAGAGAAGTTCCGCTACCTCACCGACCGCTACATCCGCTTCGTCGAGTCGTTCGGCAAGCAGGCGATGGTATGGGGTGCCCTCACCCACGCCAAGGGCGACACTCCCGTGAAGTCCGAGAACGTCATCATGAACTGCTGGTACAACGGCTATGCCAACCCTGCCGACATGAAGGCCTTGGGTTACGAGCTCGTCAGCATCCCCGACGGAGCCGTCTACATCGTGCCCGCCGCAGGCTACTACTACGACTACCTTAACCTTCCCTACCTATACAATTCATGGAGCCCCGCACAGATCGGCAACCAGAAGTTCGAGGACAAGGACCCCGTCATCCGTGGCGGCATGTATGCCGTATGGAACGACGTGGTAGGCAACGGCATCTCTGTTGAGGACATCCACCACCGCAGCTACCCCGGCATGCAGGTCATCGCAGCCTCTACCTGGAGCCCCACCTACAAGACCGTCCCCTTCGAGGAGTTCAACCACAAGCGCACCCTGCTTGCCGAGGCTCCCGGCGTGAACGACCTGGGCACCTTCAAGGGCGAACCTGGTAGCGTAGTGTACACCATCCCCGAGGTGAAGCCCGGCAAGCGCTACCCCCACGCCAAGGCAGGCTACGGCTACAGCGTATCGTTCAGCCTCAATGGCGTCAAGGAACAGCCCGGCACCAAGCTCCTGAGTAACGGCATCACCGATTTCTACCTTGCCAGCCCCACCGACGGCCGCATGGCCTTCGTCCGCGACGGCTACCTCAACACCTTCAACTACTTCGTTGAGGAGGGCAAGCAGGTCAACATCCGCATCGAGTGCACCAACACCGCCACACGCCTCTATGTAGACGGCAAGCTGACAGACGAACTCAAGCGTGCCAAGCGCTGGGCATCAGAGAAGGTATCATACGACTACGTGCCCACCCTCTGCTTCCCCCTCGAGCAGGCAGGCAACTTCAAGAGCAAGGTCACTGACCTGAAGGTAGAGAACTTCGTAAGATAATCTCATTGTCCCTATATACATAGCAGAGAGAACGACCATTCGTTCTCTCTGCTGCTATTATGCCACCTCACGAGACGAAACGTGAGGAAATCCCGTACAGAAATTTCGTATCATAATGTATGGTAAACCGTACGGTTAGTTAGCTTACACGGTGTTGGAATCAGAATTTAAAAACTTAGCAACTCAAAAACTTAGAAACTTACGTCTCCGCTGAGCTCTCCAACGCTTAATGCTGATTAGTTTTACTTTACAACAAACTTCTTGCCATGCTGTATATAAATGCCTTTCTGCAACTCTTTGCGACTGCAAGCCATGCGATTGCCCTTCATATTATATATAGGTTCATCTGAATCGTTGATGGTAGCACTCTCTATTCCACTCGGGTCGGTCTGTACGATAACAATAACGATGACACCAATGTCGGAAAGGCACTTTCTCCCCAAATATCCACATAAAACAAGTGTTGCGAAATAGGCTGTCCGGCTGTCCTTGAACGGCATAATACATTGTATACCAATCAACAAATAAGAACAACCTAGGATGACCTCGGGATGTCCTTGATGACTGAACAAGAATACGCATAATGAATAATAATCCATATCGGCTTGTACAATATTACACGAAGATATATACTAAATCACTAACCTTTCCCCGCTATCTATTATGCGTTTTCCCTGTTTCGTTTGATGGATTCATTTGCTGTTCGCGAAAGGTAGCATTGCCGTTCACGAAGAGCAGTGCGGTTCTTCGCGAAGAGCAGCGCGGTCGTTCGCGAACGGCAAATAGATTACAAGTTTACAAACAGGGAAAACGCATTATAAAATCGCTCTAAAATGATGTCTTAATAATCTATGTCCAATAGGTCCTTCTCTCGCAAATATTTGATTTCACACAGATCTCACAAATCTCACAGATAGCGCGTCGCTTCGCCCGCGCTTGTCGGCT
>JAZPZS010000072.1:0-18844 GCA_045544835.1 Bacteroidaceae bacterium | reverse complement strand
GGGCGATATCGACCGCCGCAGCAATGGTTCTATGATTGCCATGGAGTCGGGTACGGCCTTTGCCTACGCTATCGACAAGCTGCAGGACCGCGGCAAGTTCTTCATCTTCCCGCAGGACGAGGTATATGCCGGACAGGTTGTGGGTGAGCACGTGCATGACAACGACCTTGTCATCAACGTCACCAAGAGCAAGAAGCTCACCAATATGCGTGCCAGCGGCTCTGACGAGAAGGCGCGTATCGTACCGCCCATCATCTTCTCTCTGGAGGAGGCACTCGAATATATCAAGGAGGATGAGTATGTGGAGGTTACGCCCAAGTCGATGCGTATGCGCAAGATCATTCTCGACGAGCTGGAGCGTAAGCGTGCTAATCGCTCTTAAATTGAAAATGGAGAATTGAAAATTGAGAGTTGGATGAGACGGCTGTTCTCTATACTGATGGTGTTGCTTTGTCTTTGTTCGTGCAAGGACAAGGCAAGTGTCTTTGTGCTCGAGGGCAACGTAGGTCGTCTCACACACGATACCATCTATATATATGGAGCCGATGCCTTGTACGAGCATATTGATACGGTAGTGGCAGCTCACGGTATATTCCGCTACACGGCCGAGATAGACACGGTGACTCCGCTGTGGGTGCTGTTCCCCAACAATCACCGCGAGATGCTCTTTGCCGATAAGGGGCTGGAGGTCACCATGCAGGGCGATACCGCATCTACGGGGCATGTGCGCATTGTGGGCGGTGAGCAGAATGCGTTGTTGCAGGAGTTTCATCTGCTGACCGACACACTCAGCAATGCGAAGCGAATAGAGCAGATAGCCGACTCGTTCATCCGTGCCAATCCCTACTCCGAGGTGAGTATCCATCTGTTGCGTGAGTACTTTGTAGGTACCCCCCAACCTAATCATACGAAGATAAAAACACTCATTGGATCAATGAGCGGCAACCTGCAGGACAACATATACATACAGCAGCTGCAGCACACGCTCAATGCAAAGAAGCCTCTCGCGAAAAGCAGTGTCATAAGTAGCTACAATGTCCTCGACAGTCAAGGGAAGAACGTCACCTCGGCCGACTACAAAGACACCTATCTGCTAGTCACCTTTTGGGCTTCATGGGATTCTGAGAGCCGTATGCGCCAACGCGACCTCATCGAGATCAAAGAAAAGTACAAGAAACATAACTTCGATATCCTCAGCGTATCGCTCGATACCGACCGTCAGGATTGGCTACAGGCCATCGCTGAAGACTCTGTGACATGGCGTCAGGCCAACGATTTCGAAGGATGGAAGACTGGCATTGTCGAGCGCATGCAGATTAGCCATCTGCCAGCCAACGTACTTCTCAGCCCACAACGCCGTGTCCAAGCGATGAATCTTTATGGTGAGGCTTTGGACAAGAAGATTGGCGAACTCGTCAAGTTCAAGGAGGAGAAATCTACCAAGAAGACCCCACAGAACATCCGCTCTCGCAAAAAGTCGGCCAAGTAGCGCAGAACATACTATCTGTTCTTCTTTCAGGTACACCCCACGGGCGTAGCTTTGGCTATGCCTAGTGGGGGTTCTTCCTTTCTGCGCTGTGAAGGGAATCTGATAGCCTCGTAGAACAAAAAATCTTTTTTCGTGTTATTTCGATACATTAGACTTTTTGGTAAACATTAATTAAAGACCTAAACAGTATGAAAAAAGTAATTAGTATGATGGCAGTGGCCGGTTTGTTCACCGTTTCAATGGCCCAAGCCCAAGTCAATGAGGTTGTAGAGATTGCCGAAGTTCCAGTCTCAAAGTATAGCGTACAGACCAACAGCTTTTGGGATAACTGGTTCGTATCGCTCAATGCCGGTGCACAGTTCTCTTACCTGTATCCCGAGGGCAGTCAGGAGTTCAAAGACCGTATCACCTTCTCAGGCTTGGCCTACGTCGGCAAGTGGTTTACTCCCGGTATCGGTATGCGTTTGGCGGCCAATGGCTACAAGTTCCAGGGCTACAGCAGCAAGCTCGACTATGTCAACCTTCATGTCGATGCGTTGATGAACGTGACCAACATGATTATGGGCTATAACCCCGACCGACTCTACAGTCTGGTGCCCTACGTAGGTATGGGAGGTGTGCGCGTATTTGACCACAACACCTATTCCTTCGGTTTCAATGCAGGTATCCTGAATACCTTCCGTTTGAGCGACTCCTGGAGCGTCAACCTTGAGATGGGAGCCCTGTTGGCACAGAAAGATATGGATGGTGTTACAGGTTCCAAGCGTGCCTTCGACAACCTGTTCTCCGTCACTGCCGGTATCACCTATAATATTGGTGGCGACACATGGAACAACACCCCCGACATCAGTTCGCTCATGGTAATGAATGCAGCGGAGATAGCCGCCCTCAATGAGGCACTCATCAAGGAGCAGTCTACCAATAACAGTTTGCGTAAGCAATTGGCACAGAAGCCCAAGGAGGTAGTGAAGGAAAAGGTGGTCAACGACTACACCGTAGCTCCCCAGTCCGTATTTTTTGCCATCAACTCAGCCAAGCTGGCTTCTCAGAAAGATATCGTGAACCTCAAGGCTATTGCCAACATGGCCAAGCAAGACAACATCAAGCTCCACATCGTAGGCTATGCCGACAAGGCTACCGGCGATACCAAGTACAACCAGGAGCTCTCATTGCACCGTGCACAGACCATCGCCAACGAATTAGTTAAGCTCGGCGTCAGCAAGGCAAACCTTGTAGTGGAAGGCAAAGGTGGAGTCGCTACCCTTGATCCCGCATCCTATAACCGCCGCGTCATCATCGAGGTCATGTAAGCTATCTATCCTTCAATTCATTCTATAAACAAAGAGGTCGGTATACCGGCCTCTTTCCCTTTTTTAGGAAGTTGATAGGATGTATGTTTATGGTTTCTTAATAAGAATTTTCTGTTGTTATTTCAAATGTGCTGGTGGGTAGGCCATGACTGTTGATGAGGTTGGCGCGTGTGAATGGTTGCCAACCATAGCGGGCACGGGTGGGGCATTTCACCTGTTTGGACTGTAGGTGGATAGTGCTGTCTTTGATGGTGATTATATCGGCAGGGTAGTACTCTCCATGGTCACCTGCAACTTCGAAGGTGCGTGGAGTAAAACCATCGGAAGTAGTCATACCCTCGGCATGATTGAAAGTAAGTACAATGCTGTTCCCTTTGTTTTCTGCTTTTAAGATAGAAGGGCCTGAGGGCTCGACATGACCGTATCCATAATTATAGTGTAGAGCTATGCGGGCAAGTCGCTCACCGATGGGACGTTTGTGGCGGGGATGTACGTCAAGAGAGTCTCCGTGGTCACTTGATACTGCCATCTCGCAGTGGGGTATCTGCAAGCCAAGGCGGCGCTGTACGTCACGAAAATGTGGCCATGTGGGGCGAGCAATGCTACTGAGCTGTACGAAATGGAAGGGTAAGGTGTCGTCATTCCATGCATGGCGCCAGCTGCTAACGAGGGCGGGGAATTGGAATTCGAAGAGCTCTACATTATGAGCGTTCGATTCGCCCTGATACCAAATGACACCGCGCATAGGGAAGCCTGCCAATGGGGCGATACCAGCTTCGTAGAGGTAGCATGGCTCATAAGGGTGGCGTTGCTCTGCTTTGTGGCTAAGTCGTATGTTCTGGGCTGCGCGGCTACGAACCCAAGGTTGTATGAGGTCGTTGTGGCGCCAATCGGTGAGGATATTCGCGAGGATAGGGTGGTGCTTCTGCGTCTGGCGGTCGGTGAACGACTCAATGGGTGCTCCGCCCACAGCATTGCAGATAAGACCAATGGGAACATCAAGTGAGTCGCATAGCATGGCACCAAAGTAGTAGGCGATGGCGGAGAACTGTGCGGCAGTATGCTCTGTAATGGGTTGCCATTGGGTAGGTATGAAATAATCGAGATGGTTGAGAGCTGCAAGGGAGGTGCTGTCCCACGCTACGGCATCGGTATATACGCGGGGACGCATATCGTAAAGGCGAAGGTTCTTTGTGGAAGCTTCGGTCATGTGCTCCTTGCCTTGCTTGTCCTGTCGTAGCATGAAAGCCATGTTGGATTGGCCGGAGCAAAGCCATACTTCACCTACAAGAAGGTCGGTGAGGGTGAGGGTAGTGTCGCCATCAGTGACGGTGAGGGTGAGGGGGATGTGAGTGGCCTCCAATGGTCTGAAAGTAACTTGCCAGTACCCGTTCTCGGAAGCTATGGCATCCTGTTGCTCTTCGCCTAGCTGTGCAGTAACCTTGCAACCTGCATTGGCTGTGCCGTGTAGCAGAAAGGGCTTGTGTTGCTGTATCACCATGTATGAGGTGTAGATAGCAGGTAAGTTGAGGGTAGTGTTCTTCGCTTGAAGGGGGATGGTATGTAGCCCAAGAATGAATAGCAGTATGTAGACTGCTAGGCGTGTGTGCCTCATGGTGTCGTTGTTTTGCTAAAAAGTTTATTGTCTCTCTTCGGCTATTCTACCTCGGCCTTGTCCTTGCTGCATGCCTCTTAGTAGTTCGCGTTGGAAACGATCCTCGGCCATTTGTACACGCATAAGTTTCTTGGCCGGAAGTATCTCTTTGAATTTCTGGAGGTATTCCTTTTCAAGGGTAGCGCACTCAATCTTCACATCGGCCAAAGCGTCAATCATCTCGTTACACTCCTCTTCGGTACGCTCGTGAGGCTTCACGGCGCGTGCTTGCTTCCATACACGGCGATTGGCTTCGTGCTTCTTGTTTTGCAACTCATAGTAGAGAGGAAAAAAAGCGGCACTCTCCTCCTCGGTGAGCTCGGCATGTTGGGCTATGTATTCTTTTTGCTTGGTTTGAAACTCCTTGGGAGTCATGCGTTGACGTCGTGGCGTGCTAGCTTGTTCTTGTGCGTTGACGGTTAGGCAGAATATGCTGATGATGAGTAATAGATAGTGTCTCATAGAATAGATATGTTAATTGTTTTCGTTACTTGTGAGGTATGAGTATAGGGCATACTCGTTGTAAAGCGAGGTGGACATGAAGTGATCAGCCTCTTCGGTATAGATTTCTTCGGCAAGGGTACTCGTGTTGTCAGGTAGGTGCCTTTTTTGCACATACATGAGTCCTTGTACGATGAAGATGGTGCTCACAAACATGGCGGCCATGTAGAGCCATGGCTTGATGCGTGTAAACAGGCTGATGTGTACAGGTCCTATTGCGGGCGATTCTATTTCGGGCAGACTCGTCATAAGTCGCTCGTTAAAGTGCTCGAAGTACCCTTCGGGAGTACGGAAGGGGTTCTCCTTGCCACATCGGGTCATCAGTTCCTTATCATCTTTCATAGAATACAGCTTTTCTAATTGTATAATTATGACTTTGTATAAAGATTATGGTTTAAATATCGTCATCGAAAAATGCGCTAATCTTCTTTACTGCTAGGTGATACGACGCTTTCAATGCTCCTACGCTGGTGCCTAGGATGGAGGCCATGTCTTCGTACTTCATCTCCTCGAAATACTTCATATTGAAGATTATTCGTTGTTTGGGAGGTAGTGTCTGTATGGCTGCTTGCAGGCGGGTCTGTAGCTCATCGCCATCAAAGTATTCGTCGGCCTCAAGTTGTGAGCATATTCCTTCGACTTCGTCTATGGGGGTGGTGTGGCTGTTCTTGCTGAGGAAGGTGAGGGTCTCATTGATGGCTATGCGGTAGAGCCAGCTAGAGATTTTGGCATTGCCGAGAAATCCATCAAGCCCAGTCCACGCCTTGACGAATGTGTTTTGCAGCAGGTCGTTAGCGTCGTCATGGTTGAGCACCATGCGGCGTATGTTCCAGTAGAGCGGTTCGCTGTAGGTCTTCACTAGCTCAGTGAAGATCTCGCGTCGGCTTTTGGGGTCACGCAATTGCTCGATAAGTATGTCTTCGTCGATAGGTAGTGCCACTGTTGTAAGGGTCAAAGATATTAGTTGTGTCTATAGTCTTGTTGCCAGTCGTTTCATCATTACGGGCTTCCATGTAGAGAAATCACCAGCGATGATGTGCTTTCGAGCTTCTCCGACGAGCCAAAGGTAGAAGGCGAGGTTGTGTATCGAGGCTATTTGCATGGCCAACAATTCTTGGGCGTGGAAGAGGTGGCGTAGGTAAGCTTTGGTATAGAGGGTGTCTACAATGGAGGCACCGTCGATCTCGATGGGCGAAAAGTCCATTTCCCACTTTTTATTCTTCATATTGATGATACCGTCCTTGGTGAAGAGCATGCCGTTGCGGCCATTGCGCGTAGGCATCACGCAGTCAAACATGTCCACACCACGTTCAATGCCTTCGAGGAGATTCATTGGCGTGCCTACCCCCATCAAATAGCGGGGCTTATCGGTAGGAAGTATCTCGTTGACGACTTCTATCATTTCATACATTTTCTCTGTAGGTTCGCCTACGGCAAGTCCACCGATGGCATTACCTTCGGCACCTTTCGATGCAATGAACTCGGCCGAGCGGCGGCGCAGGTCGGGGTATACGCAGCCCTGTACGATAGGGAATAACGCTTGATGGTATCCATATTTAGGCTCCGTCTCGTTGAAGCGTGTAAGGCATCGGTCGAGCCAGCGATGGGTGAGTTCCATGGATTTCTTGGCATATCCGTACTCGGCATCGCCTGGTGTACATTCATCGAACGCCATCATGATATCTGCTCCGATAGTACGCTCGATATCCATCACACGCTCGGGGGTGAACAGGTGTTTGGAACCATCGATATGGGAGCGGAACTCCACACCCTCTTCTCTCATTTTGCGGATACCTGAGAGCGAGAACACCTGGAACCCACCGCTGTCGGTGAGCATGGGCCGATCGAATCCATTAAACTTATGTAGGCCACCCGCCTTCTCTATTACTTCCAAACCGGGACGTAGATACAGGTGATACGTATTGCCCAAGATAATCTGTGCCTTGATATCCTCCTTCAGTTCAGTAAGGTGTACTCCTTTTACGCTACCCAGGGTACCTACGGGCATGAATATCGGAGTTTTTATCTGTCCGTGGTCAGTAGTGATGAGACCTGCACGGGCATTACTTTTAGGGTCGGTATGTTGGAGTTGAAATGTCAGCATGTCTTTAGCTATTAGTTGTGGGGATATCCAGTGTAGGGCCATCGGCCTTCTCATCGAGCAGGGCTATCTGCCACACCTCCTTGATATCGGTGACATAGTGGAAGGTGAGTCCCTTGAGGTATGCTTCGGGAATCTCCTCGATGTTGCGGCGATTTTCCTCGCAGAGGATGATTTCCTTGATGCCAGCACGCTTGGCAGCGAGTATTTTCTCCTTGATACCGCCCACGGGGAGTACCTTGCCGCGCAGACTGATCTCGCCTGTCATGGCGAGGTTGGCCTTCACCTTGCGACGCGTGAGTGCTGAGGCAAGTGAGGTAGCCATGGTGATACCTGCCGAAGGGCCATCCTTGGGCACAGCACCCTCGGGCACGTGAATGTGGATGTTATAGTTGTCGAACACAGCATAATCGATGTCGAGCAGCGTGGCGTGGGCCTTGATGTACTCAAGGGCGAGCATGGCCGACTCCTTCATCACGTCGCCCAGATTACCCGTAAGGGTGAGCTTGCCGCCCTTACCGCGGCTCAGACTGGTCTCTACAAAGAGGATCTCGCCACCTACGGCGGTCCAAGCAAGGCCCGTGACCACACCGGCATAGTCGTTGCCCTGGTAGCGGTCGCGCGAGAACTCTTGCACACCGAGCAGCTCGCGCAAGTCGGCGGGCTTCACATTGGTATGGCTGTAGTAGCCGTTAGTAGCATAGCTGCAGGCCAGGCGGCGGAATATCTTGCCTATCTTCTTGTCCAGCTCGCGTACACCTGACTCACGGGTATAGTTCTCTACGATAGCTTCGAGGGTTTTCTTCTCTATCTTGATTTGGCGCTTACGTATGCCGTTGGCCTCTTCCTGCTTGGGCACGAGGTGCTTGCGGGCAATCTCTACCTTCTCCTCAGTAAGGTAGCCGCTCACCTCGATGAGCTCCATACGATCGAGTAGTGGAGCAGGGATATTGCCGATATTGTTGGCCGTAGCGATAAACATCACGTTGGAGAGGTCGTAGTCCACATCAAGGAAGTTGTCGTGGAAGGCGTTATTCTGCTCGGGATCGAGCACCTCAAGGAGCGCCGATGAGGGGTCGCCGTTGTGGTTGGCTTGGCTCACTTTATCTATCTCATCGAGGATGAACACTGGGTTCGACGAGCCAGCCTTGGCGAGGCTCTTGATGATGCGTCCGGGCATGGCACCGATATAGGTCTTGCGGTGTCCGCGTATCTCAGCTTCGTCGTGTAATCCACCGAGCGATATGCGCACATACTTGCGCTTCAGGGCCTTGGCAATGGAGCGGCCCAGTGAGGTCTTGCCCACGCCCGGAGGGCCGTAGAGGCAGAGGATGGGCGATTTGAGGTCGCCACGCATCTTGAGCACAGCGAGGTGCTCAAGGATACGTTCCTTCACCTTCTCTAAACCATAGTGGTCGCGGTCGAGCACCCGGCGGGCATTCTGCATATCAAGATTGTCGGTGGTGTATTCGCCCCAGGGAAGGCTCAGCATTACCTGCAGGTAGTTGAGCTGTACGTTATAGTCGGGCGACTGCGGATTGATGCGCTCGAGCTTGAGCACCTCCTTCTCGAAGACGTCGGCTACCTCGATGCTCCATTTCTTCTTCATCGCCTTCTTGCGCAGCTCAGCCACGTCCTGGTCCTGCACGCTGCCGCCCAGTTCGTCCTGGATGTTCTTGAGCTGCTGCTGCAGGAAGTATTCGCGCTGCTGCTGGTCGATGTCCTCACGGGTGCGCATCTGTATAGTGGCCTTGAGGTCGGCCAGCTGCACCTCGCGATTCAGGATGGAGAGCAGGTGTATGGCACGCTCCTGCAGCGACTCCTCTTGCAGGAGCTGCATCTTCTCCTTGATATCGAGAGGGAGGTTGGAGCATACGAAGTTGATGAGAAACATGCCATTGGTGATGTTCTTGATGGCAAAGGCGGCATCCTGCTGCATATCTTCGTTGCTCTTGACGTAGCGTACGGCAAGATCCTTGCAGTTGTCTACGATGGCGCGGAACTCGCGGCTGTTGCGGCGGGGCAGTACCTCAGTGAGTGCTTCGGCCTCGCCCATCAAGTAGGGACGAGTTGAAGTGATGTTCGTGAGTTTCAGGCGCTGCATGCCCTGCAGAATGACGGTAGTGGTCTGGTCGGGCATCTCGAAGATGCGTACCACGCGGGCGGCAGTACCTATCTCGTAGAGGTCTTTCAGTATGGGGTCTTCGGTCTCGGGCGAGCGCTGGCAGAATACGCCGATGGCGCGTTCCTGCTTGAAGGCGTCCTTGATGAGGCGCAGCGAACTCTTGCGTCCTACCGATACGGGAAGTACGATGCCGGGAAACAGCACCATGTTGCGCAGGGGCAATATGGGGAGTACAGTATCGATGGGATTGTCGAAAAGTGTCTCCTCATTGCCGTCGAAGTCGGCAATGAGGGAGATAGAGTGCTCGGTTTCTACCGGCTCGTTGGTGTCAACGTATAGTTTGCTTTTGATCATAGTTCGTAGTTTGGGCACAATTTACCAAATAAACTACAAAGGTAGTGTAAGCCGAGAGAAAATGCAAGTAAACTTGCGATTTTCCGAGGCGAAGCCTGCCTTCTGACTGCACAGTAGTCTAAAGGTTGTGTAAATCGAGAAGAAATGCAAGTAACTTGCGATTTTGACTTTGGGACCCTTCGACCTTTTTTATTTTTGGACATCGGTCTTCGGCTCCGATATGCAACCTGTCTTTTGGGCGATATCGGCTATAAGCCTTCTCTGACGAAGTCTAGCATCTCGAATATCTCTTCGCGGCTAGCGGTACGATTGATGTGTATATCGCCAATGCCTCCGAGGAGGGTGAATCGTATCTCGCTGGCCACGTTTTTCTTGTCGTGTTGCATGAGTTCGTAGAGCGCATCGTAGTCGTGGCACTCGAAGGGTGGGGTGCCATATATCTCTTTGATGTAGGCGATGGTTTGTCGCAGTTTGTCTGTGGGGAATCCTTCGCGTATGTGCGAGAGGTAGAGCTCGCCGATGAGTCCCCATGCTACGGCATATCCGTGGAGGCAGGGGCTTCCTTGGCGCATAGCTAGCGTCTCGTAGGCATGGCCGAGAGTATGTCCTAGGTTGAGTGCCTTGCGTATATGCTGTTCGGTAGGGTCTTGTTTCACAATATCTTCCTTGGTGTGGATTGACTCCATGATGAGCTGCTGCAGTTCGTCGAAGTCGGGCTTGCCAAGGTCGAAACGCATTAGTCGTGTCCAATGCTCTTCGGTGCTGATGAGTCCATGCTTGAGCATCTCGGCGAAGCCGGAAGCAAGATTTTCCATGTCGAGGGTGTGCAGGAAGTCGGAGCATACAACTACGGCATCGGCCGGACAGAAAGCACCGATTTCGTTTTTCAGTGAATGGAGGTTGATGCCTGTCTTTCCACCTACGGCTGCATCTACCATTGCCAATAGTGTGGTAGGCATATTGATGTAGTGTATGCCGCGCTTGTAGGTTGCCGCTGCAAATCCGCCGAGGTCAGTCACCATGCCTCCTCCTACATTGATGAGCAGCGAGTGGCGAGTAGCTCCGTGAGACGAAAGCTCTTCCCACACGTGACAGAGTGTATGGATATGTTTATGGTCGTCACCAGCGGGGATGGTAATCAAGTATCCCTTATCGGTGTGTTCTTTGATCAGTGGATAACAAAATTGAGCCGTATGTTCATCGGTGAGTATAAACAATCGGTCATGGGCCATTTCGCTGAGCAGCTTGCTCAGTGTTTCGTTCAAATGATTGGTACTTATGATGTGCTGATCGGTCATTTTTCGTAGCTAAAAAAACTACAGCAAAATTACTATAAGGCGAGATAAATTGCAAATCTCAGTGTGTGAATTAAGATATTCTTTCCTTCGATTGGTAATATTGGATTCAGTTTCTTTTCACTTTGAACCTGCGGGTGATTTTTGGAAACATTTTTCGGAATCGGGTGAGGTGCAATGTGATGTCGCCGTCGGATACCACGAATGTCACTGAGACGATGATGAGTAGCAATCCTATGGCGATGTGTAGGGTGATGACCTCGTTGAATACCAGTACTCCGATGAAGACTGCTGTGACGGGCTCTAATGCACCAAGGATAGCTGTCGGTGTTGAACCTATGTATTGTATCGCTTTTGTGGTACAAAATAGCGACAGCACTGTAGGGAAGATAGCTAGGCAGAGAAGGTTTGTCCATAAGCGCCATTCGCTGAGTGGAGGTACTTGAAGCCCCTGTGTGAAAGTGAGTCGTCCGATAAAGAGCGTAGTGCCGATAAGAATGACATAGAAAGTCACTTTGAGGGTAGCTACGTTGCGCAATGAGGTTTGGTTGATACCTACAATGTAGATGGCATATGAGGCAGCAGAGGCTAGTACCAAGAGGGTGCCGATAAGGCTGAGCGTTGTGCCATCGTCTCCTCGGTAAAGCAACACTATACCGCTGATGGCTGTGAGGATGCACAGGATGGTCTGTTTACTCATCTTTTCTTTAAATATAGTCGTCATGATGACGGCCACGAGTATGGGATAGATGAACAATATGGTAGAGGCTATGCCTGCATCCATATAGTTGTAGCTTTGGAACAGAGTAAGCGATGAGAGAGCAAACAGTAGTCCCAAACTGATGAGTGGTGGTAGCTCACGACGCTTGATACGAAAATTGCGTCCGCGCCATAGGAGCATGACTCCCAATATGGGAATGGCAAACAGATAGCGGAACATAAGCACCGAATCTGGTGTCATGCCTGCCTCGTAGAGAGGAAGTGTAAACAGGGGATTGAGTCCGTATGAGGCTGCAGCAATAATGCCGAGCAGGTAGCCTTTCAGTTTGAGAGTCATGGGAGGAGGATAGTGATGAATATAAAGTCAGGATTCTAGAACCCTGACTTCAACCTTTGCAAAATTTACTTGAACCAATCAACAATCTTATCCTTTGCGTAGAAGTAGTATACAGCCAGACCTACCCATGAGGTGCAAAGCACTACAACAGCACAGATAACCTTACCAGCTGTACTGATAGGCATCTTCAGAATCTCAAGCACGGCCTTGATGGCAAGAATAGTACCAACAAGCCAAATCAAAAAACTAATCATACTAACTTTCTCTTATTCTTTAAGGTTTATAATGTATTTCAATGATAGCCAGGCGCAACAAGCACCCAGCTATCATCTAATTTTCAATTGTCAACTGTCAATTATCAATTGTCAATTAATCAATACTCCATCTTGGTCATGCGCACATAGCTCTGGTAACGCTTCTTGGCCATCTCTTCACAAGCGGCAAAGAGGTCGGCAGCCTCGGCTGGATACTGCTTCATGACAGACGCGAAGCGTACCTCGCCCTTCAAGAAGTCCTGGAAGCCCTCCCACTGCGGCTCCTTAGAGTCGAGTGTGAACGGATTCTTGCCCTCAGCCTCGAGTGCGGGGTTGTAGCGCCACAGGTGCCAGTAACCGCATGCAACGGCAGCAGCCTCCTCGGCCTGAGCCTTGCCCATGCCCTTCTTGAGACCGTGGTTGATACAGGGAGCGTAGGCGATGATGATGGAAGGACCGGGATAAGCCTCAGCCTCACGGATAGCCTTCAAGCACTGGCTCTGGTCGGCACCCATAGCAATCTGTGCTACGTATACATAACCGTAGGTAGTAGCAATCATACCGAGGTCTTTCTTGCGGATGCGCTTACCTGAAGCTGCAAACTTGGCGATAGCGCCGAGCGGAGTTGCCTTTGATGACTGGCCACCGGTGTTAGAGTACACCTCGGTGTCGAGCACGAGGATGTTCACATCTTCACCCGAAGCAATCACGTGGTCGAGACCACCGTAACCGATATCGTATGAAGCACCGTCACCACCGATAATCCACTGTGAACGCTTCACGAGGTAGTGGCTGAGCTCCTTGAGCTGAGCACATGCGGGGCAACCGTCGGCAGCACCCTTCTCGATCATCGGGTTGAGCTTAGCAGCAGCAGCCTTAGATGCATCGGCATCGTCCTGACCGGCAATCCACTCCTGAGCAGCCTCCTTGAACTCGGCAGGTGTAGCCTCATCGGCGATAGCACCTTCGAGGATAGCCTGGATGCGTGCCTTCATCTTCTTGTTGGCCAATGCCATACCGAGACCAAACTCGCAGAAGTCCTCGAAGAGTGAGTTGGCCCATGCAGGACCCTGACCCTTCTCGTTGGTGGTATAGGGTGTAGAGGGGATTGAGCCTGAGTAGATTGAAGAACAGCCTGTAGCATTGGCTACCATCTGACGGTCGCCATAGAGCTGAGAGATGAGCTTCACATAGGGAGTCTCACCGCAACCAGAACAAGCGCCTGAGAACTCGAAGAGCGGAGTAGCGAACTGTGAGTTCTTGGGGTTAGACTTGATGTCTACGAGGTGCTGCTTGGTCTTCACGTTCTTCACGCAGTAATCCCAGTTGGCAGCCTCATGAAGCTCGCCTTCGAGCGGAACCATCTTGAGGGCAGGGCCACCGAGCTTCGGATTGCCGGGACATACGTCGGCACAGTTGCCACAACCGAGACAGTCCATAACACCTACCTGGATACGGAACTTCATACCCTTCATAGGAGCGGGAGCCTTCATATCGATCATTGCACCATTTACGCCAGCAGCTTCGGTATCGTCCATCACGAACGGACGGATACAAGCGTGAGGACAAACGAATGCACACTTGTTACACTGGATACACTTCTCAGCGTCCCAAACAGGCACGAAGGGAGCTACGCCACGCTTCTCATAAGCGGCTGTGCCCTGAGGCCAGGTACCGTCCTCGTAGCCCTTGAAGGCCGATACGGGGAGCAGGTCGCCATTCTGTGCATTGATGGGGCGTACTACCTCATTGATGAATGCGGGATCATCGTTGGCAACTACCTCGTCAGCGGGGAGGCTTGCCCAAGCAGCGTCAACGGGAAGCTCCTTGTACTCGCCACCGCGGTCAACGGCTGCGTAGTTCTTGTTCACGATATCCTCACCCTTCTTGCCATATGACTTCACGATGAACTTCTTCATCTGCTCGATAGCCAAGTCAACGGGGATTACCTCGGTGATGCGGAAGAAGGCGCTCTGAAGAATGGTATTGGTACGGTTGCCGAGACCAATCTCCTGAGCAATCTTGGTAGCGTTGATATAGTAAACCTTGATGTTGTTCTCTGCGAAGTATCGCTTTACGTTGTTGGGCAAGTTGGCAGCCAGTTCGTCGCCCTCCCAGATAGTGTTGAGGAGGAAGGTACCGTTCTTCTGCAAACCGCGTGTCACGTCGTACATCTTCAGGTAAGCCTGTACGTGACAAGCCACGAAGTTAGGTGTATTCACCAGGTAGGTAGAGCGAATCTCGCTGTCACCGAAGCGTAGGTGAGAGCAGGTGAAGCCGCCCGACTTCTTTGAGTCATACGAGAAGTATGCCTGGCAGTGCTTGTCGGTGTTGTCACCGATAATCTTCACGGAGTTCTTATTGGCACCTACCGTACCGTCAGCACCGAGGCCGTAGAACTTGGCCTGGAACATGCCTTCGCCACCCATGGCAATCTCTTCCTGCTGGGGCAGTGAGGTGAAGGTAACGTCGTCGACGATACCCACAGTAAACTGGTTCTTGGGCTCTGCCATAGCGAGGTTCTCGTATACGGCAAGGATCTGAGCCGGTGTGGTATCGTTGGAGCCGAGACCATAGCGTCCGCCCACGATAACGGGAGCGTCAGGCTGACCATAGTAGCAGTCCTTAACGTCGAGGTAGAGAGGCTCACCATTGGCACCGGGTTCCTTGGTACGGTCGAGCACAGCAATGCGCTTGGCTGTCTTGGGCACAGCAGCGAGGAAGTGCTTGGCCGAGAAGGGACGATAGAGGTGTACGGCAACGAGACCTACCTTCTCACCCTGAGCGGTGAGGTGGTCAATCACTTCACGGATAGCCTCAGTCACAGAACCCATGGCGATGATAACGCGCTCAGCATCGGGAGCACCATAGTAGTCGAACAAGCCATACTTGCGACCAGTAATCTCCGAAATCTTCTCCATGTACTCCTCTACTACAGCGGGTACGTTGGCGTAGTAGTTGTTGCAGCTCTCGCGGTGAGCGAAGAAGGTGTCGGGGTTCTCGGCCATACCGCGTGCTACGGGATGCTCGGGAGTGAGTGCGCGATTGCGGAACTCGGCGAGTGCCTGCTGGTCGATGAGCGGAGCGAGGTCCTCGTTCTCCAGCATCTCAATCTTCTGAATCTCGTGAGAGGTACGGAATCCGTCGAAGAAGTTGACGAAGGGTACGCGGCTCTTGATGGTAGCGAGGTGAGCCACACCGGCGAGGTCCATCACCTCCTGTACAGAACCTTCAGCCAGCATGGCGAAGCCTGTCTGGCGAGTCGACATCACGTCCTGATGGTCACCGAAGATACACAAGGCATGCGAAGCCAGTGTACGTGCCGACACGTGGAATACGCAGGGGAGGAACTCACCTGCAATCTTGTACATGTTGGGGATCATCAGCAAGAGGCCCTGCGATGCGGTATATGTAGTTGTCAGTGCACCGGCTTGGAGTGAGCCGTGTACGGCACCTGCAGCACCACCTTCAGACTGCATTTCCTGTACGAGTACTGTTTCGCCGAAGATGTTCTTGCGGCCCTGAGCTGCCCACTCGTCGACATACTCAGCCATTGTTGATGACGGTGTGATAGGATAGATAGCTGCTACCTCACTGAACATATAGGAGATATGCGCAGCAGCCTGGTTACCGTCACAGGTAATAAACTTCTTTTGTTTAACCATAGTTGTAACTTGTTAAAAAATAACGTTATTCTATTATCTTTATTCCAGCAAAAAGTTCTCATCATTGTGTCATTCTGAACGAAGTGAAACAACCTTTAGGTCGCCGTTAAGGCAATCTCTCATTACCCACAGATTCTCGGACAAGCCCTTCGGCTTTACAGCCAAGGCTGACGCCTCGGTTTTACAGCCAAGGCTGACGCCTCGGCTTTACTGCCAAGGCTGACGCCTCGGGCGTCGACCTAAAGGTCCGCGTTGCTCAGGATGACACATGAGTTCTATATACATATTTAATATAAGAATCCAAACAGCCAGAGTGGTATTTGGTTCTCACGTCCCAACTCACGTCGATGCATGATGTAGTACACATCGGGATTGTTCTTTACACGTATACCTTCAGTGCACACACGCATCTGCAACTTTTCGTCAACAAGGAACGAGAGTCCCTTGCCGCCCTTGTTCACCGTATGGTCCTTCCACAGTGCATTGGCGAGGAATGTCTCCAACACATCCTGATCGTCCACCTTCACGGGATAGATGCCATACACGAGGTTGGTATTGTGCATCATTATCTTAGCTGGTTTCTTGGGGAAGGAGTCACCGGGGTTGTATACCATATTGATGAGTCGCGCATCGGCCAGATACTTGATATAGTTCATCACCGTAGCACGCGAGGTCTGTATAGCTTCGGCCAGCTTGCTCACGTTGGGTGCCTGCGGACCATTCACCGCCAACAGGTAAAGCAGCTTCTTTATCTTGGCCAGATACTTGAGCTCTATCTGCTGCACGATGAGGATATCCACCTCCATCATGGCGTTCATGGTCTTGAGGAGGTTCTCCGAGAAGTTGCGCTTCTCCAGGAAGAAGGGATAGAACCCGTGGTGCAGATAGTTCTGGAAGAAGGCATTGGGACTCACCTTGGGCAATATCGTGCGGGCTATCTGCTCGTGATTGGTGAGTATCTCCTCCAGCGTATAGCTACGGAAGTTATTGCCCGTCTTCAGGTTCAGGTACTCACGAAACGAGAATCCGCGCAGGTTATAGGGTTTGGCAATGCCGTTGAGCTCGGGGTTCTCCTCCTTGAGGCGCATCACCGAAGTGCCTGTAAACACCATCTTCAGTTGCGGGAAGCGGTCGTAGCACTCGCGCAGCTGATGGCTCCAGTTGGGGATTTTGAATACCTGGTCTATGAGCAGCACCTTACCCCCACGGCGGATAAACTCCTCGGCGAATGCCGTCAGGCTCTTGCCCTGGAAGTAAAGATTGTTCATGTTCACATACAGGCAAGAGCGGTCACCCCGAAAACGCTCCTGTGCGTATTGTATGAGGAAGGTTGTCTTACCCACCCCACGGGTACCCTTGATGCCAATGAGACGATCGTTCCAGTCTATCTCATCCATCAACTCGCGGCGCACCGTAGCTTCGGTATGCGTCAGCAGATATTCGTGAATCTTATAGAAAGCCTCCATAATTACCGGCCTATTTTATATTTTGCCACAAAGTTACTCCATTATTTACTATTTTGCAAACCTAACTTTGCAATTTTTTTATTTTTCTGCTATAATCTGTTTCTATATTATTTTGAGTCCAATTGCGAGGTGTCGTCGTACAGATGAACTTCGCCCAGGCTGCAGCGGATAGTGGCCTATTCATCACTATTGAGCCGTCTCTCACATCTTCCCGAAACGCACAACAAAGCGTCTTAGGCAAGGGAAACTTGTCGGGGAACGAAAGGGAAAGAAGTACAGATGCGGAACTCTGTCAGCACAGGGGCTTCAGCTTCACAAAGGAGTGCGACTTGTCGCCCTCACCTCTCAACTAAACTTGAAATAAAATCCAAACAGATTCTAAATATCTCCTTTCAAACGAATAGACGGACTCGGGCGTGAGTCGTTTATCTGCCACCTTGACATCTCGTGGGGGCTATTGATGTGCTGTCTGATATGAGGTCTGCTTATCTATCTCAAGATACGACAAGAACCGTAACGCTCGGTACGGTTCTTGTTGTTGTATTTCTTGATTATCTCCTCCCCACATAGTGCCACCAGCGGTGCGGATGTAGCTTGGTGTGGTCCACGGTGACCTGTATGCCCACTTTGGGTACTGTGGTCAGTGTCAGGGCATCGTCGGGGGCGATGAGGTAACTGCGCAGTTCACTCACGGCTACGTTGTAGAGTGCCTGCCCGTCTTTGACATCGCGTTGCCAGATGGTGCGGCAGATCTGCTCCTTCGTCAGCATATATTCGGGTGCGGCCTCGATGAGCATGCGCAGCAGCGCCTCTCGTGTGGCGGTGAGTGTCACGGTGTTGCCATTCCAGTGGTGCAGCGTGGCGGTATTGAAGTCGATGCATGTGTTGCCTATGAGGTGCACGCCCTGCAGGTAGGCCATGGCTTTCCTCACATATAGGACGACGATATAGAGCACTGCCAAGAAGAGCAGCAACAGCACCTGCCGCCAGGCTATCCACCGCATGCCACTCCGTATGGTGCTGCGCTCCAAGGCCACCTTGCCCACCATCAGTCCCTGGTCGCAGATGCCTATGCCCACGGTGTCGGTGGCGAATCCCTCCACATGCCTCGCTATCAGCACCTCACGGATGGGTGCATTCACGTTCATCGAGTCTTCCGTGGGGAACATCTCCTTCAGGTTCTTCACATGCAGCTCAGTGGCAGCTTCGGCCTCTATTCCCATATCCGCCAATAGATTGCTGAAGAGCGAGTCGGTGAGTGTCGAATCATACATATCGCTCTTTATAAGCATACTCTCAAGATTCTTTCGCAGCCACCACTCGTAATCTGTACGAGGAAAATAACGGGCCGAAATCTCTATCGTATCTTTAGCTCCGATGATGGCCGTTTTCGTTTTGCGTACCGACTCCGCTCTATCGTACAGTCCACCTTGCGGAATTTGCAACGTGTTGAATATCGTGTTGAGCCAGTGTGGCACGGCCTCGCTGAACTGCTCATTGATGCGGCTCTGCATCGCTTCCTTGCTGTCGCGGTAGTTGAGCTGGTACGATGCGGCCAGCAGCAGTGCGGCCA
>JAZPZS010000071.1:0-22206 GCA_045544835.1 Bacteroidaceae bacterium | reverse complement strand
AGCCCGTGGTGATAAACTCGGGACAGTCCCAGAAGCTTGCCGATGACTCGATGGTCAAGCAGTAGACCACTGCTGCAACGGCAAAAACCAACCAACCCATGAGGTTGTTAATAAGCTTATATTGTTTCATTGCAATGAATTATATTCTCACTTTTGTGCGAAAGTAGTATGATCCGAGGAACGGCTCTCATTTCGAATTGTAGTCATTCATGACGCGACCCAACTTCGCAATGCGCAAAGGTAGTGCAAAAAAATTGAATATACAGCTAAACAAGCTATAAATTAGTGTTTATTCACGTTTTATACGTCAACATCAACAACTCCTCCTTCAAAAACAGGTATTCTCCATAAGACAAACCCATTTTAGGATTTTTCGAATGGCATTAATATACAAAGTATATTATAACTACACTACTTGGAAGAATAATCCTATTGTATAATGAAGTAAAAGCCTCTTTTTTGTCAAAATAATCCTATTAAGTTGCACGATTTGTCCTAACATCCAATAGTGCATCAAACTAAATTTGCATTGTGGAAATGTGAACGAAAGCAAATCTTATTATAAATCCATTAAAAGTATTGTCATGAAAAAACAACTTTTAACGCTGATGCTAATGCTGGTCGGGATGGCAGCATGGGCACAAAGTGGCTGGACAGATCCGTCCAGTGAGTATCAGTCGCAGACTGTGGTATATGTTGCCATTGATTGTGGCGAGTATGATATGTATTCCTATACGGATGAATACGCGAGTTACAGATATACTCCTGAGGTAGCTGCCTTCGTGAATGGAGAGCTCCGTCAGGTGGTAACAGAATATAGTATGCGCGAGGATGGCACTGGCCCCAAGCTCTACACCTTCCGCGTTGGTGGTACAGTTGCTGACGAAGGCAAGGAGATTACCTTCAAGGTATACGATGAGCGCAGCGGCATCATTTATCCGCTGGCATACGAGGGAGAAGCCATCACTTGGACAGGTGATAACACAGAAAACTACCCCTCTGAGTACTACATGATGACCTTCACCCCTGCAACTTCAATAAAATTGTTTGATGAAGCAGGAAGTGAAGTTACTCAATTGTCAATCCGCGTAGGTGAACAGAAGTCGCTCGACGGCTACTTTGCCAAGGTATACGATGCCGAGGGCAATGAAATAAAGGTGGATGCCGAGGGAACATGGGATATTCAGTACAATGACAATATGCCCTATATCAGTCAGGTTGAGACTACCGATGGTTCTGTAGTTATTGAGGGTATGAAAGAGACCTATCTGGATGAGGCTGGTGAGAATGCCTATGTGCAATGTGCCGTTTACGCTGTTGGCTCTCTCTATGCTCCTCTCCTCGTGCAGGTATTGCCCCAGTACTTCCCTGTGACCAGCATAGCTATTAAGGATATCAACTACTATTGGTCTGGCTATGGTCGATTGACCGCTGATGCTCTTACGGTTACATATAACGGTGATGAAGAATATACCCCCACCAATCCTGGCGTGAAGATTGTATCAAGTAGCAACACCGATATTGTATCTTTAGTTGGCGAGTCTGGTCTTAACTACCATGGCATAGGTTCTTCTATGATTACCGTAGCAGCTATTGATAATGAAAATGCTGCTGCCACTTTTACCATCAACATTCTTTCGGCCTTGGAGGCTATCCGCATAGATGGTAACAACGAATATTCTTACGAAAGATATACCAATGAGGAGGAGCCTTTAAAACTTCCTATGCCGTTGTTCGCTTGGATTATGAATGAATCTGGCGAAACCGTCATTAGCAACACCTATGATAATGAAGGGTATACTCTTAGTAGTAGTGACCCCACTATTATCCGCATTGATGAAAGTTCGAATGAACCCATATCGCTGAAGAAAGGTAACGTTATCATCACCTATACCAGTACCTACGATCCCACCAAGAAAGCTGAATTGAACGTAACAATCACTCAGATGCCCACCAGTGTGGCCATTACCCAGGTAGGTGCCGTTGAGATAGAGGCCAATACACCCGCCGAGCCTATCGTTGACGTTGCCGTAGGTCAGGAGGTGACCGCCGTTGCCCAGATTAATCCCGCCGACGCAGACTTCGAGAGTTTCATAATGATGGTTACTGACGCCGACGGTATGACACCTTTCGATCCCGAAGTAGTGAAAGCAGGAGAACCCATAGCAAAAGGTGATGGGACTTACGAGTTCACCTTTACATTCTCTTCAATACCTGACAGAGACGTATATCTACAGGCTGTCGTTGACGATCAATGGAGAGACCGAGTAAGACTCAACGTCATCCAAAGCGTTACAGGCATCTCTCCCGTGCCTGAGACTTTGACCATTTGGGTCAACGAAGAGGATTTCGGACAGTATACAGACATTATCGAGGTTACAGTCCTACCTGAGGATGCTACCAATAAGGCACTTACTGTAACCACATCAGATGATGGTGTCGTTTCTATCGACAAAGGTCCTTCAGAGGGTACCTATATCTATACCGTACTTGGCAAGGGAACTACCACCATTACCTTCACCAGCGAAGACAATCCTTCTGTATCGGGCACTTGTGTGATTACCGTAAAGAAGAAGGTGACATCGCTTCAAGTAGAAGGATTAGAAGAAGGTGCTGTATATAATGATGGTGTACCTATGAATGTTACCGTCACGATTCTGCCCGAAGATGCAGACTACGAATTGGAAAAGCTCAGTGCCAACGTGACTCTTCCCGAAATGTATCCCGATAACTGGGAGTTTATTAACATAGAGGAGCTCAGCGCCGATAACAACTCCGTTACATACTCCGTTGTCGGACGTTCATTCTGTAACTATGCAGGAATTACCTTCTCGTACGATACGTCAGAACAGGGAGCCGGTGATATCGTCGAGCATACAGCAGAGATATCCGTACGTGAAAAAATAAGGTTCACGACTGGTTGGAGTTGGATTTCTATTTTCTCCGGCAGCATTACTGTAAATGAAATGTCAGGAACTCTTGAAGAGGCGCGTAGCCAAAACGAGTTGGTCATCGACGACCCCGTGTGGGGACTCTTCGGCAACCTTTATGTGATGGACAAATACCAAGGCTATAAGGTAAACATCAAGGAGAATGCCGATATTCTTGACTTCGTTATCCAAGAGTTTTGGTTCAATGAAGACGGACACGTAGAAGATATTGAGTTGGGACATGGTTGGAACTGGAAGCCTTACCCCTACGAGTATCCTTATTACGTTGGTGACATTTTCAAGGCAGAACAGTTTAACGAAGGTGACCAAATTCTTTCCAAGAATGACGGTTTCGTCACTCTCAACAATGGCATTTGGGAAGGTAGTCTCGACATGCTCAGGCCCAACCAAGGCTACCTGATATATTCAACGACAGAGGTAGACAATCCCGTTTATATAAGTATGCCCAACCGCTACGACCTTGAGCAGGGTTCCTTCGAAGATGTTGCCCAAGCGCCCAAACGCGACCGTTCGGTATGGAGCTATGATGGCAGCCGCTTTGCCAATACGATGGCCATCATCGGTACGTTCAATATCGAGGATGCAGCCGACTACACCATCGGCGCGTTCGTAGGCGATGAATGCCGTGGCGAGGGTAAGTTTGTCAATGGCCGTGCCTATATCACCGCAGCCGGTGAGGCAGGCGAGGTTGTGACCCTCCGTCTCTACAATACCTGGACAGGCGAATACTTCGATGTTGCTGAAGAGGTTGCCTTTACCGACCTTGCAGGTTCTGTGAAGGCTCCCGTACGCTTCAATGCCGGTACCACAGCCATAGATAACCTTTCTTCCGATGCTCTCACCATCCAAGGCCACGTTGCCACCGCCGACGGTACCATCCAGGTACTCGACGTACAGGGTAAGGTCGTTGCCGAAGGTTACCAGCGTATCGACTTCAGCCACCTCGGCCAAGGCGTATACGTGGTGAAGGCCGGTGAGGCTAGCCGCAAGGTAATCAAGTAAAGACAAGACCTACGGCCCCACCCCATCCCTCCCTGCGAGGGATGGGGCCGGGCCTTGCGGGTTTAAGACGAAAACCTATAGAAGCTATTGATTTATAGAATCTATAGTAAACCGAAACGAGGAACAATGAAACAAAAGACAGACACCGCGATGCACACAGCTCCCTCCCTACGGTGGAGGATCCCAAGGATTGCTGCCACCCTGCTATGCATCCTCCTGAGCATCACTGCCCGTGTGACGGCTCAGGATATTGCATCTATAGCCAAGAGCGACCCGCTCATCATCTCCGGTGCCATAGGTACCCAGAACACGTACTATCACACATCGAGCGGTATGGGCTATGCATCGCCACTATCGACCTCATTGTATGCCAACCTCAACATCAACCTCTACGGCATCAGCATGCCGTTCTCCTTCTATTATACGGGCGACAACACCTCGTTCAGCTTCCCGAGGTTCTCATTCAACATCAGTCCTACCTACAAGGGTTGGACCCTCCATTTGGGACAACGCTCCATGTCGTTCAGTCCCTACACCTTCACCATGCCGTTCAACGGTGTAGGTATCGAGTACCGATCCCAGAAGGCGGGACTCCGTTTCGGTGCCTTCTACGGTGATTTGCGCAAGGCCGTCAATGCCGACCCCGAAGATCCCAGTGCCCGTGCTCCCATGTATCGCCGCACCGGTATGGGTGTCAAGGTGGGTTATGGCACTTCGCGTAGCTACCTCGACCTCTACGTATTCCGCGGCAAGGATCACCTCAACTCCATCGACGACTACTGGCACGACCAGATCTTCGCTCAGGAGAATGTCGCCGTCGGCCTCCGTGGCCGCCTCGCCTTGGGCAGCCATTTCTCCTTCTCGGGAAATTTCGGCACTTCGGTGTTCACCACTGACCTTCGTTCCACCATTCCCGATGTCGATTTGGTACACAAGTACGATGACTACTACGACATCCGCTTCAGCTCACTCGCCCGCTTTGCCGGCGACATATCGGTCAACACCAACTGGAAGTACTTCTCCGCTTCTCTCTACTACCGACTCATCCAGCCCGACTACACCTCGTTGGGCGTCTCCTATATCACCAACAACTACCAGAGCCTCGGCATCAATGTCGGCACCCATCTCGGGCGCTTCTCACTCAACGGTAACCTTACCGCCCAAAGCGACAACCTCGACGGTGACCAGCTCTATACCACGCGTGGCTACGTCTACTCAGCCAACGCCTCGCTGCCGCTCGACTGCGGCTTGAACCTCACTGCCGGCTACAACGGTTACACCCAGCGACAGTACGACGGTGCCGCCGTCGTGCCCGACAGCACCCGCATCCACCGAACCACGAGCAGTTTCTCGTTCTCCCCCTCGTATGAGTTCACCAACACATATACTAATAATAACATATCCCTTTCGGCCAACTACACCAGTAATGCCGACCTCAACCCCTATGCCACGGGCGAGAGCGACGTGCAGACCTTGGCTATCGGTGCAGGCTACAGCCTCTCGGTGATTCCTATCGAGACCAATTTCTCGTTCAACTACAGCCACCAACAATCCGAGGGCTACAACTCACAGTACAGCACCGACATCTACTCCTTGTCCAGTTCGCGTGCCTTCCTTGAGTCGCGTGCCCTGTCAGCTACCCTCACTCTATCGCTCATCAGCAACACGATGTCGGGTAGTGGCCGCAACACCTCTATGGGTGGCAACATTGGCCTCGGCTACACCCACCGTGAGGTACACAGCTTCTCCTTCTCGGCCAGCTACAACCGCTACGTGAACACCAACATTGTGGAGGAGATATACCTTCCCAGCAGCCGTCACAGCGACATCATGTGCTCATTGAGCTATAACTATACCTTCAACGCCATCTCCATCAAGCGACAGACTGAGGAGAAGGCCAAAGAGAACAAAAAGAGATACATCATCACCTCCGATTTCACCAAAGCTGCCCGCGAGGAACGCCGCCTCAAGGCACTGGAGAAGCGTAATTTGGGAGGACCGAGGAAGTAACAGCCTCTCCTCCCCCCGAGGGAGAAGATAAGAAGAGGCAGCAAAGCTGCCAACAAAGCCTATAGAAGCCATAGAGCCTATAATAGATACTATAAGAAAGAAAACAACAGCCACGATGCCCGCAAGCTCCCTCTCCAGGGAGAGGGCGGGGGGAGAGGCCCCAGATATAAAAGACTATGATGAGACGAAGACTACATACCCTAGTGGCGTTGCTCACATTGGCAGCTACGCTGACTACCGCATTTGCGCAACAGATGCGTGTCAATATCACCCGCAAGCAAAACCCGTTGCCTCCTCAGGTGGCTACCTACTACGAGAATCCCGGTAGGTTCTTCACCGTATCGGTGACCAATACGGATACCGAGACGGCTATTCCCGTTCGTCTCGAGATTTCCTTGGTGGGTCCTATTGAGGGTGGTGTCGATGTGTGGCCTGTTGCCAGCAGTTCATACCTCACGCTGAGCAGCCATCGGAGCCTTCCCGTCAGTTTCATCATACAACCCAAGCAGACCCGTCATTTCTCCAGCATTGAGCTTCAGCAACATATGAAGAGCTATCCTCTTGGCACACAGACTGCGGGTGGTGCCATCGCCTCGGCGATGAAGACTCCCGAGGACGGCAAGCCCTTCGGTCTGCTCGACGAAGGCCATTATGGCCTGCGCATCATCGCCAAGACCAATTACGACGGCGAAGCAGGCGACGTTATCGGTGAGGGCGAGTGCTTTTTCGATATTTGCTACTCGGCCACAGCTCCTGAGTTTACCTTTCCCAATCCCGAAAGCTTCGACTTCAACTCCGATTACGATGTCGTCAACTTCCCCACCGACTATGCCCACTTCGAGTGGTCGACACCCGCATTCAATGTCCCCTCACTGGCTCTCTCACGCCAGTTCTCCTACGATTTCAAGCTCTACCGCATGCTGGCCAACCAATCACCCGAAGAGGCCATCGCCAGCAACGGCATAGCTTTCCAGCAGCTGGGCCTTATGACTCCCTTCTGTGATATTCCCTACCACATCGTATCGAACCTGGAGCGTAGTGGCACCCAGTACCTCGTAGCCCAGGTGGTAGCCAAGCCTGTCATCTCCGATGCGCTCAACCCCGACTATTCATTGGTCAATAATCAGGGCAGGAGCCAATATATGGTGCTCAAGATTTCCGAAGAGGGCGGTAGCGGAGGCTTCGAGAACGACCTCGTTGTCGAAGACGAGGAGGGTGCCGATGAACTCCCCATCAGGGTCACCATCGAGCCCAAGTTCAAGGAGCTCACCAACGAGCTGGCCCCCTACTTCGAGAGTCCCTCCAAGCTGTTCCGGATGACGATAGAGAACACCTCGAGCGAGGACCTCACCATCAGCATGCTGCTCCAGTTCTTCAAGGACAACTGGGGTGTATGTCCTTCGCCCAATATGCAACACTCCACCCGATCGATGACCATTATGGCCGGCGATGTCATCACGCTTTCCGATGACCAGTTCGACAACTTGGCCGGTGGTTACCGATACAGCGATGTCATCGCCTTCAAGGCACAGACGGGCTTTATCATTGGTAAGCCTTCGGAAAACACCTTCCCCGGCAAGGAGTATACCGTCTCGGCTCGTGTATGTAAGTTTACCGGCAGGCCCGTACTGCGTGAAGAGGTAGTGGGCAAGGCACGTGTCGACTTCTCCGTAGCCGAAGGCATCGAGGCCGGCAATGTGTTCCGTGTAGAGTTCAAGACGAAGAAAACCCCGATGCCCAGCCAGACCGACGTGCTCTTCTCCAGGCCATCACGTCTCTTCATTGCAAGGATCGAGAACCTTAGCAACCTCAGTTATGAGATACTTCCACGCCTATTGTTTAAGCTGAAAGATGGTGTCATCTACGGCGGCAATGGCTATACTGAGCGCTTCGACAAAGCCATCACCATAGGTCCGGGCGAGACCCTTACCCTCAAAGGAGACCAATTCGACAACATCTGTGGACACTTCGACAAGATCAGCAAATATGGTACCGATGAGTTGGAGCCAGGCGACACCATCAAGAAAGAGGATTTCTCCAACATTCTCAGTTCAATAGATGCCGATGCTGCAGAACTTTCGCTTTTCGATGCCAAGACTCTGCGCGAGCTCTTCGGCAAAAGCGATAAGTACGCCGAGGAGGCATTCATACAAGCCGAGCAGATTGAGTACCAAACCTCGCCGAGCGTTGTTTTGGGCGACATCGATGTGTCCATCAGTCCCAAATTGACCGAGATGCCCTGCAATGCCAGCGCCTATTTCCAGAAGAGTTACCTCCTCTTTGATGTGGAGCTTACCAACACCAGTGACCGTGAGTACAAAGTAACCCCCAACCTGAAGTTCAAGCTCACCGATGAAGACGAGATACACACCGCCTGCATCCCTGATTGGTACCAGCACGCTATCACCCTCAAGGCCGGACAGACCTACCAGCTCACCGAAGCCGACCATGAGCTGTTCTTCGGTAGCACCCGTGTCATCACCTGTACACCCGGTGAGAATGGCAAGTATGTGACCAGCGACACTACTGAGCTGTACCGCAACCTCGAGAACTTCATGGACGAGAACATCAATATGGATGAGCTCAGCTATGCCCATATCGACGTCTACAACCAGGAACTGTTGCAGACCATCAAGGAGACCGACTTCGGCACGGTGAAGCCCGCCCTCATCGGCCAGGGCGACTGCGACTTCAGCATCGACCCCATCACCTACGTCCACGACGTCACCGTACGCCTCCTTCCCCTGCTCGACCCCATGCCCGGCAATGGCGATGCCTACATCGGCAAAACCGCCAACCTCTGGGATATAGAGCTCGTCAACACTACCAACGAGACCATCAAGGGCTTCCCCATCATCCGCTACACCTTCAAGGATACGGAATATACCTACGCTCCGGCTATCCACGACCTCTATAAGGAGTATATCACCCTGGACCCCAAGGCTACCATCAAGCTCGACTTGGATCAGATGAACCGTTTCCTCAGTGGCAGCAAGGGTGTGCGCTATTCCGGCGGTGAAGTTCCCGACACTCTGGATACCTTCGACGAACTGATCAATTTTGAGGGCGACAATCTTGTGGGCATTGCCATTATTGATATCGACAGCCTCATCAAATATAACAAGCAAGAGACTCCCGACTTCGAGGCCCACGTCATTCGTGGTTGCAACCGTCTGCCGTTCGAGGCCGACCCCAACGTGACGCTCGACGATGTCCTTGTCAAGATTACTCCTCTCTATGACCGTATGCCCGAGAATGGCGACCCCTATGTGCAGACCCCCGGTCGCCTCTTCAAGATAGAGCTGACCAACACCCTCGACCGCGAGGTGAAGATACGTCCGGCGTTCTACTATAACTTCACCGATGTTCCCGGCGAGAACTACGACCCCTGCAACGATGCGTTCGACAAGGGCGACTCCATCTACACGCTGGCTTCCAAGGCCACCCGTGAGCTCACGCCCAGTGAGGTCAACTATGTCTGCGGTGGTAACAAGCTCCTTCACATCACCGAAGGCCAGGACATCCCCGACACGCTGCGCTCCTATAACAACCTCGTGCGTCTGGCCGAAGACAACAAGGTAACCTTCTTGGCATTCGACAACGACAAGCTCGGGACTGTCGACGAAGATGATCCCGAATTTTTGAAAAAGGTGACACTCGGCACCGGCCGTCACACCTTCCGTGGAGTCGAAGGCGTCGCTTTGGAGCGTGTGACGGTAACCGTCAGCCATAAGATGAACCCCATGCCCGGCAACGGCGGCTACTATAGCCGTGTGCCCGGCCGCCTCTTCGAGGTCACACTGGAGAACAAGACCCAGGAAGACCTCTTCGTGATGCCTGTCTTCGAATACCGTTTCGATGACAATGCCAATTACTACACCATCGACCATCGTCCCTTGATAGACAAAGCCATACAGCTCAAGGGCGAAGAGAAGCGGGTGCTCACTCAAGAGGAAATCAACACCCTTTGTGGCGGTGCCGACAAACTCTGCTTCTATGCCAATGCAAAGATTGGTGTTTGCGACACCATCAAGGAACTCGATAATATCGTATCAGAGAAACACCTCAACAAGGCTAAGGTAGTGCTCTACAGCGCTCCTATGCTTGAGGTTGCCTATGAGGATGCCAAGGTAATGGCCCTCTTCGAAGGTAATGCCAGTGAGGAGAACGTGAAGGAGTATCTCGAATACCTCTCGCTAGCCGAGCTCGGCAAGGGAGAAACCCAGTTCGAGGCTTCCAAGGACGTTGTGCTCGGCGATATCGAGATCAAGATCGAGCCTAAGGACAAGATGAGCGAAGAGGCCGAACCCTACTTCGAGGAGCCAGGCAAATTCTTCAACGTAACGCTGAAGAACGTGGGTATCGACGAGACCACCTTCGGTTTGCGCCTTACGCTCAACAGCAAGTACTATGGTGTCACCCACCCCGACAGCACCATCACCCTGAAACCCGACAGCACCATCACCCTCTCTGAAGAGCTGCTCAACAACCTTTGCGGTGGCATTTCGGCCGAGAAGATCTATCAACTCGATACCCTTGAGAATGTCATCACCCGCAAGGTGGCCAAGGACATGAAGCTCCTCGACGGAGGCAACACCGTACAAGCGCTCGCCTTCACCGTACCCAAGGGCAAGACCCTCGAGGACGATGGTTCCAATGTCGATACCCTGGCGGTAGGCAGTGCCCCGTTCATCACCAAGTTCCGCGACATCCGTGTAGGCGAGTTCATCCTCACCGCATCGGAGATCAAGGCCAATGAGAGCATCGACTCCTGCTACAGCGGCAAGGGCTACATCACCTGGAATGCCATGGGATTCCCCATCAAGATAGCCGTCGAGTTCGATACCCTATATATTAATAAGGAATCCGTGGCCTACCGCGGCCTCGTCAAGTCGGCCAAGAAGGAAGAGCTGCTCAACTTCGCCCCCTTCGAGCTCTTCGAGAGCAAGATCGACAGCCTCGGAGCCGGCGAGCTGGGTACCGAGGTGAAGAATATGCTTGCAGGCAGTGAGTTTGCCACCTACTACACCTACGTCACCGAGACCATGGAGGCCATCCCGATGACCTTCGTCGAGGGTAGCCCCGCCCTGCAGCTTCCGGTGAAGCTGCCCGAGTCGGTGAGCAAGAAGAGTCCCGTCGACATCCAGCTCCTGAGCATGGAGTTCCGCCCCGACAAGGCCAGCATGAACCTCATCGCGCAGTTTACCCTCCCCGAGAGCAACTACGTGAATACGGCCGAGAACATCCTCGTCTTCGGCTCTCCCCATCTGGGCATGTCCGACAGCACCCTCATCCCCAAGACGGGTGATCTGGCACTGCTCACCGACCTCACCATCAAAGACCCCTCTACGGGCTTCAATATCACCTTCCTTGCACCCGGTAGCACCGACATCGAAACGTGGGATACAGAACTGGGCAACAACGGTTGCTTCGTGAAGTGGGAGAACGGCGAGTTTGCCGACTTCGTGGTCGATGCCAAGATGGCCATCCCCAGTGCCGACATCGTCAAGGTGGTCGATGGCGCGGTACAGGACAGCATCGCTCCCGACATCCGCCTCACGGCTTCCATCAGCGACAAGGAGGACTGGATAGCCCAGGTGCGCTTCGATGCCTTCGAGCATGTCGACGCCCCCGGCTACACCTTCACCGTGGGTGGCAGCACGGTAGGTGTGCTCTACGACCACTCCAAGAGCAAGGCCCCCGACGGTATGACCCTCGAAGCCTTCCCCAAGGAATACGATTGGAAACTCGCAGGCATTAACGACGAAGGCTCATCTGACGAAAAGATGAAGGCCTGGATGGGCTTCTACTTCGAAGAGCTCAGCGTATCCTTCCCCGAGTTCATAGAGTTGGACAACAGTGGTGAGGACAAGCGCCTCAAGATCGAAGCCAACAAGATCATCTACGATAACTCCGGCTTCAGCATGACGCTGGCCGCCACCAACGTCCTTGACCAAAGCACTGCCAGCATGGGCGGATGGCGCATCACCCTCGATGAGGTATACCTCTCCGTGCTGCAGAGTAATTTCGGCAGCTTCGGCTTCAACGGACGCTTCGATGTGCCCCTGCTCGACGGGCAGATTGGCTACGATGCCAAGGTGCTCTATGTAGACAAGGGCAAGGAGACCATCAACAACTCACCCGCCCAGGGCAACACTCCCGAGGGTTCGGGCGGTTCGGCCAACGACGATGACGACGGCAACTCCAAAGAGAAGGTGCTCAAGGTAGTCTTCGAGACCCGCCAGGTCGATAGCCTCAAGATTGACTTCTTCGTGGGTACGCTGGACTTCGAGAAGGAGAACACCTACTTCAATGTCACCTACCTCGATGGCGATACCGACGTGGAACTGTCCCTCTCGGGCGAGATCAACATCGCCGGCAGCAAGTCGATGGAGTCTACGGTAGGCTTCGCCCTGCCCGGCATCGGCTTCCATAGGATGCGTCTGGCCAACTTCGTCAGCAAGGAAACCATCGAGGGCAATGCCTACCACTTTGAGAGCGACGACAAGAGCTTCTGCTTCGACCTCGGCCGCTGGAGTCTAGGCGGCGTCACGTTAGGTGGCAGCAAGGGAGGCTCTGCCCAAGCCAACAACCAGCAAGCAGGAAACAAGAACAACCAGGCCGGCAACAACCAACAAGCCGGAAAGAACCAGCAAGCCGGCAACAAGAACAACCAGGCTGGCAATCAAGAAGAGCAGAACAAGGAGGAGGATGCCAACAAACTGGATACCGAGGTCGAGTATGGCCTCAACATCGCAGGCTTCAACATCGGCCTCGACGAGTTCAGTATGACTACCCGCAACCAAGGCGAGGAGACCCAGATCGGTCTTTACATCAAGGCTAAGATGAGCCTTGTAGAGTGCGTGTCGGCTACGGCAGGCTTCACCATCTGGGCTGCGATAGACATGGACAACAAGAGTGCCGAGTACAAGGGTGCCACCTTCAACGACATCGGTGTAGGCGCCAGCATCGGCGGCATCGTCGTCGAGGGTACCTTCTCGGTGAAGAACGATGACGAGTATGGCGATGGCTATTGCGGTACGCTCAAGGTTGCGCTCCCCGGCAACCTCTTCACCTTCAATGCCGAGGGTGGCTACTTCAAGAAGGAACAAAGCGACCCCGAAGTCAGCAACTACGGCAAGAAAGTATCGTGGGGCTACCTCGAGGTAGCAGTAGGCAGTAAGGCCCTCAGCTCCATACAGCCCGTGGGCATCACCGAGCTGAGCGGCGGCTTCTACTTCAACTGCAACGACCAGAAGAAGATGCAGTATGGCTACTATGGCTTGATGCTCGGTGTAGGACTCAGCTTCAGCGACGAGTCTGTGGTGGCCGGTAAGTTTGAGCTACAGTGCTTCTACGACTGTGAGGAAGACCGCCTGGGCCGCCTCAGCCTGCGCGGTACCGCCCACTTAATCGGTGGCGGCACCAACAAGGATGGCTTGCTCAATGCCGAGATGCTCATCATCTACGAGAACACCTATACGAGTGCTACGAGAACCCGTGCGGCTTCAGGTGAAGAGTACTTCCAGATGACCGCCTCGGTTGACGCCTCGGCCGATATGACCTGTGTGGCTCAGAAGTTGGTGTCTGACTATGTTCCTGTAGAAAAGCTCTCGATGCTCGCTCCCGACCTGGGTGCTGCCTTTGGACAGGACGACGAGGATTTGGCCTCTGCAGGTGCCGAGAAGAGCAAAGAAGGCAACAAAGGCAAGCCCAAGGCCTCGGCCGGTGCCAAGTTCAACTTCGACCTGAAGATTACCTTCCAATCGCCTGAGATTACTGACGGCAAGCCCAAGTGGCACCTCTGGTTAGGTAAGCCCCAGCCCGAGAGCGACCGCTGCCAGGTGACCTTCATCGACTTCCAGCTGGGCGACAAGGACGATGCCATAGCCGCCTGGGCCAAGGTATGGGTGAATGCCTACTTCTGCATCGGCAACGAGATGCCCGTAGGCCCCAATGGCAATGTGCTGCCTCCTATCCCCTCCGAGGTACGGGAGTTCCTTGACGGAAAGGATGTCAACGGTGGCAACCAGAACCTCAGCAGCAAGGCACAGCAGCTGCGCGAAGAACAGCTCAACAAAATGATCAACACCTCCAAAGGCGGTCTGATGTTCGGTGCTGCTGCCGGTGCTTCCATCGGTGCCAATATGCTCATCGCCTACTTTGACGCTACGATAATGGGCGGTTTCGATATCGCCCTGGTGAAGCTCGCCGGTGCCACCAAGTGCTCCAACAACGGCAAGACCATGCGCGGTATCAACGGCTACTACGCCACCGGCCAGGCCTACATTATGCTCAAGGGTGAGATAGGCTTGATGATTGACCTCTGGATATTCTCTGGCAAGATTTCACTGGTTGAGGCCGGAGTGGGTGCCCTGCTGCAGGTCGGCTTTGCCCACCCCACCTGGTTCTACGGCAAGATGCGTGCCAAGTGCTCGCTCTTCGGCGGTATGATTAAGTTCAACCAGTCCATCGAGGTGGAGGCTGGCGACGTATGTATCCCCTACTATGCCAATCCGCTGGCCGATATCGAGATCTTCGGTGACGTGTATCCCAACTATGATGATAAGGATGCAGGTTGGGAAGACAACAAGCGCATATCGCCCTACACGGTGCCCAAGTTTGTCACCAATATGGCAATCGACTCCGAGATACGCCTGCTCGACGAGACCACCAATGCCAATCTCGAGGCCAAGGAATATGACACCTCGGGCACAGGAGCCAAGAATGCCGAGCGTACCTATATGTTCAAGCTGCTGCCCCATAAGCTGACTGAGTATAGGAACAAGACAGCGAAGTCGGGCGACGAATACCAGGTTACCGCCTCCAACACCAGCGGCAACCGCACCGACTATACCCTGAACCTGTCGGCCATGAAGCCCCAGACCTACTACCGTCTGGATCTCTATGGCTATGCCTTGGAGAAGAACAAGAATGGCAAATGGGGTAACCCGCGATTTACCAACCCCGATACTGGCAGAGATTACTATCAGGCCTGGTATGATACTTGCACCGTATACTTCGCCACCGAGGCTCTGCCCGACTATCTGACCGAACGGGATATTGCCCTCGTCAGACCCGACGATGCCAAGTGGAAGGAGAATAATAGGGGTACCTACAGCTACTCCAACTCCGCTCCATCCTACTATAATGAGATGACCCGTCCCTACTTCTGCCTTGTACACAGCCGTCAGGACCTCTTCCGGCAGGATACAAGAATGATTATCCGCTTGGAGTATAATGAGCTGAACTCCCGTTCTGGTGTATGGAAGCAGATAGGCAAGGATGTGAATATCGCTGAGACAAGGGAGAGCAACGGACGGTATGTCACCTGGCGTGCACAGTCCGACATCAACCTGTCTGACATCAAGTCCTACCCCTCTAAGTACAAGGGTGCGCAGCTCCGTTACACCATACTGCGTGTCAACACGAAGGACTACAACAAGTATCTGGAGGAGGGCGAGAAGAAGATTCGCGCCGAGTACCTGACCTATCAAAAGGCCTACGACCGGGAAGGCAACCTGAAGAGCTTCTCAAGCCGCGACTTGACGAGTGCCCGTGCCCGTAGCACCCAGGCTGCCCTAAAGGGAGATAATGCCTATGTCACCAACACGGCAAATATGTCACTCCGCGGGGGGAAACCAATTGTCAAGGACGATAAGATGGTTACCGAGACAGTAGACCTCTCGGCACTGACCCAGTCGTTCGAGGACGACAAGGTGATCGGCCGCACGCAGGACGATATGGAGACCGCAGTGAAGGAGTTCAAGGAGAGTGTGAAGATTGAGGACTTTGCCGATGTGATATACCAGTACCACATGACTACGGACATGGGATTCTACGATTCGTTCTACAGCTACATGAGCAGTATCAAGAGTTCCGGCAGTCTGGAAAACTCTCCGCGAACTTCGGTGCCCAGCACCACCCATGTGATGATCAAGTCGATAGATGATACCTCATTGAGCGGTACTACAAACTGGTCGAACGAATATAGTACATACTTGATGAACCGCTTCCTCAACCCCTATACCACCTTCCTCTATTGGAGCGATTTCGCATTTGCACCAGGCATCGAGATGCGTAATTACCAGTACAACAGAGTGGTTGACAAGGTTCTCTCCAGCGAGAGCGCACATATCGAGTTCTACAACCCGAACATCAGATATTGGCACGACCGTCCCAACTTCCACGGACAACTGTTGTACTCTGTTGTCACGGTGAACACTAAAACGAATACGCATACTGGAGATTGGAACCTGTATGATTGGAACTATTATAAAAATACCATCAAGGGTGACAAGAGGCATGGTGTTCTTGTATTCAACTCAGGCTACAGCCCATCGTCGATGTATACCTTCATGAATCGCTATAAACAGCTGCGTCCGCAGAAACTGCTGGGTAGCAATACCCGCTATGCCATCTCAGGCGATATGAATGTATGGTCACAGGTGAAGGACTATTCGTTGCGTATGATCGAAGCCGATGCCGTAGCCGTTGAGAACTTCACATATGGTATCTGGCAATATGCGTTGAGTTTCTCGGGCAAAGCCGTTAAGAGCGATCGTAAAGTCAAAGACGGAAATGCCAGAGACTGGTCGAAGGCCTACCATGATGTGGTGGTGCGTTCGGTAGCATCGACAGGTAGTGCCAGAGCCAGCTATGGCGATGTGGATGTTGTATGGCGCCCCTATCAGATACCCTACATATGGGGCATGCGCTATGATCACATATACGAAGTATTCCCGCAGGAGCGCAAGACCGAGAGTGCCTACATCACGAACGGTATGGAGAATAGGAACACTATCAAATTTGATAGCCGCAAGTACCTGCAGGACAAGATTAGCAGTGTAAGCTACGTGTTCCTCCGTCCTGATAAGTATGACACGGGCAACAACGTTTCGGAACGCTATATGGTGACCGGACGCTACGGAACGGCTACGTACACCTACACGAAGTCCAAGCCCTTCAAGAGCGGCTACACATTCAAGTACAAGCTACCCACCTGGTAACACAAAGAAAGGATAAAGAGCAGTAAATATACAATGTTTATAAAACGACTGATGATATGATAAGAAGATTGGCAGTGCTATTAGGCATGCTGGCAGCAGTGACACCTGCCCTCCGGGCACAAAGTGAAGCCGTGGAGCTATCCAGCGAACAGGATACGGTGACGGTATTTGTCGATGCCGATGGCATAACACATACGATGAAGCAGATTGAGCCCCTCGACTCGGCAGCTATCGACTCTATGGCTACAGAGCACCGGTATAGTGTATATGTCAGTTCGCGCTCGTATGACGACTACATCTATGTGCGCTGGGCCCCCGACGAGTATGTGCCCTGGCGTATCCTCAACTACTGGGGATACGATGTGGTGCGCATCTATGAGGGCAAGAACGAGATTGAGGCCGACACCATCGCCCGGGTAAAGCCCCTGACGCTGGAGCAGTTCAAGGCGACATTCGAGGCCAGCGACACGCTGGCTGCCGCCGCCGCACAGATCATCTACGGCAAGCGCACCGAGTTTGGCAACACCGAGGCTCACCCCGAGTCCATGCAGTCCATCGTGGAACTCTACGAGGAGCAGCAGATGGTATACAGCTACGCCATGATGATTGCCGAGAAGCGACGCGACATTGCCATCGCCATGGGTCTGGCCTTCGAGGACCGCACGGCCAAGCCCAACCGAAAGTACAACTACATCATCGATGCCGTGGTGCCCGACACGATACTGAACGTGGGTACCTACATCACCCATGCCGACAAACTGGGTTCGTGGAAGCCCGAGAAGCTGAAGGTCAAGATCATCGACTCCATACAGGCACCCGCCAATGTGCAACTGGTATGGCCGAGAACGGAGGAGTACACCACCTTCGACATCGAGCGCCGCTGTGTGAGCAAGGGCGAGGAGTGGGTGAAGCTCAACGACAAGCCCTATGTGATGATGCTGCAGGACGAGGCCCACGAAACAGGGAACAATATATACATCGACGAGCGCGTACACCCCGGCACCTATGAATACCGCATCAAAGGCTACGACATGTTTGGCGACCTCACCACTCCCTGCAACCCGCACCGCGTGGAGATGCCCGACCTGATACCGCCATCGGCACCGCTACTCGAGTATATCGAGATTGTGCGTGATGAGAACAGCGAACATATCGATGCATACATACACATCGTGAAGGACTCTATCGAGGAGGACCTCGTGGGCTATATCCCCTTCTACCAGAACCCCAACTACAAGGAACGTATCAACATCGACATCCCCGATAGCGTGGCCAGCCAGCTCAGCGACGACCAGCGCCGTCTGCTCAACGAGGGCATGATGATACCCCTCGTGAAGGAGCCCATAGCGCCCGGCGACACCATCATCAAGGTCGACGTCACCGGCCTGGAGAGCGGTACGCTGGTCATCGCCGCTACCGACACGGCATTCAACATGACCATCTCCATGCCGCTACCCATACACATCCACGACCTTATGCCGCCTGCCCCGCCCACGCGCCTGCGTGCGGCCATGGACATGAGCGGAATGATGATGATGAACTGGCGTCCCTCGACCTCGGTCGACATCGAGGGATACGAGGTGTACTGGGCCAACGACCTGACACACCCCTTCGCCCAGCATCCGGGATTCTACAGCGCTGACACGCTGTTCGTCGATACCCTGTCGATGAAGACCGCCGAGCCCTACCGCTACTACTACGTCGTGGCACGCGACTACGCCGGCAACGGCTCGCTCCCCTCGGATACACTGCAGGTGGAGCGCCTCACCACCATCCCCCCGCAGCCCTGCCGCATCGACACACTGTGGATGACCGACAAACAGGTGCATATGGAGTGGCATCCCTCATCGGAGCCCGATATCCTGTGCTACAACGTGTTCCGCCGCATGGAGGGCGAGCAGGACTGGCAGCTCACCCGCGTGCTCACACCCGACTCCATCGCCAATGGCCGCCTCACCATCGTTGACAGCCCCGAGCCCCACATGACCAAGCGCTACTACTACGCCATAGAGACCATCAACCGCAGTGGCCTGTCGTCGGGCATGTCGTTTGCCACATCGTTCCTCTTCAAGGGTGAGGTGGTGCTACCCATCAAAATCAAGCTCTTCGGCAATTTCAACGAAGAGACCAAGAAGGCCCAACTCGCCTGGGAGATAAAGGGACTCACCGAGGCGGTGGCCAAGGATGCCTACCTGGTCATCTACCGCAAGCGCCCGCACGATGAGTTCTTCCGCCACCTCAAGTCGGTATCGGTCTACGACATACAGACCACCGACAACGGCCTGCGACCCGGCGAAGAGGCCCAGTACGAGATGCGCCTGCGCACCAACGAGGGACGCTTCAGCCCCTACAGCAACCGCGTGCAGGTGAAGAATACGGAAAAGCCGGAGGGGATGAATGATGAATGATGAATGGTGAATGATGAATGGTGAATGATGAATGGTGAATGATTAACGATTAGCGGTAAACTACATATGCTATAGATACTATAGATACTATAGGTACTATAAACCATCAACCAAGCCGTTGCCAAATAAAAAAAACGCATGAAAAAGCTAAAATACCTGTTCCTCTGCGCCGCGATGCTGATGATGACATCCTGCGCCGAAATGTTCGAGACGATAGTGCAGTTCATCGAAGAGCTGGAGTCGGTCTCCATCACCGATGTGCGGCTCTCGCGCCGTCAGGCCGATATGCTGGTGGGCGACTCGCTCATCTTCTCCGTCACCCTGGACCCCGACACGGCCGAGGTGAGCTACAAGTGGACCCTCTCGGATCCCGAGACCCAGGTGGTGCGCATGATAGGCAAGCGCCTCTATGCACGCCAGAGGGGGCAGGTGACGGTCTACGTGGAGGCACTGCCCACGGGCATGGGCTCGGCCGACATACACCCCGACAGCATAAAGTCCGACTCCTGCATCATCCATGTGATGGAGTACAACGAAGTGTCGTCGCGCGAGTTCCCCTACGAGATGATCTTCATCGCCAACCTCGAGGTGGCCGACACCCTGGTGACCGACTCCGTGCAGGCATCGCGCCTCGTGGCCATCGTCAACGGTGAGGTGCGCGGACGCGCCGTGATGCGCACCGCCTACGGCATCCCCTACCTGGAGATACGCATCGGCAGCAAGACGGCCTACGGCGAACAGATCTCCTTCGAGTACTACGACCACTCGCACTACCTGCGCCACGAGTTCCCCGCCGTCACCTTCGACGGTGAGACCCACGGCACCCTCTCCGACCCCGTCATCTTCCGCATCAACGAGCCGGCCGACATCAAGGCGTATGCCATCGATCACGGGGTGATGAGGGTTGAAGGTTGAGAGTCGATGGTTGAGGGGTGATGGACGATGGTCTATGGTTGAGGGGCTATGGTTGAGGGATGATGGTTGAGGGTTGATGGTTGAGGGTTGAGAGCCTATAGTATCTATCCATACTATAGCATCTATCGCATCTATTGCGCCTATACCCCCCCACCCCCCATCAAGATATCCGCCAGGTCCAGCCCCCGGGCGATAGCCTCAGGGTGATCCATCAGATTATAGTACCAGGTAGGGATATGCAGCCGCGTGTCGAGCGTGCGGTTCATCTCCACGATGCGGGCATACCAGTCGCGCAGGGCATCGGCATCGGGGTATACGGCGACCTCGAGTCCTATGAGGGGCGCGAGCATCGAAGCCTTCAGGTTTGCCTTGCCGCCCGTGGCGAGCCACACCTTGTCGGGACAGACGAGGCTCATGATGAGGGCGGTCTTCTCGCTTTCGACCAACCCTATTTTTTCTGACCACGGATTATTTGACCACAGATTACGCGGATTACACGGATTCCCTTCGTGCGGTGTACTACGGCCATCCTGTAAAGAATCTGAGACATCCGTGTAATCTGTGGTTAAATCCGTGTGCTCCGTGTTCAGAAGACTGAGACCAAACAGACATTGCGGCACCACGAGATCCGACGGCTCGCCATAGAGGCGCATGCGGTGTGCCCAGTTGACAGGAAAGCCCTGCTCCTTCACGCGGTGTCCCGTCAGCGGATTATACTGCATGGCCTTGCCAGTGTGCACGCGTCCCTGCTCGTCGATCTGCCACCAGAGGGTGGCGCCATCGGGTGTGCCGCCCACGCGGTAGCGCTTCAGTGCGGCGGCCACGGCATCGCGAGGAAACTGGGTGCGCAGCCAGGTCACCAAGTGGCTGCCCCACGGCTGCGACTGCTCGCAGGCGCGGCGCATCTTCTCATAAAACTCGCTGGCCTCGCGCTGGGAGTTGTTTGTCTCACCAAACTCCTCTTTCTGTCTCACACAGATCTCACGAAATGGCAAGTCGCTTCGCCCTTGCTGTCGGCTGCGCCGAGTGTACACGCTGGATGGTAGCTGCGGGCCTTCTGCGATGCAGCTTCTGTGGGATTTGTGAGATTTGTGTGAGGCTCCAAAATCTTCGTTTCGGGGCATCTCGCGCGGTGGCAGGTGGTATCCGCAGTTGGAGAGGCGGTTGCAGCGGCCGCATTGGCGGTCGTCGACAGGGCGCATGGTCGCGGTGTCGATGTAGGGGGAGAACTTGCCACGGCGCCCGCAGGCTGGGCAGGTGGTGTTCCACTCGCGATGAGCCTTGCACTCGCGGTAGGTGGCTAATCGGTAACGCATGTGAGTTTTTGAGTTTTTGAGTTAGGAGTTTGGTGTCATCTCGAAACGAAGTGAGAGATCCCTCGCGCTGCTCGGGATGACACGGAAGTGTTTGGTGGTTTATTTTAATTAGGAGTCAGGAATCATGAAAGTTCGGGGGGCGAACTTTTGTAATTCACTGCAGGTCAGGCGCTTTGCATTAGATAGTGGCGTCAACGCCACTTCTTAACTGTTTTTGCATACACTTGGTGTATTTTCCGTGTCCTAACTTATTGATAAACTTCGCATTGACCCAGTTGCGGATGCGACGCTTGGTGGCGCTCTCCGACAGGGCACCGCGCTTGCCTACGTCTATGGCCTCGGCCGTAGTGAAGGTGGGTGGCAGCATGTCGAGGTGCAGCATGGGGGTGAACTCCTCGGGGAGGTCGTCATCGGGACGGCGGGGCTGTATGAGGCGGAAGGCAGCCACGCTGTGGCGCATGAGGTAGTCGATGAGCGTGAGCGTGGTGTCGATGTCGTCGTCATCGGCCGCGATATGAGGCGATGCCAATGCCTCGTCCCACGACTCGTGACGGTGGTAGGCGCGCAACAGGGATAGCAGCATGATGATGCGCTT
>JAZPZS010000070.1:0-7406 GCA_045544835.1 Bacteroidaceae bacterium | reverse complement strand
TGGGTTCGATTGTACAGAAGGGAAAGTTTGCCGCCTGCGCCTTAGCGTTTGACAAGCAGTTGAAAAGGGTCGACTTACCCACATTGGGGAGTCCTACTATACCACATTGTAATGCCATATCTTATCTTGTATTATTATTTTGAGCGCGAAGATACTCATTTTTTTGTCATCATGAAAGAAATACGGGAAGAAACGCCGTAATCTCATACAACTCTCGTCGAAAGGATACTTCATCAATACATGCTGCATTTTCCCTATGAGTACTGCTGACTAAAAACTCCATCTTATATTGGTAAATAGATATAAATATGCTATCTTTGCAGCATAAAAATGAAAAACACATTCATATCGGCAATAACAAGTAAGGGCATTGCCAGTTAGCTTTGCTCAAGTGATTGTTACGAATCGAGAGAACAATTAAACGTGGATATATGAAAAAACTGTTAGCCTCAACATTTGCAGCCCTGATGCTGTGCCTCCCCTTGTCCATTCAGGCCAAGGTGGGCCATCTGTTGCCCAAGGTTCACTCGCTGACCGAGACCAAGGGCACTCCCTTTGCGCTGCATCGCGCCGTGACCATCACCGACGCCAACAATACCGTGGCGCTCAAGGAAGTATTCACCGACTATGGCTGCGCCATAGAGGACGGAGCGGCAGCTACCGTCACCGTAGAGATGGTACAGAGCATTGAAGGAGCCTATGACTATACCCTCGAAGGGTACGACAACGAGGGCTACCAGCTCACCGTTACCGAGAATGCCATCACTATCAAGGCGGTGAAGCCTATCGGCGTCATCCGTGCCGCACAGACCCTCGCCCAACTGGCCGAGGGGTACGAGACGGGCAGCGAGGCCATCGAGACGGTGGAGATTACCGACTGGGCCGCCTTCAAGCTGCGTGGCTACATGCACGATGTAGGCCGCTCGTTCATCAGTGTGGACGAACTGAAGAAGCACATCGACCTGCTCTCACGCTTCAAGGTGAACACCTTCCACTGGCACTTCACCGAGAACCAGGCTTGGCGCTTCGAGGTGATAGACAACGACCCCGAGGCGGAACCCGACTACACCAAGCTCACCTCTACCGAGAGTATGACCCGCTTTGAAGGCAAATACTATACTCAGGCACAGTGCCGCGAGGTGGCACAGTATGCCAAGGAGCGCGGCGTGACCATCATCCCCGAGATCGACATGCCCGGCCACAGCGACGCCTTCGAGCGTGCCATGGGCTACAGCATGCAGACCGATGAGGGCGTGGCCGTACTGAAGGAGGTGCTCACCCAGCTTGCCGACGTATTCCCCGATGCGCCCTATATCCATATCGGTGCCGACGAGGAGGCCATTACTTACACGAAGGACGGCAAGGGATTCCTTGAGATCATGGCCAGCCACATCCGCGAGACGCTGGGGCGCAAGATGGTGGTGTGGAACCCCATCAAAGGAGTTGCCATCAACAGCACCATGTGCGACATGACCCAGATGTGGAGTAGCGGTGGCAAGAATATTGACGGTGTCCCCGATATTGACTGCCGATACAACTACACCAACCACTTCGACGTGTTTGCTGATGTGGTGGGCATCTACAAGAGCAACATCTACTATGCTGACAAGGGCTCCGAGGAGATAGCCGGTACCATCTCGGCCTACTGGAACGACCGCAAGACTCCCACCGAGGAGGATATCGTGAAGCAGAACAACATGTATGCCAACGTGCTGGCCAGTGCCGAGCGTGCATGGATAGGCGGCCGCACCAATGGCGAAGCCGGATACATAGAGAAGCTCGGCACCACGCTCCCCAACTCGGGCGAGGTGTACGAGGAGTTCAAGGATTGGGAGACGCGCTTCCTCTTCCACAAGGCCCACTCACTGAAGGATGAGCCCATCCCCTATGTGAAGCAGACCAACGTTCGCTGGCGCATCACCGACCCCTTCCCCAATGGCGGCAACAGCGGAGCCACCTTCGCTCCCGACCAGTATGCCACAAGCACCGACGACGAGGGACTCATCCCCGAGACCTTCACCCACGAGGGCAAGACCTACTATACGGGTATGGCTACCGGTGCGGGTATCTACCTACGCCACACTTGGGGCAACAACATCATCCCCACCTACTATGGCAGCACCAATCATAGCAACATGACCGCGTATGCATGGACCTATGTATACTCACCCAAAGCACAGACGGTAGGCGCACAGATTGAGTTCCAGAACTATGGCCGCTCAGAGAAGGACAGTGCTCCTGATGCTGGCAAGTGGGACCGCAAGGGGTCAGACATCTGGCTCAATGGCTCGCGCATCAATCCTCCCACATGGGACAACACCGGCAAGGGCATCAACAATGAGGTGGACCTCTTGAACGAGAACTTCACCGCCCGCAGTCCTATCGAGGTGCAGCTCAACGAAGGGTGGAACAAAGTGTTCATCAAGCTCCCCTATGTGGGTGCTGGTGGTGTACGTCTCAACAAGTGGATGTTCACCTGTGTCTTCACCGATACGGATGGCAAGAATGCCGTGGAGGGTCTCATCTACTCGCCCAACCAATGTAAGGACGAGACTACTGAAGCCGTAGCGGCCAAGGTGAGCGAGATCAAGCGCGACCGTGGAGCCCTCATCGGCACAGCCGTAGGCCTGTGGCCCGAGAACGCTGCCGAAACACTCGATAGCGAGATAGCCGCGATAGAGGCTACCTACGATGAGGCGAAGACCGCCGAGGAGCGTGCCGCACAGGTGGCGGCACTCGAGGAGGCATGGACCGCCTTTACTGCATCGCTCACCAGTGACAACATGAACCAACCCCTAAGCAGCACCGCAGATAAGGCCGTGTACTATCGTATGTATACCCCACAGCGCGAAAGCCGCTACCCCACAGCTAAGGGGGTAGGTGCCGACATCGTTGGAGAGAAGACGCCCACAGACAATTCCATATGGAAGTTTGTGAAGCGTAACGACGCCACTTTCGACATCATCAATGCCGCGGAGAAGAGCTATATCTCACCCGCAAGCAATAACAATACGGCACTGAAAACTGCATCCTCCTCACCTGTGGCAGGGTGGACCGTCAAGCCTGCTGCAACCAAGGGGCAGGTAATTATCGTCTCAGGTAGCGTACAGTTCAACCAAACCAACAACAGTACCCTTGGCTATAAGGTGTATAACTGGGGTGGAGGCTCCAACACCACTGACACGGGTTGCCAATATGTGTTTGAGGAGGTGGAATATACGCCCAGTGACCTTGAAGGCGATGAGGAGAACGATAAGTTCTATTTGGCTGCCAATACCAAGCAGGGCGACGGTAGCTATGTGAACCGTTATCTTTATGTAAATAACGGAGCATTAGCCAACAGTACCACATGTGACAAGGCCAACAGCAACTATGTGTGGGAACTCATTGCTAATGGTAGCGATAGCTATTACATCAAAAACGGCTCGGGCAAATACCTCTCGTATGCTAACAAGAGCCTTATGGTAGCCGACGCAGGATATAGCTTCCAACTCAAGGACGATGCCGTACATACTGGTGTGGGTGCTAAGTCGCTCTACAACCCTACTTCTTCGGGCGGTAAATATATGGTGATGGCAGCAAATGGTACGGGGTATAATCAGAACAGCTCACCTGTGAATAATGGCTCGTGGTGCTCGGACTTCATGCTCACCCCTGCAATGAACAGTGATGCTCTGCCTTCACTTGCCGTGGTAAGTCCTAAGTGGGCCTATGCCACTTTCACTTGGAACAATAGGGACATCACTTCTACTCCATACTATCAGGAGGGAGAAGAAGAGGTTACCCATCCTACACTTGCTCTCAAGACATCCAACGAGGCTTATAAGTTCGAAGGGTTTTTTACCGATGTATCCTACACCACCCCCCTGCCCTCGACGACCATCGAGGCATTGGAGCCAGGGATGACCGTATATGCCAAGTTTACCCTTGATATCTTCTCAGAGAAGTATGGCGACAAATGGATACACATTGTACGTGCAGCGATACCAGGCCATGCAATTGCCCTAGACAATGGCGCTAAGGGAGCAAGTCCTACCTTCAACTCGCTCGACTATTCCAACGAAGGTGTACTTTGGTGTCTGGTGGGTACTGCTGAGAGTTTCAAGCTGTACAATAAGGTTGGAGGCAAGGATTTGGCACTCAAGTCGGATGCCGCCCCTGCCAATAGCGTAACGGTAAGTATGGTTGCCGAGGGTGATGCCCAAAACTGGCATCTGATTGGCCAGGGTGAGAACTATGCGATTGCCCTTGTAGGTAACACCTCGCATGGTATCAATGCCTTTGGAGGAACCGATTTCCTTGGCGGTCCCATTAAGTTCTGGGGAGCTGGTGATGGTGGTTCACACTGGAACTTCAACGGGGTGAATTTGTCCAAGCCCTTCACGCTCGAAGTGGCCGTAGACCAAGTATGGGAAAGCAGTCCTCGTGTGGCAGAACTCAGCATGACGCTCAATGGCGTAACCAGCAGCGCACGCCTCACTGGCAGCGTAGCCGAGAAGGCCTACTACCTGCCCACCTATGCTACCACCTTCTCGCTCAGTTCGATGGCCTATCGTGGATATACCTTCAACGGATTCAGCGAAGGCGTAACTGAATATAAAGACCAGGAAATCCCCGAGGAGGGTGTTAGGATTACGGCATCATACACCGCCAACGCCGAACGCACCCTGTTCTATACTCCAAGAGACGGACATCCTTACCGTATCCCCGCTATCGCAACAGCACCCAATGGTGATATCTTTGCCATCTGCGACTATCGTCCCTGTGGCAATGACATAGGCTATGGCGAGGTTGACCTCGTATGCCGTGTGTCGTCAGACAATGGAGTGACATGGAGCGAAGAGCGCTGCATCGCCGACGGCTTGGGCAAAGACTATGCCAAGAACGACACCTCGCTGATATGGAAGGTGGGCTATGGCGATCCCGCCATCGTGGCCGACCGCGAACGTAACGAAGTGCTCGTGATGAGCGTGTGCGGTAACCGCACCTGCTGGGACGGCAACTTCGGCGAGGCCGATCCCAACCCCAACCGCGTATCACGCATCCGCATCAAGTATGATGAGGCAAAGAAGGAGTGGATATATGGTGAACCCGAAGAGGTGACCTATGACATCTATCCTAAGTTTGTTGACGATAAGGGCAATGTACACGCCGCATCACTTTTCATTGGAGCCGGCAAGATATGCCAAAGCCGCGTGGTGAAAAAGGGTGACTACTACCGCCTCTACTGCGCCGTATGGAACGTGACGAAGACTCAACGCCAGCACCACAATTACGTCATCTACTCGGATGACTTCGGTGAGACCTGGAATGTGCTCGGTAAGCTTGGTTATGACTATTGCCCTTCAAGGTGGGGCAACGAGCCCAAGTGCGAGGAACTACCCGATGGAACTGTCGTGCTCAGCAGCCGCAAATATAGTGGTCGTTATTTCAACTTCTTCACTTTCAGTGACAAGACCTATACTACAGGCTCATGGGGAACTGAAGTGGCAAGCAACGAAGTCTCGGGAGGTTTGAGCTTTGGCGGTAACAGTACCAATGGTGAGATTTATAAAGTACCCGTAATCCGCAAGAGTGATGGGGCAAAGTGTGATGTGATGTTCCAGTCTATCCCCACAGGAAATCAGCGCACCGATGTAGCCATCTATTACAAAGAGATGGAATACGAAGCCGATGGCACCAACAAGTACACTCCCGCTACCTTCTCGCAGGGATGGACCAAGGGTGTGCACGTAAGTACCAAGGGTTCGTGCTACTCTACCATGATTTTGCAGGCCGATGGCCGCATCGCCTTCTTCTTCGAGGAAGAACCTGGCGGATACTGCATGGTGTATATTCCCTACACGATTGAGGAACTCACCAATGGCGCCTACGGCATTGACATGGAGGGTATGGGTGTTGACTCCCCTTTCGTTGATGCTTACCCCCATGGCACCCCTGAGGTTTATGACTTGATGGGGCGTAAGCACAGCCAAGTTTTAGAAAAGGGGATATATATTGTAAATGGTAAAAAAATGATTCATGGCAATTAAAGCGTGTCATCAGAAGAGAATATTATAATACTAGGATAACAAGAAGAATATGAACGAACAGCTTTTTTCAACACTCCCGTATAAAGTGGCCGACATGGCGTTGGCCGAGTTTGGACACAAGGAAATCGACATGGCCGAGCATGAGATGCCAGGTCTGATGGCGCTGCGCGAGAAGTATGGCGACAGCAAGCCGCTGGCAGGGGCACGCGTGATGGGTTCGCTGCACATGACCATACAGACCGCCGTGCTCATCAAGACCCTCAAGACGCTGGGTGCTGAGGTGCGCTGGTGCTCATGCAACATCTACTCCACACAGGATCATGCCGCTGCTGCCATTGCTGACCTCGGCGTACCCGTGTTTGCATGGAAGGGCGAGACGTTGGCTGACTATTGGTGGTGCACGTTGCAAGCGCTGAACTTCGGCGACGGCAAGGGCCCCAACGTGATTGTTGACGACGGTGGCGACGCTACCCTGATGATACACCTCGGCGTGGATGCCGAGAAGGATGCGGCAGTGCTCGACACCCCTTCGGGCGGTGAGGATGAAGCAGAGCTGAAAGCTATACTGAAGCAGGTGCTGGCCGAGCAGCCGGGCTTGTGGACCGCCATGGCAAAGGAAATACGCGGCGTGAGTGAGGAGACCACCACAGGTGTGCACCGCCTCTACCAGATGAAGGAGGAAGGCAAGCTACTGTTCCCGGCCTTCAACGTGAACGACTCGGTGACGAAGAGTAAGTTTGACAACCTCTACGGCTGCCGCGAGTCGCTGGCCGACGGCATCAAGCGCGCTACCGACGTGATGATTGCCGGTAAGGTGGCGGTGGTATGTGGCTACGGCGATGTGGGCAAGGGATGCGCACACAGCCTCCGTTCATACGGTGCCCGTGTGCTGGTGACCGAGATTGACCCCATCTGCGCACTGCAGGCTGCCATGGAGGGATTCCAGGTGGTAACCATGGAGGAGGCTTGCTCGCAGGGCAACATCTTCGTGACCACGACAGGCAACATCGACATCGTGCGCATAGAGCACATGACCGCGATGCCCGACCAGGCTATCGTGTGCAACATAGGACACTTTGACAATGAGATACAGGTGGAAGCGCTGAAGAACTATCCCGGCATACGTCGCGAGAATGTGAAGCCACAGGTAGACCGCTACTACTTCCCCGACGGACACAGCATCATCCTACTTGCCGATGGACGTCTGGTGAACCTTGGCTGCGCCACCGGTCACCCCTCATTCGTGATGAGCAACTCGTTTACCAACCAGACACTGGCACAGATAGAGCTCTACGGCAAGCAGTACCCCATCGACGTGTATCGCCTGCCCAAGCACCTCGACGAGGAGGTGGCTCGCCTGCACCTGGAGCGCAT
>JAZPZS010000069.1:0-2972 GCA_045544835.1 Bacteroidaceae bacterium | reverse complement strand
CATAAATTAGCCATAAATAAAATTCGTGTAACGACATAAACAACCAAAATACAATGAAGACCAAACTATTCCTTGCCCTTACCGTGGCGGTGCTGCTGGGGGCGTGCACAGAAAAGACAAAAGCAGAGGACAACCGCGTGTGGAATGATGTAGCGATAGGCTATAACAACACATTCGATGTCATTAAAGTGACGAACGTAAAACTACTGGACGAGCAGACTGAAGTGAAGGTGCATATAACCTTCCCTGCCAATCATTGGATCAGAATAGCTTCGAACACCTATCTGCAAGCAGGGGATAAGCAGTATAAAGTAAAGGCCATAGTGCCCGACTCAACGAAAGCCGTGCCCGAACTCGACAAGGAGTTTTGGATGCCATCCACTGGAGAAGTGGATTTCGTGATGACTTTCGAGCCCTTGCCCGAGGGGACTGAACGGTTCGACCTTATTGAACCCAACGGATGGCAGGTACTGAATGTGCGCAGCACCAGTCTCCTGCCTCAAGGCATTACCGACACCTATTGGCGAAACCCGAAGACAGGCGACTGGGTCATCGGCTTCACCGAGAGCCATGTGATATATGACAATGCTGTATGGGACATCATGGAGCAGACTGAGCAGGGCGGTGGCTACGTACTCACCATGAGTAAAGGAGCAGAGACGACCAACGTCACCGTAGGTCCGATGAAGAGAGGCAAACGCCATCTTCAGGTAGGCAATAGCAGACGTATGGCGGTAACTCCCATCACCACCAACACGCTGCCCGACTACCCCAAGCGTGACCGTCGCCAAGGATTCAAGGACAATGGCTACCGCATGGGCGACAGCGTGACCATCGTGGGATGGCTCAAAGGGATGACACAGACCGAACGGAGCAGAGGCGGCGGCTCATTCAGAGTATACATTCAAAATATCATTTCTGGTGAGCAGCAAAGCTTCTCGGCCCAGATGGACCTGCTCGGACGTTTCACCTTGAAGATTCCTTTACTTAACAGTTCGCAAGCTCTCTTGGATTGGGGAAGAACAGATATCAGCACCCTACTCGAACCAAGCGAGACCTACTTCTATCTGCGCGACTACACTACGGGGCAGAAACTCTTTATGGGCACTGATGCCCGCTTGCAAAATGAGTTGCTGTCCTATCCGCACGAATGGGCAAACGAACGTTTGGAGAAAGATGGGTGTGGCGAAAAGGAGGCCTTGGAGTTTTGGGAACTCACCAATCGTGAACGAGAGACGCATCTGAAGAAGTTACAAGAGGTAGTACGTCTACATCCAAACTTGTCGCAAAGATATATCAACTACCTGACAGGATATTACCAGACAGGCCAAGGCATGTCGATGATGCAGGCACGATTCGCCATGAAAGGCAGGGTGCTACCCCAAGCCTATATGGACTATGTGAACAAGGAGATTTGGCAGAAGGCCGTCAAGCCCTATACACTCTACCGTGACTTCACTTGGTTCAAGAGGGACTATCTCGAGCAGTTGGAAAGTATCCGGGAGACCAAAACATGGGTAGATATTGTCCGAAACATGATTAAAAAGGGTGAGATATCCTTGACAGATGAAGAACTGAACAAGCTGGACTGTTTTGAGGCGAGGTTAAACAAACATAATACTGATGTCATGAATGCACCGACACATGCACATGCACACGCTTTATGGGACAGTTTCCAGGCCGATCCTCTGGTCATTGAGGTTCACGAACTAATGGAACGCTATACCGAATGCTTAAATAAGGCCGTACTCCAAGAATCGTTGGCCGTGATAGATTCTGTAGGGTGCGACCGCAACTTACGTGACCTTCACCTCGCATTCAGGCTATATGTAAAGATTGACAACGAGCGCAAGCCACTTGACCCCGAAGTGATAGCGTGGATGGAACAGGAGATTCAACTTCCTGCCGCCAAAGCTGCAGTGAAGGAGTTGAATGAGAAGTACCTTGCTATACAACGCCGCGACTTGGCTAATGCCGGCAGTCTGAAGTCGTCAGACGATGTGGAGGGCATGAGCGATGGCGAGAAGATACTGCGAAAACTCATAGAGCCCTATAAGGGTAAGTTCATCCTGCTCGACGTATGGGGCACATGGTGCGGCCCCTGCAAGCGAGCCTTGGCCAACAGCCAAGAGGAGTACGAGCATTTAAAGGGCTACGACATCATATACCTCTACCTCGCCAACCGCTCCGATGAGGAGTCGTGGAAGAACGTCATCAAGGAATACAACGTGACGGGCGACAACGTGGTGCACTACAACCTCCCTGCCGAGCAGCAGACCGCCATCGAGCACTTCCTTGGCGTGAACAGCTACCCCACCTACAAACTCATCGACCGCAACGGCAACATCCTCGACGTGAATGCCGACCCTCGCGACCTGAATGCGCTGGAAGGCTTGCTGAAGATGATGAACGGGACGAAGAATTAATTCATGAAAAATTCATGGCCAATTACATGGCAATTGCCTTTAGCCCCTGCGGGCGGTGAACTTTGTTTCGTGTTCCCTTTTTTCAACATAAATTACCGTAAATCAAACAGATATTATTCATATAATTAAATTCAAACAGCATTATGTACCAAAATGTACCAATAGAATTGATCGAGCGCATAGAGGCGCTGGAGAGGAGAATGGAAAAAAATTTGAAAGAAGAGTGGCCTCCCCCCTGCCCCTCCCGAGGAGGGGTGATTCAGACATCGCGGAGCCAAGTTCCTCCCCCCTGGGAGAGGTTAGGAGGGGGCTCCTGTTGTTAATGGAGTGCAAAGCCCCCGACGGCCGTTACCTCGTCACGCGTAAGGTGCACTGGCAGGCGGTGTATAGGGTGTTGGTCGATGAGGGGTGGTACGATGCCTCGCTGGGCTATGCTGGCTTTGTCGATTATATCCGTTCGGTGGCTCCACCGGGCGGATTTCGCATTATGCCCGATGTGGAGACCATACGCCACATATCGCAGACGCTCTACGCACGCCCCTTCCG
>JAZPZS010000068.1:0-10885 GCA_045544835.1 Bacteroidaceae bacterium | reverse complement strand
TTGAACTTCTTCACGTCGGTCCACGCATTACCTCCTTCGAGGAAGGCAAGGGCATAGATCTGTGTGGAGTTCTCGAACATCAGCGGGTAACGAAGCTCCATGGTGAAGCGTGAGTAGGCATAGCCTTCACCTCCTCCATTGGGGGTAAGCGCACCATTATCGTAACCGCGCAGGGCAATCATGTCGGTGTAGTAGTTATAGGAGTATCCGCTCATGCCGTCACCGCCTACGTAGAATGTCTCGAAGGGTGATTTCTTGTACTTGTTGTAATGGCCGAGAAGTCCAAAGTCCGCGCGCGCCATCAGCACAAGACACTTCTGGCCACCCGTGAGCGCGGTGTAGAACTTGCTCTTGAACTTCCACTTATGGTACTCAATCCAGTTATAACGATCCCTCAGTGCTTTATTATAATTGGCGTCAGTAGGCTTCACCTCGCTCAACGCCTTGTAGTCAATACCATCGAAGAGCGAGTAGGGGGGAGTCACTGCTACGTTGAAGCTAATCTCGGAACCTTGACGCGGGAAGATGGGATTGTCGATAGAGCTACGTCCGAGGTTAAGCGAGAGGTTTACATTATTGCTGTTGCCGTTGGAGATGATGAAGTATTCCCAATTGTTGAGGTCGTAACGCTGGTAGGTGAGCTCGCCATAGAGGGTGAAGTAGTCGTCGGGCCAGTGGAGACGCTTACCCCAACCGATAGAGAGGCCATACATGCGCAGGTACTTGTCGGGGTCGTAGTATGATTCGTAGTTGTTATAGTAGTTGTTGTAGTTGCCGTAGCCGTAGCCATACATGTAGTTATAGTAGTTATTCATCATCGCCGTGTTGTAGAAGTTGTTGTTCAAGCCGGTCTGCAAGGCGAAGAAGGCATTCACCGAGAGCGAGTTGGGGCGCTTGCCGCCAAACCAGGGGTCGAAGAATGAGATGTTGTATGACTGATAGTAGCTACCGTTGGTCTGACCACTGATAGTAAAGGTCTGGCCGTCGCCTTGAGGGATGAAGGCGCGGTAGTTGTCGGACTTGTGGAAGAGGTTGTACATGGAGAAGTTGGTGAACTTCAGGGCAATCTTACCGATTACACCGGTCTGTCCGTAGCCGAGCGAGAATTCCACCTGGTCGTTGTTCTTCGACTCCAGCATCCAGTTGATGTCCACCGTACCGTTGGCTATGTCGGGCTGCACGTCGGGTTGGATGGCTTCGGGGTTGAAGTGTCCCATCTGCTGTATCTCACGGGCCGAGCGCATGAGTGCATCCTTGCTGAAGAGGTCGCCGGGCTTGGTCATCAGCTCGCGGCGTACCACGTTTTCGTACAGGCGGTCGTTACCGGCAATGCGCACCCGGTTGATGGTGGCCTGCGGGCCTTCGAGTACGCGCATCTCGAGGTCCACCGAGTCTGTAGTGATGTTTATCTCTACAGGCTCAACGCGTGCAAACACGTATCCATTATTATAGTATAGGTTACCGATGGCGTCATCGTCCATGTTGAGTCGTTCGTCGAGCATCTTCTGGTTGTATACGTCACCGGGCTTCATGCGCAACACTTCGGAGAGTCCTTGCGAGTCATATACCGTGTTGCCCACCCAGTTGATGCTGCGGATGTGGTATTGGTCGCCCTCCTCTACCTGGATGTATACGTCTACGGTCTTGTCGTCAAAGGGTACGATAGAGTCCACCACGATGTGTGCATCGCGGTATCCGTGTTCGTTGTATTTGCTGATGATTAGCTGCTTGTCTTCTTCGTACAGGTCCTCGATGAATTTTTTCGGGCGGAAGAGGTGCCGCCAGTTGCCTTTCTCGTTGGTCTTCTTCATGGCCCACTTGAGTTGTTTCTCGGTGAGCGCGCTGTTGCCGGTGAAGTATATCTTGTTCACCTTCACCTTCTCCTTCTTGTCGATATTGATGTCGAGGATGAGGTGGTTCTTCTCGGCTATGTCGTCGCGCTGCAGTATGGTGACCTCGGCATTCTTGAAGCCTTTGTCGTCGAAGTAGCGTTTGATGACGATCTTCGCACGGTCTATCATGTTGGGTGTTATCTGGTTGCCCTGCTTGAAGTTGAGCTTGGCTTCCAGGTCCTCGCGTTCTGACTTCTTGACTCCGTTGAAGTTGAGCTGCGACAGGCGTGGACGTTGTGTGAGTGCAATGTTCAGGTATGCCTTGTTGCCTACGACCTTCTCTATGGTGATGCTCACGTTGGAGAATAGTCCATGCTTCCAGTAGCGCTTGACGGCAGCGGTGATCTCTTCGCCGGGGACCGTGATGACCTGTCCTACGGAGAGTCCCGAGAGCCCGATGAGCACGTAGTCTTCGTAGTTGTCGATGCCGCTCACGGTGATGCCGGCAATCTCGTATTTCTTGGGTGCCGAGTAGAGCACCGAAGGCTTGCTGATGGTGTCGGTGTCGGCATATTGAGCAAAGGCCTCACCCAACGATGCGGTAAGGAGCAGACCTATCAGGCCAATATATCTGAAGATGTTTCGATTTCTTTTCATTCTTTTACTTATTATCATTCTCTCCAGCGATTTGTTCACTCGTCTTGCCGAATCTTCTTTCTCTTTGCTGGAAGGTGTATATCGCCTTGCATAGCTCCTCCTCGTCAAAGTCGGGCCAGTAGGTGTCGCAGAAGTACAGCTCGGTGTAGGCACACTGCCACAGCAGGTAGTTGCTCAGGCGTGTCTCGCCGCCAGTGCGTATCAGCAGGTCGGGCTCGGGCATGAACGAGGTGCATAGGGTCTCGTCGATAGTCTTGTCGGTGATGTCATCCACCGATAGCTTACCCTCCTGCACCAGGGTGGCGATGCGCTTGGCCGACTGGGTGAGCTCCCATTTCGAGGAGTAGCTGAGCGCTACGGTGAGCGTACCGCGCTGGTTCCCTGCCGACTTGTCTATGCAATAATGCATGCGTTCACGCACTTTTTCGGGTAGGCGGTCGGTGTCGCCGATGACACAGAAGCGTATGTCGTTGTCCATGAAGATGTTCAGGTCGAGTTTTTCGAACAGCAGTGCCATCAGTCCGTTTACCTCTTCGTCCGGTCGTGTCCAGTTCTCCGTGGAGAATGCATATACGGTCACGTACTTCACTCCCAGCTTGGCTGCATGCATCATGGTGTCGTGTAGGGCCGATGCTCCGGCGATGTGTCCTTCGCCACGGCGTTTCCCTTTAGCCTTTGCCCAGCGTCCGTTTCCATCCATGATGATGGCAATGTGTTGGGGTATGCGGTTGTGGTCTAATTGCTCCTTGTATGTCATATCTTGAGTTTATGGTTTTTAGTTTCAGTTATGGGTCTCTTTGTTCGGATCCGTTGCGTTGTTTCAGTTATTGCATTTGCGGTATTTGGGAAACAGGTCGTAGCTGATATAGGCTAGCAGCAGCGAGTAGCTGTCCTTGTTTTTCAGCCCTTTCCCCTTGATTTGGTAAGGGTCGTCGAGTGCCAGTCCCTCCGTGTGGGTCACATCAAGTTTGTCCGAGGTGGTGAAGCGTATGCTCCATTCCACTCCGATGTTGATGCGTTCGGCGAGCTTGTACTTCATGCCCATGCCTACGGGGAGGTTGAGTGCGGCAATATGTTGCGCAGGCTTGGGCGCATAGGTCAGTCCTATGCCAGCGAGGATGTAGGGAGTCAGCTTGTGGGTGTCCTTGTATCCGGCTCCGGTGCCGTAGGCGAAGAAGTTGTACTCAAACTGAGCGTCCAGCTCATAGATGTTTCGGCTGAATGTGCTGTGTTCTCCTTGGGGGAACTTGTTGCTCAGTCCTTCGGTGCTGCCCTGTATTCTTCCTATGGCCAAGTCGCCCTTGAGTACCATGCGTGGGTTGATGTTGTATCGGGCAAGGATTCCGCCTGCCATGGCCATCTCCTTCAGTGGGGAGATGTAGTTTGCGTCGCCCAGATAGGCACAGCCTCCGGCCAGTACGCCCAGTTCCATGTTGTATTCCAGCTCCTGAGCCGTAGCTCCAGATGCCATAGCCAGCAACAGCGCTATGGTTGGCAACACTCGTCGTACGACAGTTCGTAGCATATGGCTCTTGGTCCTCATCCTGTGGTTGTCGTTCTCTTTTTTACTTGATACTGTTCCATCTGCCGCGCCATACCTGGCCCGTGGTGCCCCACATGACCCATACGTATTCGCCGTCGGTGGCTGTGGAGAACGACCCGTCGCGTCCCTTGAACACTTCGGGCAGGCTGAATGCTCTCTTGTTTTCCTTCCAGGTCACCCCATTGTCGGCCGACTCGAAGGTATGGCTGAATGCTTCGACGGGTGCACGGCGCTGGCCTATGCTCTTTCCGCCAAAGGCGTACATCTTGCCTGCATAGCGGATTACGGTAAGGTGCTCGAGGTGGGGGCATGTGTGTGGGTTGTTTCTCGAGGGTTTCACTTCCACCCATTCTTTTTCGGTCGAGAGCTTGGTCCACACCTTTGCGCAGGTGTCGGCTCTTTCGGTCGGTGTGGCGATGAAGATGGTTCGCTTGATGTCTTTGTTGGTGAGCAGCGGGTGGCAGAATGTGGCGACACCTTTGATTGCTTCTCCAGTGAGCGCTCCCTCCGTGTTCCACTCCACCATGTCGGTCGATGACACGAAGTCGTTGCCGCTCACTCCCCACGCCGTGCGTGTGGCCGTCTCCTCCACTGCCAGCAGCCCTGCCACAGCGGTGTGGTTGCCCACCGAGGTCCATGTGATGGCATCGTCCGACCGGTACAATGCTCCGTCGGCAGTCAGGTAGAAGGTGTCGCCGATGAGCATCGCCGATGTGGCGTCGCCGCTTCCCGCGATGCCTGCAAAGCGGGCGGTGTCGGTCCATACGCTGGCATCGGGCAGCGTCGTGGAGGTCGTGTAGCACACTCCTGCGGCATCGTTGCCCAGCACATACAGCTGGTCGCCTTTGATGAAGGCCTTCTGCTTTGCAAACACTCCTGGGGCGAAATTGGCAGTTAGCTCCCGCCATTGGGTGCTGTCGGGGTGTACCTGATGTTTGTGGATGCTTACTTCGTAGTCACGGCTATAGAGCTCGTCGTATGATGTCACGCGGAAGGTAACAGGGCGGGTGAAGTCGATGGAGTCCTCTATCGAGCCGGCCTCGCCATTCTCTTTCAGGTAGCACACGTAGCCGTCTGCGGTTGCCTTCACCAGTATGCGGGTGATGTCCGTGCCATAGGCTATGGAGTCAGTATTGTACACCTTTCGGTTGGCATGGTCGATGGTGAACTTTACGCTACTTCCACTCATGACTGTCGTGTAGGTGGTGTCTTTGCCCTCGTGCGTGAATTTATGCACGGTCTTCAGGTCATTGATGCTGAAGGTGAGCAAGGCCACGGTCGAGCTCAACTCGGTCTCCTCCTCGGCATTGCCCAGGCAGGAGGTCATCAGTAATAGGCCGGTAAGTGTGCAAAGAATGCTTGCTGCTATTTTTTTCATTGTCTATGGGTTGCTATTATACATTCAAACGACAAAATTAGCAACAATTTTCCGCTTCTCCCCTACAATTTAAGTTCTTTTATATTAAAAGATGAGTAAAAATGCTATTTTTCGTGCAAAAAGTGGAAAATTCGATGGCCGAAACTCTCTATTTGCTCCTTTCGGTATCCATTTCCGATATGGGGAGCTCCCACTCCTCCGCCAAGGGAGCATGGGGTAGTCTCCACGAAGGCCTCGTCCCACAGTTCGCTGTCGATGAAGCTCTGCAACAGCTGTGCGCCACCCTCCACGAGCAGTCGCTGCACCCTGTTTGCATGGAGGTACTGCATCATTTGCGGAAGGATGTCGCGCCCGAAGTCCACCCTAGCTTGAACGATCATCTCCGTGTCGCCAAAATCCCGAAAAACCTCGGTGAAAAGGACTGTTTTTGTCGTTTCGTCAAGCAGGTGCAGGCTTCTGTCCAGGATTCCTCGGCGGTCGATGGCCAGCCTTAGCGGGTTCCTCCCCGGCCAGCTCCTTGTCGTGAGCGAGGGGTTGTCGAGTGTTGCCGTGCGTCGCCCCACGAGTAGGGCATCGCTGAGGGCCCGCAGGCGATGCACCCGCATGGCGGTGCCCTCATTGGAGAAGCTCACGGGCTCGCTGCCGTGGCTATACGCCGTCCGGCGGCGGTCTATGTATCCGTCTTCTGACTGGGCCCACTTCAGCACGATGTAGGGCCTGTGCTTGCTGTGGTAGGTGAAGAAGGCACGGTTGAGCTGCTTGCATTCCTCCTCCAGCACCCCTACGGTGACCTGGATGCCTGCATCCCGCAGCTTCCGTATGCCGCGTCCGTCCACCTGGTCGAAGCTGTCGCGGCAGCCGATGACCACGCGGGGTATCTGCTTCTCGATGATGAGGTCGGCACAGGGAGGGGTTTTCCCGTAGTGGGCGCAGGGCTCGAGGCTGACGTAGATGGTCGACTTGCCCAGCAGTTGCGGCTCCTTGACCGAGCGTATGGCGTTGACCTCCGCGTGGGGGCCTCCGCATTGCCGGTGGTATCCCTCTCCGATGATTCGTCCGTCGTGCACGACGACTGCCCCTACCATGGGGTTGGGTGCTGCCTCGGCTCTGCCACATCGTGCCAGCTGCAGGCATCGTGCCATATATCGCTCGTCGGTAGTCATGCTCACCCTTCAGCTAAGTGGGGATAATCGTTGGGCGGGGCCTAATACCTCGGGTACCTGTCGTCGCTTATGGCCTTCACGGCCATGCACTCCATCTCGATGAGCCATCCGGGGCGGCATACGGGAGCTTGCAGGTACACCTTGGGTACCGTGGGGAAGCGCTCGTCGTACATCTCCTTCACGACCGTATAGTCGGCCATGTCGCGCAGATACACTATCATGTGTCCCACATGCTCGTACGTGCACTCTGCTTCGGCCAGCAGTGTCTCCACGTTCTCCCACATCCGCAGGGTCTGCTTGCGTACATCGCCCGGATGCACGATCTCGCCTTTGTTGTTGATGCTTGCGGTGCCCGAGATGAACACCTGGCGGCGGTCGCCATAGTCCACGTAGGTGCCGCGCTCGAAACTGACTCCATACTCGTACGTCGGGTTCAAGTGGGTGGGGGCATACAGGTAGTGGATCTGTTCGGGCTGTACTCCTTCGATGGCATAGGCATCAAACTGTACCAGCACCTCAGGGTCGGCATGGCGTCCGGCGATGCCCGTACTGGCGATGAAATGGGTGTTTTCTGTCAGGTTTTGCGTGTGGAACACCTCGTTGCGGGCCTTCACCACCCCCGCGTAGTTGACATCCACGTTCTGCACGAAGATCCAGGTGCGTATGCAGTTGTCGGCGAGGCGGCATCCCTGCTCGGCGAGGCGCATGATGTAGTCGTTGAAGAGCAGCCTCATCTGGTACTCCGACTTGGCGGCCTTGTTCCAGTTCGAGGCACTCCACAGGTGGCGGTAGGCACCGTGGCTCACCTCGTGATCGCCGTGCGGGAGCACCTGTGCCTGTACCCCTCGCTGCAGGTATGCCCACAGCGCGATTTTTGTGCCGTCCAGTGGGGGTTGCTCCACGATGGATACCGCTCCGTCGGCGTTCTCGATGAGCAGGGCCTGGAGGTGTGCAGCCTGGTTGGCGGCATCGCTCAAGAAGAAACGTTTCATCACGGCCACGGAGCCGGGCAGCGTCTCGGCGACCAGCTGTCCGTAGGCTGCGAGTAGGCAATCCACCTGCTCGGCGTATGTCAGTCGGGGGTTGGTGATGCGTAGCATGGCGTGATATTCGGCTACGCCACCCTCTACCTCAAATTTGAATATGTCAGTGGATACCTGTTTCTGCATAGTTCTCTTTATCTCGGTCATTCCTTTGCCGTGCAAAGATACAAACAAACGAGCGAGAAAAACAAAGTTTACTTTGGTTTTTTCAAAGCGAGTGCAAATATCTTCGAGGCTAACCCTCAAAGATACAAACAAACGAGCGAGAAAAATCCGTTTTAACACCTGCTTTGCCGCCGCGCCGCGCCTGCATCGGCCGCGCCGAGCACCTGAGACCAGCATCGGCCGCGCCTGCGACAACACTCCTGTGTCATCCCGACAAAGCGGAGCGCCGAGGGATCTCGCGCTAAAATTTGGGAGAGACACAGGCGGAGTCCACTGCGAGATCCTTCGATTCTCTCAGGATGACACGAACGCGGAGAAGTCTAAACAATAAAATTATCATATATGAATACCAACGATGCCTGTATCACCCCTCCTTGGGCCGACGCGAAATATAGCGTCGGTTCTCGAACGAGTCGAGCGCTTCGCATTGACGACGGCAACGCGGTATGATAGCGTTGCTTGCGACAAAGGGGAGGTTTATCTTCCCCAGAGGAGTGTGCTTTAGCACCATTAGCCTTTAGCTTCCCCGAGGAGTCCCCAAAGGGGCAATGCAACGCAGTGGAATGGAGCGGAGGGGGTAATGAATATCACGTTGCAAGCAAATTGTCAAATAACTCAATGGTAAATAAATAGTAAATGGTAAATTGTCAAATTGTAAATAAACCTTTGGTTTCCTCCCTCACCAAAAGCGAGCTTGCCCAGCTCTACTTTCCCGGTGCCCCGCGCTCCTCGGCCCTGTGCCTGCTGCACAAGTACATCACCTCCGCCCACGGACTGCTCCATGCACTGGAGCGTGTGGGTTACCAGCGTGCTTCGCGCCGACTGACCCGACGGCAAGTGCAACTGATCTTCGAGTACCTGGGGGAACCGTAGGAGGGGCGTGCCCCAAAATGCGTGGATGTATGGTTTTTTCGGGAAAAGATATTACCTTTGCGGTAAACGCAAACATCCCTATATGAACTACGATGTCTTTGTCAGCTACTCGATGAGCCTGTCGAGCCGTGCCTACGAGCTGTCGGCACAGCTAAGCCGTGATAATATGATGTGTTATTTGGACTGTGTCGAGAGCGGCTACACGCTGGGTAGCTACACGCACACCATCTTGGAGGAGAGCCGCGTATATGTGCTGCTGGCCGACAGGCTGCCTGCCTCGCCCTACGCCACGGCACTGCTGCAGAGTGTCACGGGCATGGTGAAGCCCATGCTCGTATGCCTCGCCCCCGACGCGGCACTGCTCGAGGAACTGCGCGAGCGATGCACGCTCACCACCGATGCCACTCTGTTGGCCGATATCCAGCGCCTGTTGGGTGGGGAACCCGATGAGGATGCTGACGAGGATTCAGTCGCCGACTTTCACGCCGACTGCGCCCAGGAGCCGACGCTCCCCGACGATGACGACACCGAGGAGCAGCCTGACTATGCCTGGTCAGCTACCCCCACCTTCACCGTGACGCCCCTCTATGGCGATGACCCCGAGGACGGATACGATGAGGTGGTCTATACCGAAAGACGAGGTGAGGACCCCGTGGCCGAACAAAACAGGAAGCGCAGTGAGGCACAAGTAGAGGTGCTAATGCGTGCGTTGCCACCCCACGACGACAAGCCTGAGGAGAAGGCATACGATGACGACACCGACGACAATGTGTATGAAGGCGAGTTCGAGGGTTTCGAGGAATTCGGTGAGCCAGAGCCTGAGGAACCGGAGGAGCCTGAATCCTCCGATGAAGCAGATGAGCTTGACGAGGAGCCTGCATCGGAATTTGATGCCATCAAGAAGATGGTGTCCGACCTCTTTGACGAGAACCCTAAGTTGGGTTACGGACTGCTGATACTCTTGATTATCTTTCTCCTGAAATTTTGCTCGTGACCAGGGTCGCTCATTCTACAGGGCAAACGCGCCAGAAATATCCACGAGGACTCTATCTTTTATCATCATAAAATCAAGTCATTAGCCTCACGCGAATCTTGCAAATCTCGCAGACCGACGCGGTATGAAAGCGTCGGTTTACTGTTGGTAATCTTGTTTAACGGATTCCAAAAGAAGACGCAAAAGACTCCCGTAAGCGAGATTGACAAGGCCGAACGGCTAATGAAAGAATATTTTAACAACAAATAGTTATGGATAAGTCAAAAGAAAATGCCCTTATGAATTGCAGTTGCCTTGATGAATTGCAGGATGTAGAATTCGGCAAGGTAGGCAGTGATACACGCGAAGAGTTTGACCGTGAGACTGAGGCTTTTTGCCTTGCCCAGACGCTCAAGGAGGAGCGCAAACGTGCAGGACTCACGCAGGAGGAACTGGCCGAAAAGATTGGTACCAAGAAAACCTATATCTCGCGCCTTGAGAATGGAAAAGCCGACATCCAGTTGAGTACGCTATTCCGGATTTTTGACAGGGCAGACGCACCAGAATCTTCACGCACAAATGATTGAATTTCACGCGAATCTCGCGAATCTCGCAAATCACACGCGCTAACGCTTGTGTGTGCCATCCGGCTGAAAACACTCGGCAAACGCCGACAAGCGCGGGCGAAGCGACGCGCCTTCTGCGAGATTTGCGAGATTCGCGTGAGGATAATTGACTGATTTCATGATGATAAAAAAATAGAATCTTCGTGGATATTTCTGGTGTGTCTGCCCTGTGCAAGAATTGAGAGGGCAAAGATGCCAAAAAGGAGCTCAGATAAACCAAAAAGTTGGTCCATAAACATATTATCGTTAATTTTTAAACAGATTCTATGTACGATTGTCCACTATAGTTGTTTAGTGTTTAGGGGGTAATGTTTAGAGTTTCCTTACGGATGGTACTTTCCACTTTGATTCTGTCTTGAGAATATCTATATCCTTATACTAAACTCACGATAAAATAGCACCTCGGAAATTTGGAAAAGGGCAAGGAAATTCGTAACTTCGCCATATAAAAGTTATTTGCCGTTCGCGAAGAGCAACGTGACTCTTCACGACAGGGCAGACGCATCAGAAATTCCACTCCTCGTCCAGCATCTGTGCCAGAACTTTGTTATCCCATCCAGCCGCCTTTCTTTTAGCCTTTAGACTTCCTTTTTTCGAGGAATTCTTCACCACCATCAAGGCAATCTTGTTCA
>JAZPZS010000067.1:0-26617 GCA_045544835.1 Bacteroidaceae bacterium | reverse complement strand
GAATGGGACAAAAAATGTAACGTAAAGTTTCCACTTTATAATAATAAATCGTAATTTTGCATGATAAATGCAATGTGGATATGGCAGACGTGATAAAGCATGACGGCATAGTAGACTCTATTGAGGGGAGTTGCATCCATGTACGTATCGTGCAAGCTTCGGCTTGTGCCGCTTGTGGTGCCAAGAGTTTGTGCTCAGCGGCTGAGAGTAAGGAGAAAATTGTGGATGTGTATGGTGCCGATACTACTGCCTATCAAGTAGGGCAACGAGTGATGGTCGAGGGAGCTGCTTCAATGGGAATGAAGGCTGTTCGCCTCGCTTTTCTTTTTCCCCTCTTGCTGCTTGTGGCTGCCGTTGCCCTGGTCATGTGGCTGGCCGATGGCAATGAGGCTTTGGCCGCTCTGGCTGCATTGCTGGTGCTGACTGTCTATTTCCTTCTCCTTTTTGTGAATAAGAAGAAGTTGGCCCGTGAGTTTACGTTTATAATCAAACCTATTTAAATATCAATAGTAATGAACACAATTTTGGTAGCAGTAATTGCTTTGGGAGTGACAGCGCTGGTCTTGGCCGGTGTACTCTTTGTCGTGTCCAAGCAATTTGCTGTAGAAGAAGATCCACGTGTGGGACAAGTTGCTGAGGTGTTGCCGCAAGCCAACTGTGGCGGTTGCGGATACCCCGGTTGCGCTGGCTTTGCCGACGCTTGTGTCAAGGCAGGTTCGCTCGACGGCCTGCTGTGTCCTGTAGGTGGACAAGCTGTGATGACAAAAGTGGCTGACATCCTCGGTCTGAGTGCCGATGCTGCCGAGCCCAAAGTAGCAGTGGTACGCTGCAACGGAACATGCGAGCATCGTCCTCGGACTGCGGTCTACGATGGTGCTGTGTCATGTAAGATTGCCCATGCCACGGGTTGCGGCGAGACTGGCTGTGCCTTTGGCTGTCTGGGCTGTGGCGACTGTGTGGCTGCATGTAAGTTCGATGCTATCCGCATGAACCCCACAACAGGTCTTCCCGAGGTTGACGCTGAGAAATGTACAGCTTGTGGCGCTTGTGTGAAGGCTTGTCCGCGCATGATCATCGAGTTGCGCAACAAGGGCAAGAATGGCCGCCGCATGGTAGTGCTTTGTGTAAACAAGGATAAGGGCGCCATCACTCGCAAGGCTTGTGAGGTAGGTTGTATCGGTTGTGGCAAGTGCCAGAAGGTATGTCCGTTCGATGCTATCACCATCGCCAACAACTTGGCTTACATCGACTATGAGAAGTGCAAGCTCTGCCGTAAGTGTGAAGATGAATGTCCGCAACACAGCATCGTAGCTGTCAACTTCCCTCCGCGTAAGCCGAAACCTGCAGCTACAGAGGCTCCTAAGGCCGCTCCCGCAGCAGAGGCAAAGTCAGCAGCGAAGGCTCCTGAAACGACTGAAACTCCGAGTACTCAGACTGCTCCGAGCACTCCGAATACTCAGAAATCATAATTCACAATTCATAATTCAGAATTCATGAAGACATTTAGAATAGGTGGTGTACATCCATCAGAAAATAAGCTGTCAGCAGGGAAGAAGATCGAGCCTATGGCATTGCCCAAGCAGGCAGTATTCCCTTTGTCACAGCATATCGGCGCTCCCGCCGTACCTTGTGTTGCCAAGGGCGACATGGTGAAGGTGGGTACCAAGATTGCCGATGCAGGCGGTTTCGTATCGGCTGCCATCTTCTCCTCTGTATCGGGTAAGGTTGCCAAGATTGACTCAGTCATCGATGCCAGCGGCTACCGCAAGCCTGCCATCTTCATCGATGTGGTAGGAGATGAGTGGGAAGAGAGCATCGACCGCAGCGAGGAATTGGTGACCAAGTGTGACCTCAAACCCGAAGAGATCGTAGCTAAGATTAAGGATGCCGGTGTAGTAGGTATGGGTGGAGCCTGTTTCCCCACTCATGTGAAGCTCACGCCGCCTCCCGGCAGCAAGGCCGAATGCGTTATCATCAATGCTGTAGAGTGTGAGCCTTATCTTACTGCCGACCACTCATTGATGCTCGAGAAGCCCGAACAGATTCTCATGGGCGTATCGCTCCTCATGAAGGCGGTAAACGTTACCGTAGGTTATATAGCCATTGAGAACAACAAGCCCGACGCCATCGCACTGATGACCGAGAAGGCCAAGAACTTCCCCGGCATTCAGGTTGTGCCCCTCAAGGTGAAATATCCCCAAGGTGGCGAGAAGCAGCTGATCGATGCCGTTATCGGCCGTCAGGTGCCTGCACCTCCCGCCATTCCTATTGCCGTAGGTGCTGTGGTGCAGAATGTAGGTACAGCGTATGCCGTATATGAGGCTGTTATCAAGAACAAGCCCCTCTTCGAGCGTATTGTGACAGTGACTGGTAAGTCACTTGCCAACCCCTCAAACTTCCTCACTCGTATGGGTACTCCCATGAGCCAGCTCATCGAGGCTGCCGGTGGCATGCCCGAGGATACCGGTAAGATTATCGGTGGTGGTCCTATGATGGGTAAGGCGCTCCTCAATGCCGAGGTGCCCATCTGTAAGGGTAGCTCTGGCGTATTGCTCATGTCAGAGAAGGAGTCGTTGCGTGGCGAGGAGCAGAACTGTACGCGTTGTGCCAAGTGTGTGGCTGCCTGCCCCATGGGCTTGGAGCCCTACCTGCTTGCCAAGCTCGGTGAGTATGCCGATTGGGAGCGTGCCGAGAAGGAAGACATCATGACCTGTATCGAGTGTGGCTGCTGCACATTCACCTGTCCGTCAAATCGTCCTTTGCTCGACTGGGTACGTCTCTGCAAGAATACAGTGGGTGGCATCATTCGTGAACGTAATGCTAAGAAATAATAGAATCTAGGACTCCGAGAACTTTGAATCTTTCGAGAACTCCGAGAACTGAAAAATATATCAGAAAATGAATAAACTAACATTATCCTTGTCGCCCCACGTTCACAGTGGCGACAGCGTAAGCAAGAACATGCGATGGGTTATCATCGCCATGTTGCCTGCTATGTTATGGTCGTTCTATGCTTTTGGCATGGGTGCAGTGATTGTGACCGCTGTGTCTGTAGCCTCTTGCGTATTCTTTGAGTGGGCCATCAACAAGTATATCCTCAAGAACGACAAGTGCACCGTCTGCGACCTCTCGGCCGTGGTCACAGGTATCCTCTTGGCCTTCAACCTTCCGTCAAACCTGCCCCTATACATTATTATAATAGGTGCATTGTTTGCTATCGGTGTGGTGAAGATGACCTTCGGTGGCTTGGGTTGCAACCTCTTCAATCCTGCGCTTGCAGCCCGCGTGTTCCTCTTGATTTCATTCCCTGTTAAGATGACCGTATTCCCCGAGGTGGGCCAGATGACAGCTTATGCCGATGCGGTGACTGCTGCCACTCCGATGGCCAATCTCGCCGATACAAGCCTCCTCGACCTCTTCCTCGGTAACGTAGGCGGTTCGCTCGGTGAGGTGAGCGCCCTGTGCCTCCTCCTTGGTCTGGTTATCCTCTTGGCGTCAAGAACCATCACATGGCATATCCCCGTATCTATCCTTGTCACCGTGTTTGCTCTCACCGGTCTGCTCCACATCGCATACCCCGTTGAGGTAGCTACTCCGTGGCATCATCTCTTCGGCGGTGGTCTCATGCTCGGTGCCATCTTCATGGCTACCGACTATGTCACCTCTCCGATGACTCCGAAGGGACAGCTCATCTACGGATTCTGCATCGGTTTCCTCACCGTTGCCATCCGTGTGTTTGGTGCCTATCCCGAGGGAATGTCGTTTGCTATCCTTATTATGAATGCTTTCGTGCCGTTGATTAACAATGCATGCAAGCCCAAACGTTTTGCAAAGGAGGTAAAGAAATGAAAAAGCTCGAATCATCACTGACTAATATGCTCCTCGTGCTGACCCTCGTGTCAGTAGTGGCTGCATTCCTGCTGGCCTATGTCAACAACGTGACCAGTGGCACTATAGCAAAGATCAATGAAGAGGCCTTGAGCTCAGGTATCAAGTCGGTGCTTAATATCGGTGCCGATGAGCAGATCGAGACCAATGAGAAGCCCGTCGATGCCTTCGTAGTATACGAGGTATCTCGCGTTGAAGAAAATCAACAAGGCCGACATGGTTATCGTGGTGGTAGAGGCGATGAAACTGCTACTTGGATTGGCACTGCCGTGAAGTCTACCGACAAGAGCGGCTTTGGTGGCGACATCGAGGTGCTCGTAGGTTTCGATGCCGAGGGCAATATCCTTGGCTATGAAGTGCTGAAGCATGCTGAGACCCCGGGCCTTGGTGCTCGTATGGGCGAGTGGTTCCGCACCGCAACCTCAGGCGAGACCAAAGAGGTATCTGCCGTGTCTAAGGTGTTCTTCGGTAAGCCCGACCCCGCAGGCAGCCACAACATCATTGGCCGCAACATCGGTAACGAAGGCGAGTTGAAGGTATCCAAAGACGGTGGCGACGTAGATGCCATCACCGCATCTACCATCACCTCACGTGCCTTCCTCAACGCAGTGAACAATGCTTATAAGGTGTATAAAGGCAATGCCTCAGATGTGAACTCAGGGGCAACAACTCAACAGTAAGATAATTTTAACCGCAGATTGCACGGATTACACTGATTCCTTTATATTACATCAAGAAGGGTAAGAATAACAGACTAAATAATCGGAGAAATCTGAGTAATCTGTGGTTAGAAACGAAGAATATTATGAATAATTGGAAAGTATTTTTGAATGGTTTGGTTAAGGAAAACCCCACGTTTGTCCTTCTCCTTGGTATGTGTCCTACCTTGGGTACCACCTCTTCGGCACTCAACGGTATGTCTATGGGCCTTGCCACCACGTTTGTTTTGATATGTTCAAACATAGTTATAGCCTTGTTGAAAAACCTTATTCCCGATAAGGTACGTATTCCGGCATATATCGTAGTCATTGCATCGTTTGTGACCCTGTTGCAGATGCTCATGCAAGCCTACTTGCCTTCACTCTATGCCAGTCTCGGATTGTTCATTCCGCTGATTGTGGTAAACTGTATCATCCTTGGTCGTGCCGAAGCCTTTGCAGCCAAGAACACCGCCATCCCCTCACTCTTCGACGGTCTGGGCATGGGTCTTGGTTTCACCTGGGCGCTCACCCTTCTCGGTGCCGTACGCGAGCTGTTGGGCACAGGTGCCGTATTTGGCTTCACCCTTCTGCCCTCATCGACCAATATGCTGGCCTTCGTATTGGCTCCCGGTGCCTTCATCGTATTGGGCTACCTCATCGCCATCGTGAATAAAATTAAAAAGTAGAATCAATGGAGACAAATGGAGTTAAAGGAGATAAATGGAGTTAAATGCCAATACTCCTACAAAGCATTTGGCCTTTTATCTCCCCAAAAGAGCGAAGCGACTATCTCCCCCTAACTCCCTATAACTCCTAAAAATAATTGATTATGGAATACATACTGATTTTTATCTCCGCGATCTTTGTGAACAACATCGTGTTGTCACAGTTCCTGGGTATCTGTCCCTTCCTCGGTGTGTCAAAGAAGGTTGAGACCGCCAAGGGCATGGGCTTGGCTGTAACCTTCGTGCTGGTCATCGCCACCATCGTTACCTACCTGTTGCAGATATGGGTGCTCAATCCCTTCGGCTTGCAGTATCTGCAGACTATCGTTTTCATTCTGGTGATTGCCGCCCTCGTGCAGATGGTCGAGATTGTGCTCAAGAAGCTCTCTCCCTCGCTCTATCAGGCACTCGGCGTGTTCCTGCCTTTGATTACCACCAACTGCTGCATCCTTGGTGTAGCTATCCTCGTGGCCAACGGCACTTACAATGGCCAGGGTCTTGAGCCCAACCTCCTCACCGGTATCATCTACGCTTTGGCTACCGCTCTCGGCTTCGCATTGGCACTTATCGTGTTTGCTGGCCTCCGCGAGCAGCTCAGCCTCGTGCGTGTACCCAAAGGTGTTGAGGGTATGTCTATCGCCCTCGTTACCGCAGGCCTCCTGGCTCTTGCCTTCATGGGCTTCAGCGGTATCGACAAGGGTATCGCCCTATTCTTCAGCTAATCCGGTAGGATAGTATAGATTGTGAGCGGGAGTGCAATGTGCACTCCCGCTCTTTTTATTTCACCCCAGGTGCAGCACTCCGAAATCGCATATCCCTTTTCTCAAGAACGCAGGTCGATTTTCGAAAAAGGGACATGCGATTTCCAAAGAAGGCATATGCGATTTTTCCTATTCCATATGCAAAATGTTTATAAATCGGTTGGCAACCGTTAGGTCGACGCCTGTAGGGGCTTAAGTCAATGGCGCAGCGTAGCGAGAACAGAGTCAAGCTTGCTTGTGCTATCTGCCGAGCAAGCAGTCCATCTTAAAGCATTGCTTTATAGCGGCAAACCAACGCGTGGAATCTACGAAATCACACGCAGGATTTGTACAAAAATCCATCTTACGAGTCTGCCGATGCCAACCAATTTATAAACTTTGCTTATCCTATTGCACCTTGCCAAGTCAATAATAAAGCTTTTTACTTACCAGCATTACTATTCTACACTCGCATTAACTGCTTTTCTGCGGTTGATACATGTAATAGAATTATTACAAACATGCAACAAAACTGGTACATGCATGTACTGTGCGAAACGCAAGGCTCCGGCAATTCTAACGGAGCCTTTTGATAAAATTATCAGAGCCTTTCGTTAGAAAAAATCTCTTTGTCTGATTTCAGAATTCTCTTTGTCTGATTTTCTCAACGTAGCTTTAAAGCACTTTTCCGAAACAGGTTGTCCGGCTGTCCTTGTCGCGGGCAACGTACTGATTATGAATTGATAAACAAGGACAACCCCAGGGCAACCCAGGTTGTCCTTGTCTACCGATTGACAAACAACGTGTTATGCCGCACAAGGACAGCCGAACAACCTATTCCGCAACACTTGTTTTATATGAATATTTTGGGAAACGCACCTTCATTTTGCTACCGATACAACATACCCCCATAACTCTAAACCGTCGTCCATCAACCATCAACCGCAGCTCCGCTGCTTAGTCATCGTCATCGTACAGCCAAAGGCTGTCCTTCCTCTGTTTTAATTTTTCACTTTTAATTTTTAATTCCCAAAGGTTTTCGTTCACACTAAACCGTAGCTCCGCTGCATTTTTATCAATAAATCAAATAATTATTTGGCCATTAAGAACAAACCACTTATCTTTGTCGTTGAAAATTCGCCACCGCGAAAATATCCACCGCGAAAAAGTGTAAAATATTGACATATGAAGTTCTACGATAGAAAAAACGAGTTGTCACTACTGCAATCTACGCAGCAAATAGCATTCTCAAATCATTCTCAGATGACCGTACTCACGGGACGTCGTCGTGTAGGGAAGACAAAGTTGATGCTCAAGAGCTGTGAAGGTTCCCCCACTGCATACCTTTTCGTGGGGCGCAACAACGAAGCCGCACTTTGTCGCCAGTTTGCTGAAACGGCAAGCAGAGAGTTGGGTGTGTTCATGCCACAAGGCATCGGTTCGTTTGTAGAGTTGTTCGAGCAACTGATGAGCATAGGCCGCCATCAAGCATTCAACCTCATCATCGATGAGTTTCAAGAGTTCTTCTACATCAACGAGTCGGTCTACAGCGGCATGCAGGATGTGTGGGACCGCTATAAAGACACCACACACGTCAACCTTATCGTAAGCGGATCGGTATACACACTGATGCACCGCATCTTCATGGAATACAAGGAGCCGCTCTATGGCCGCGCCGACAGCATTATCAAGTTGCAACCCTTTGCCACCAGTGTGCTCAAGGAAATCCTTGCCGACCATGCCCCCGAGTACAGCAACGATGACCTCTTGGCACTCTACACCTTCACCGGCGGTGTGCCCAAGTATATAGAGATATTGCTTGATCGTGACTGCTATACCATGGAGAAGATGGTCGACTACATCACTAGCGAAAACTCCATCTTCCTCGAAGAGGGCAACATCCTGCTCATACAGGAGTTTGGCAAGAAGTATGGCAACTACTATGCCATCTTGTCGGCCATCGCTTCGGGTCGCAACACGGCATCAGAGATTTCCGATGCTGTGGGCGGGAGCAGTGTGGGCGGGCTCTTGCAACGCCTTGAAGCAGATTATGATATCATCGCCAAGAAGCGTCCCATCCTTGCCAAGGAGGGTACGCAGACGGTGCGCTATGAGATTGCCGACAACTTCCTGCGCTTCTGGTTCCGCTATATAGTGAAGAATCAGGATCTCATACAATCGGGGATGCACGCTGCCCTGGCCAAAATCATCAAGGACGACTACACCACCTACTCGGGGCTGACATTGGAGCGATACTTCCGCGAGCAACTACGCGAGCAGCAGCTCTATCGCAATATCGGCTCATGGTGGGAAACCTCAAAGGGCAAGGATGCGGCACAAAACGAAATAGACATCGTAGCCATCCACCTCAACGAAAAGCGCGTGCTCCTGGCCGAGGTAAAGCGCCAGTGTAAGAACTTCAAGCCTGAAGCCTTCATGGAAAAGGTAGAGGCCATCCGCACCAAACTATTCTTCAAATATAAGATAGACACCACTTGCCTCTCGCTAGAAGATATGTAATCTGTGCCATCCCATATACAAAGTACTCCCGACTTCACCCGAGGTCGGGAGATTTATTAATGCACTCGCCCATAACCCGCAGCTCCGCTGCTTAGTTATCGTCATCATACAGCCAAAGGCTGTCCTTCCTCTGTTTTAATTTTTCACTTTTAATTTTTAATTCCCAAAGGTTTTCGTTAACGTTAACGTCATCGTACAGCCAATGGCTGTTTTAACGTTATCGTACACGCCACGCGTGTTATGCTCTAAAACATTAAAAATAATTCACAAATCATAACCGTAATTAAAAATTAAACCGTACATTTGCATATTCTCTCGCCGATACCTTAACTCATTTGTACGGATTAAGGTGGCAGGGCGGGGATGACATAATGGAAAAGGCGTTTACTTGACGCTTTGGTTTTGACAGTGTTGAATCTCGCAAATTCAGAAGATTAGTCAAAAACAAAGCAACAGTGAATGTCTCATGGGTAGTTTTCGTACTCCTTTGTTATATTGGTCGTGATGATTAGTATGGCATAAGGTGTGTATATACTATCGGCGTGAGGCTTCGCGTTGCTCGTTTCGACTAATCGGGCAATGCGAGAGCCTAACACTGTGAAGCGAGCAACAGGTACAGGCTCTCACGCTTTTTTCTTTTTACAACCTGATTATTTTTATTTATTCGGTTAGGGGAGTCTACGGCTTAAATAATGAAAGTTATGCGATGTCGTAATTGCGGTTGGGAAAACAACCTTGGTGCTTTAAAATGTGAAAAATGCAATGCTCCGCTGAGCGGAAGCATGGTAGACCGTCCTTCATTATCTGCAAATAAATATGTTGAAGCTCCTGAGGAAGAATTGAAGAAAACTGTACGGGAGAGTTCTTCAAATGATGCAGGTATATTGGTCAAGTGTAATAGTTGTGGCTATCTGTACAATTCGGATACTTCACACTGTCCCAATTGTGGAGATGCCCAAGTAAAGGCTGAAAAATCACCGTTGGATAACAAACATGCCGATATGCAGCATAACGAGAAACTGATAGAATGTCCGAACTGTCACAAGAAGGTGCCTGCGAAATACAGTTTCTGTGCCAACTGCGGAAAGCCATTCAAGATGGGCACAATCAACCCTTGGGCCAAACCCCAAAACGGAGCCTTGTGTTCGTTGACCCCCATAGCTTGGGAGGAAGAGGAAAAGATTCCCGAAGCCATCAACTATACAGGTAATTCCATCGTGCTCAATCGGGACAATACAGACCCGAACAATAATTCCATCACATCAAGGGAACAGGCCGTTTTGACATACGAGGACGGTGCTTGGTACATAGAGGACAAGAGTCAGCTGCAGACCACGTATCTCCATATAGCCAAGAAGACCAAACTGGAAGATGGGGCAGTAATCATTTTAGGCAACAGGCGATTTATTTTTAAAGGATGACCTATGTCTATCTTGGCACCGAGCAGATGTATTTACACTCCGGGCGACAGCATAGAACACAAGTATAGGGTTCTAAAACTTCTGGGCGAAGGCACTTTCGGTACAGTATATAAAGTCAGAGATGCACAGAATCGTACTCTCGCCCTCAAGTTGCTGAAGTTATGGGAGGTGCATCCATCCGATAGGGAAAATATCGTGCGACGTTTCGATATGGAGTACGAGACAGGGCAAATAGAGAGCAACTATCTCGTACGCTCTTTAGGGCATAGTTCCGTTGAAGGCAACCCCTACATACTGATGGAATTCTGTGCTAATGGTGACCTCCGTAATAGACGAGGCATCACACCTCGCGAGTTGACCGATGTAGCAATACATATATTGTTGGGACTACGTGACCTACATCGATGTGGAAAGATACATCGCGATCTCAAACCCGACAATGTACTGTTCCGTTCTGACGGTACAGCTGTATTGACGGATTTCGGTATATCTGGTGATCAGAACAAACGGATGACTGAGCGCGGATGGCTCGGGCGTCCTCAACAGATTTTTGGCACCTACGGATATATGCCTCCCGAGCAAGTGCGTCCACCGCGAGGCGGCAACGCCACAGTGCTACCCACTACCGATATTTTCTCATTCGGTGTGATGATGTACGAACTGCTTGTCGGTCACCTTCCCTTTGGCGAACTGCGTAGCGAAGCCGACTTGATACCTTATCTTAATAATGGGAAGCATGGGGTTTGGGATAGAGATGCACTGCGATTACTCCGTAGCACTGTCAATTGGCTACAAGTTATCGAGTGCTGTCTTATACCAGACTTCAAGCACCGGGCACAGAATATTGACGATATATTATCGCTGTTCCCTCAACAGTCAGCTACTCCTCAAGTAAGTTCTCCACGCGAAGAAGTACAAGGAAGAATCCTGCTTCGCATTATGCAGGGCGAAGAATATGGAAGGACTTATGTGTTGGACGAACTGATTCATGCCAACCGTGCATTGCTTACCATTGGTCGGCAAAGTGAGGATGTACACAACGATATTCCCATACTTGAAGAACAAAGCCGTTATATTTCACGCAAACACTGCACTTTGGAATTGAATCGAAAAACACAAGGATGGCATATTCGTGATGGCCAATGGGAACAATACTCTCCCGATGGTTGGAAGCATTCCCTCAATGGAACCTATCTGAACTCATCGGAGGTATCTGTCCTCGGCACACCACTATGTAATGGAGATATCATATCCATTGGAGATGTAAAAATGAGAGTTGAAACCTATTGATTTATGGCAAGAAAAGAGATAAACATATTCGGAACATCGTTCCTTGACCTGTTGTCGGGGGCTTTGGGAGCAGTTATCATCCTTTTTATAATTGTTCCCAAGATGTCTGTCCAGCAACAAGAGGCTTTGGAGGAGCTGGAGAATCTCAGTGCTCAAATTGAGCAATTGGATGAACTGATGACTCAATTGGAGAACTCGGTTCCGCAGGATGTATACGAACAGATAGAGCAACAATTAGAGGCATTGCAGGCAACCGTTTCCACCTTGACGACAGAGGTAGAGCAACTGCAAGCAGAGAACAGCTCTTTACGTTCCGAGTTGGAAAACCTACGACAACAAATCCGACAGTACCAGGATGTTGCACAAGAGAACGAAACCGCTCAACAACGTATCCGTGAACTGGAACAACGGATTGAAGAACTCGAAGAAGCCGCAGAAAGTCAAGAAACAGGAAGTATGTTCTTTGGCACCAATGCCGAACTGGGTATCGTGTGCAGTTGGATGGAGAACAATGTAGATGTTGACCTTCACGTCAAGAACCTACATAGCGGAGAGATCTGCAACTTCCGCAATAAAAACTTTTCGTGGGGTAATCTGCTGGAAGATGTTCGTTCGCGTTCGACTGGCGACAATCGTTACGAACTCTTCTATCAGCGGGAACTCACTCCTGGCGATTACAAGATAGTTGTCAATATCTATAGTGAGATGTCAACACCTTGGAACGGTACCCCGGCCAATGTCAGTGGTTATGTGGTGATACATCCCGGTAAACGGAATCAAAAGAAAATTGAGTTCTCAGACATACGTCTCACCCAACCGATGCAGGGTGTAACTGTAGGCACATTAACTGTTACTAACAACAATATCTATTTACAATAACATTATGAACAACAGACTGATAAGATTGATGATAAGCGTTGCTGCAGCAACTGCTTTTATGGTGGTGTTGGTACTGATGACACCAGAAGAGAATCCTAACAGAACTTTGGCGATGCTTGGAGGCACTATGCCTGAAGGTCTCATACAGGGTGCCACATACTTCCTTTTCATTTGGGGCGTATTGGAGGTAATGGCTATTAAAAGCCGGTTGAATACCGAAGCCGACTCCTTTTCTGCACACCTGTTGCCTGAGAAAGACAATTATATCCTTTCGGCAGACGATGCCAATCAGCTGAAACTAAATATGATGCATCTCGAACGGCAGCAAAGCTATTATTTGGTTGATCTGATAAAGAAGTCCTGCACCAAGTACCGTCTCAGCAAGTCCTCCTCAGAAGTGCTTGGTTTGGTAGACTCGCAGATAGGTCTTTACAATTCGGAGATAGAGAGCGAGCAAGCATATATCAATTATGCTTCGTGGGCAATACCTTCTGTCGGATTTATCGGTACGGTGCTTGGCATTGCCGCCTCACTTGGATTTGCCAATCAGGCATCTACACCTGAAGGCATTGAAAAGGTGACAAGTATGCTTGCTGTAGCCTTTGATACAACACTGGTCGCTCTTGTGCTCAGCGTGATACTTACCTTCCTTATCCATAGTCTGCACAAGCAGCAAGATGAGTTGTTCACCAAAATGAAATCCTACATCATTGAAAACTTGATTAACCGATTTTATAAATAATTACAATTATGGCAGCACAAACTTATAAGAGAACTGTATCCGGCTCGGTAGGAGCTGGTATGAAGTCACTTTTTGCCGGTGACGAGCGCAGATTCTATACCTTGGAACATAAGGTATCGAGTAAGTATCACAAAGCAGGCGAAAGTCAGCAGATTATCGTGGATCAGATAGAGTTGGGTCGCGACCCCTCTTGTCAGGTTCGTTTCGACGAATCGTTCAATACCGTCAGCCGCAAGCACGCAGCTATCGTCAAGGATGGCGACAATTGGAAATTGGTACAACTATCGCAAACCAATTCTACTTATCTCAACGGCCACAAGATCGCCAATGAATGGTACCTGCAGAACGGTGATGAGATACAGTTGTCAACCAATGGTCCAAAACTTGGGTTCATCGTCACTCAAGGCGAAAAGGGAATGGTCAAGAGCATAGGCTTTACTGCACGACTTAACCTATTCCGCCAACAGGCACTGCGACCATACAAACGTGCCGTAACAGCTATCTCGTGCGTGTTTGTTGTTGCAGTGTTGGCCTTGAGTTATTTCTTGTATGCCAATAGCGTTGAAACCACTGTTATACGTGGCAAACTGAATACAGCTCAGAATCTTGTGGACTCGTTAGAAGATGTAAGCAATAGCATACTGGCAGACAATGAGCGTTTGAACAGGAAAATCCGAGATTTGTCGGGACGTATGGATCAGATCTCCACATCTCCGTCTACTACCGTTGATGCTTCGGGTATCAACAATGCAGCCATAGAGAAATGCCTCCCTCACGTATTCTTCATCTATACGGTAGGATTTGAAATAACCCAACCTGATGGTTCATTTGCCAGAGTCGCTTGTGGAAGTGGTGATGTCCCGAGTTGGATTGGAACAGGCTTCCTGCTCAGTGATGGCCGTTTTGTAACAGCCCGCCACGTTGCCGAAGCGTGGTATTTCTGGCAAGATGCCAGTGGTACTAATGAGATGCTGATGCTACTAAATGCCATAGCCAATAACGGAGGTAAGGTAGTAGCTCATTTTGTAGCCGTATCCTCATCGGGCAAGCAGATAACATTCAGCAGTGAGCAGTTCACATGTGACCGTTCCAATGACAGCAGCGGAACATTGGAAGATGGCAAACTGCTAACCTTGGCCTCATTGAATGCCAGCGACTACGCCTATCTCAAAACCAGCGAACGCGGAGGCCTGCGCTTCGATGCTGCCAAGAGCCGCAATCTGGACCGGGGAACCCGACTTACCGTCTTGGGCTTTCCTCTCGGATTGGGAGCCAATGCCGAAGACGACATCAATCCCGTCTATGGCAATGCCATTGCTTCTCTGCAAGGACTCAGCAGAGACGGTGTGATATTGACCACAGATACCAACTATGAGCAAGGCAACTCGGGCGGCCCCGTCTTCTACACCGATGAGAACGGCAATCTTGTAGTCATCGGTATCGTCTCGGCCGGTGCCGGACGTTCCACAGGTTTTGTCGTACCCATATCAGTAATCTGTCAATAAAGAATAAACCAATGAAGAAGACTATCATTATATCCTTGCTGCTTGCCTCGTTTCATAGTGTAGCAGCACAAATCTCGCAGAGCCTCCTGAACTCTCCCAACCAGCAGTTGGTTGAGTCGGCAGTCAAAGATGCTTTTGTCGTATTGCAGCAAGATTACCAATTGCTCGATACAGCTACCAATACACGCTATGGCTGGAATCATCAGGAACTCTTCAACTCCATCTATTCGGTAGGTATCCAGGTGAAAGACGGTATTGTGGTAACTGATCGTTTCACGGCACCGTGGAGGTATGATGCCCGTTATCAGAGTTTGAATAATGCAGCTTACCGTCCCATCATATCACGGACCTCTTACTGTGCCATAGGAGATACGGCGATGGTCGGTGTGCAATATGACGAACATTGCTGTTCTCCAGTCAAAGACGATCACTTGCTTTTCATAGACAGTGTCGCAAACGGACGCAAAGGTCTGTCGGTAGATACAGCCAATGGCACCAAGGAGGGTTGGCTGGTTTGGTTGGTGGCTTCTGATACCACCCTTACACGCGATATGGCACCATCCATTGTCACCTACCGCTACAAACTTGCCGTTGATTCTACAATCACAGACTACCAACTTCCCAAGCCTTCAGTGTCGGGACACATCCTATCGGGAATATATGTGGTGCCGATAAACAGTGCTATCGGGGTGTTGGATTTCCGATTGATAGGTGTGGCATATCCTAACGATGACAAGTGGTATATAGCGAGGGTTAGTATGCAGGCGACTGCCTCCACTGCTGTCGAAGAGGAAGAGCCCACAATGCTGCTCACTCCTATTACCTCTCCAGCTACCCCTGTAGAAGACACAGGAGAAGTATCCCAACCTGAGAGTAAACGCAAGAAAAAGAACAAGAAGAGAAATTAACCGATATACTATTATATATAGAGTATGAAACCGATATATCTAGATATCTCTGCGATATGTGACAAGGCAGGCCGCCCGATCAATCAGGACAATTTCTGGCTATGTCCCGACCTCTCCACCTATACATCTACAGGAAAGGTGCCACTTGATGAACGTCTCGTTGGCATTGAACTCACCTCCCAAGGTTCCCTGTTTCTGGTAGCCGATGGTATGGGCGGACAGAGTGCTGGTGAGGTAGCCTCACAGATTGTGGTCGATACGATAAAGCAAAAGTTTGCTGACCTCTCGGCTGTAGATCTTGCCGACTGCCTTTCCGTGAAACGCTTCATCAAGCAGGTGATAGTCGATGCTGATAAGGAGATGAAACAGTATGCCGCATCGCATCCCGAAGCACAAGGAATGGGCAGCACGATTGTGCTCCTATGGCTGCTTGCCGATAGGGCATACGTAGGGTGGTGTGGCGATAGCCGTGCCTATTGCTACAATGAGGCCAACCGATTGGTGCGCCTCAGTCACGACCACTCCTATGTGCAGGATTTGGTGGACAAGGGACTGCTGCCCGAGGAACACGCTTTCGACCATCCCAACAGCAATATCATCACCCGCTCGTTGGGCGACTCGGGCGAGAAGGCCAATCCCGAGGTGAAGGACTATCCCATACACCGTGGCGATATCTTCCTACTCTGCAGCGACGGCTTGTGTGGCCTGTTGAGAGATGAAGAGATAGAGGATATACTCTCTGCCAATACCACAAGCATAGGAAACTGCTTGAAGGCTCTTTGGCATAGAGGTACATCATTGGGATGGGACGATAACACAACCATCATCCTTGCCAAGATAACAGAGGGAGGTGCAGAGCCTGCTGATGCTATTGGATATAATGCAACCGTCGCGATACAGGTACAGCCATCGACCCCTGTAAAGGAGGAAGTTAGCCAAACGGCTCCTGCTATGTCTTCCCTCCCTATCCGTAGACAACGAGGCTTTTGGAGGACTATAGTTGCAGTCGTTGCGGCATTGCTATGCTTGCTGGCAGGGATTCTGATAGGCCGTGCATTGTATACTCCTAAGTCGTCTGCAAAAGATATTACAGTAGATACCATTGGCATATCTGCCGATACATTATATAATTTACTGCCGACTGTATCACAGGATAAGCCAAAGAAAACCGTGACGGTTAAGTCCCTGCCTATAGTCAAAGACTCAGTATCGGCCAAGCAAGAGCAACAGCCTACGCTAATTCCTACTAATGAGTCTCTGTTGACCCCAATAAGTGCGCAGAGCGACACTACTATAGCAGTACCCTCTACAGATACCACATTATTGTCATTATGACGATAGGAAGAATCTCAAATTAAAACAGAAACTACTATGCAACTCACCCCTGATACCCTCTTTCACAACCGCTACCGCCTGTTGCGTGAACTCGGTCGTGGTTCTTTTGGCGAGGTATGGCTCGCCTGTGACGAACAGCTTGATGGCTTGGAAGTAGCCATCAAGATATACATTGCCCTCGATGCCCGAGGACTCGATGACTTTAAGTCGGAGTATAAGGCAGCCTATGAGCTGAATCATCCCAATCTGCTCCACGCCTACCACTTCGACATCAGCGATAGCCGTCCTTATCTGGTGATGCCCTACTGCCCCAACGGCTCGGCAGAAGACCTCATAGATAATACCAACGAACAGACCGTATGGCGGTTTATCCGCGATGTGGCGAGCGGACTGGCCTACCTGCACGAACAGGAACCTCCCGTGGTGCATCAAGACATCAAGCCCGCTAATATCCTGCTCGACAAGGCCGGCCGCTTCCTCATTACCGACTTCGGCATCAGCAAGAAGATACGCAGCTCGCTACGCAAGAACTCGATGCGTGCATCCAGTGCAGGCACGGTGGCTTATATGGGACCCGAGCGTTTCTCGGCCAACCCCTCTCCTGTGAAAGCGAGCGATGTGTGGTCGCTTGGTGCCACCATCTACGAGATTGTGACCGGCGACCTCCCCTTCTGCGGTATGGGTGGCGGTATGCTCAACTCGGGTGCAGTAGTACCCGACCTCGGCCGTTTCTCTGCAGAGCTCAACGATACCGTTAAGGCTTGTTTGGCTAAGGAAACGTGGGAACGCCCTACAGCAGCAGAACTCACAGCATACGCCACAGCACATCTCAATGGCGAGACCGTGGCAATGCCGTGGAAACAGCGCAACAATGAGGAAAAGGCTACACCAGAGAATGTACAGTCGGCACCTACTCCAACCCACAAACCGAAGCGTAGTCAGGCCACGCAACAGATGGTAACTCCGAACCCTGAGGCTACCCCGAAGCCCAAGGTAGTTCAAAGTAACGAGGTGCAACCCGAAGAACCGATTCGTAAAAGAAAGAGTAAGGTGATTCCCTATCTTGTAGCTGCTATTATCTCCGTGATAGTTTGTGTATGGGGTATAAATGCTTACGACACTTACACCACCAACCAACGACGCAAGGAACAGGCACGCAAAGAAGAGCAGGCAAGGATAGAGTATGCCCAGGCTCAGAAAGCAAAGGAGGAGCGTCTTGCCCGTGAAAGACAAGAGAAGGAACGTCAAGCACGTATTGCCAAGGCTCGTGAGGATAGCATTGCCAATGCTAAGGCTGCGGAGCAAAAACGGTTGGAAGAAGATCCCGAATACTGCTATAAAAAAGCAATGCAATTGGAAAATAATAAAAAATATAAAGAGGCTCTTCCTTGGTTTGTGAAGGCTGCTGAAAAAAAACACACAAAGGCCTTGCTTCTTTTAGGACGAAAGTATGCTGTAGGTTCAGTGTCAAGTGGCATCAAAAAAGATGAACATTATGCAAGAGAATTGTATCAGAAGGCCATACAGAATGGGAGTTATGAAGCAATGGCATTCTATGGATTAAGTCTGGAAAATAAGGAAGAAAAACTACAATGGTATCGTAAAGCGGCAGAAAGTCCTAATATAGAGGATAAAGCTTTAGCGTATAAGTTTATGGGACTATTCTATCTCTTTAACAACAATATGGAAGCTATTAAGTACTATAAAATGTCTATTGATTTTGGGGGTGATTGTTATAGTGATTTAGGATACGCTTATGAACAATTGGGATTCGATTCTAAGCAAGAAAGGCATTATAGAACTGCGGAGACTTGGTATTTGAAAGCTATTGAACACGGTGATTATCATGCATATGCGAGCCTAGGAAGGCTATATGAATACGACTTCGAAAACATAATTAAAGCAAAAGAATATTATCGCAAAGGACGGGATGCAGGAGATGAATGGTGCAAGAAACAATTAGATGAATTAGAGAAAAAGTTGAATGTCAATGAAGTTCAGGAGTCTGATCCTAAATTCGGACTTGGTTAGGGCTTGGCTATGACGGAAGTTTTTATAATTATCCCCCTATCTTGGGGTACTATCTATCCCATCACAAAAACTTATGAATCAATAACACACACATTATTCACTATTAAAATAAAAACGTATGAAAAAGAATGTGAAACAAGAAAAGACACATCCATTTCAAGGATGGCTGAGTACAATTATTTCTGTAATATCAATCATTGTAGTGATAATAGCTTTGATGTATATTATCTATTGGAGCATTTCTGTATTTTTAGGGGTTAGTTTCACCTATAATATTCTATCTTGGGAAACTATAACGGCATTGTCTACTTTTATAGCTGCTTGTGGAGCATACAAAGCCTATGAGAACTCGGTTAGAATGCGCGAACAGGCCTCTTTTGATGCTGTGTTTGCTCAAATGTTGGCCAATTTTAGAAGCTATCTTACAGATTATAGAATAACAACTACTGTATTAATCAATGAACAAGCAATAGAAGTTAATAGAGAATTAAGTACCTTCCTGAATTTTTGTAGATACTATAAGTTGAGGGCAAATGGTAATCTTCAAAGTCTGGAAGCAATTAGAGATATGTCTTCATTCTTTTCTGATCAATTAGTATACAAGGCAAATTTTTATAACACATTCAAATACATCTACCATCTTGTAGAATGCATATTAAATTCTCCATTGGATGACAAGATCAGAGTTAGATACATTGCAATGGTACAGGCACAATTGAATTTAGATGTCCTTTTTTGCTATCTGATAAATTTAATATGCGCAAGTAATGGTAAAGCAACACCGTATATAGAATCTTTGAATAAATATGATTTCTTCGAGGATTTATTCCTTGATACAGTTCATTATGGTAATGTTATCGACAAAACTATCCCTGAGCATATAAAGGATCAATATTATTGTACAGGAGAGAAATAAAAGATTGAAACAATGATTTTAGAAAGTATTTTAGCTATAATAGTGGCCGGCATAACACAAATGGCACAACAAGCAGGACAATCCATTCAACAATGGATTAATAGCCCTCAAGGACAGCGAACAATAAACGAAATAATCAAACAATTTGGGCACGAGGCATTGCGTCAGTTGTTCAAAAAGTTAAAGTTATGACCACTATGCAACTCACCCCCGATACCCTCTTTCACAACCGCTATCACCTGTTGCACGAACTCGGTCGCGGATCCTTTGGCGAGGTATGGCTCGCCCGTGACGAACAGCTTGATGGACTGGAAGTAGCCATCAAGATATACATAGCCCTCGATGCCCGAGGACTCGACGACTTCAAGTCGGAGTACAAGGCAGCGTATGAGCTGAACCATCCCAATCTGCTCCATGCCTACCACTTCGACATCAGCGACAGCCGTCCCTATCTGGTAATGCCCTACTGCCCCAACGGATCGGCCGAAGACCTCATAGACCATACCGACGAGCAGACCGTATGGCGGTTTATCCGCGATGTGGCAAGCGGATTGGCCTACCTGCACGAGCAGGAGCCTCCCGTGGTGCATCAGGATATCAAACCTGCCAATATCCTGCTCGACAAGGCCGGCCGCTTCCTCATCACCGACTTTGGCATCAGCAAGAAGATACGCAGCTCGCTTCGCAAGAACTCGATGCGTGCATCCAGTGCAGGCACGGTGGCTTATATGGGTCCCGAGCGCTTCTCGGCCAATCCTTCTCCTGTGAAAGCGAGCGATGTGTGGTCGCTCGGTGCCACCATCTACGAGATTGTGACCGGCGACCTCCCCTTCTGCGGTATGGGTGGCGGTATGCTCAACTCGGGTGCAGTAGTGCCCGACCTTGGCCGCTTCTCTGCAGAGCTCAACGATACGGTCAAAGCCTGCTTGGCCAAGGAAACGTGGGAGCGCCCCACGGCAGCAGAACTGACTGCATACGCCACAGCACGTCTCAATGGCGAAACCGCAGCTATGCCTTGGATGCAGCGCAACAATAAGAAAAAGGCTACACCTGAGAAAGTACAGTCGACATCTTCTCCGGCTCGCAAGCCGAAGAGTAATCAAGCCACGCAACGACAAGTTCCTCCGCCCCCCAAGGCAACTTCGAAGCCCAAGGTCGTTCAAAGTAACAAGGTGCAGCCAGAAGAACCGATTCGTAAAGGAAAGAATAAGGTGATTCCCTATTTTGCAGCTGCTTTTATCTCCGTGGTAGTTTGTGTATGGGGCATAGATGCTTACGACACCTACACAACCAACCAACGACGTAAGGAACAGGCACGCAAGGAAGAACAGGCAAGGATAGAATATGCCCAGGCTCAAAAGGCAAAGGAGGAGCGTCTTGCCCGTGAAAAACAAGAGAAGGAACGTCAAGCACGTATTGCCAAGGCTCGTGAGGATAGTATTGCCAATGCTAAGGCTGCGGAGCAAAAGCGGTTGGAGCAGCAACGTGCTGAGCAAAAAAGGAAAGAGGAACAGCGTGCAGAAGAGGAACGAATCGCAAAACAAAAGCGAGATTATGAGCGAGGTATTATAAACGGACACCAATTTGTGGATCTTGGATTAAGTGTAAAATGGGCAACGTGTAATGTTGGAGCAAGTGTTCCAGAGGAATATGGAAACTATTATGCTTGGGGAGAAACGGAGACTAAAGTCAAGTATACGCTTGATAATTATAAGTATGTTGTAGATGGTGTTTATTGGACTGACATAGGAGCAAATATAAGCCAAACTAAATATGATGTAGCTCATATGGTGTGGGGAGGTGCTTGGCGTATGCCTACATTATATGAATTTGAGGAATTAAAAAATAGATGTAAAACAAGGACTGCCTCAATTAATGGTGTTTATGGAATAGAATTTATAGGCCCTAATGGTAATAGAATTTTTCTTCCTGCTGCGAGTTTTTATAATGATTTGGGTTGGGCGTGTCATGATGATGTGGAGATTTGGGGGTATTGGGGGTATTATTGGTCAAGTATAGAAGTAGATAGCGGCAATTCTTTTTTTGGAAATGACAAAGCATACAGCTTTAATTTTAGGACCAACAGAGAAGATAGGGGTGTTATAAGGGAAGAAACAAAAAAAGTTTATGGCTACTCTGTTCGCCCCGTCACAGAATAATACCATTAAGCGAGTGTAGGCATTATCGCCGAAGACAATAAAAAAGGAGCGAAGCTCCGCATTTAAATTATTTAATAAGAATTATAAACATAGATATGGATACATTAGATGAAGAGAAGAAAAAAATTATCGAGAACTTAATTTCTGTATGTGAGACAGATGATATAAACGAAAGGACTAAAAAACTTGATGATTGTAAAATTGCAATAGAAGTTTATTCAAAAAGAGTGAAACAGCATATTGAGTTCTATAATAAAGTGGGTTCTATAGAGATAGCGGCATTTATCACTGATAAAGTTAAAAATGTGAATGGATATAAAGCATTCTGCTTCTATAATGAAATCTTATCTATGATATTAAAAGTCTCTAAAGAAATTAATTTAGACAACGATTTAAGCAAATTTCAATCCAACCAATTTGGAATAATTAAAATGGCAAACTTTTATGCAAACCATGAAATCGCATATTGTTTGGATGAATTGTGTCGATATATATACATGAATACTAGTGAATATGACTATATATTAAATAAACTCAAGGATTATAAAACATTGATTCACTATCTTTCTATAAAAAATACTGAACAATATAAAAGTTTAGCACCAATCATAATGTACTATACTGGCGGTTTTTTGCAAACATATCATTTAATAGATAATTTAGATGACTATGAATTGAATCTTCAACTTCATTATTATTATTTGAGAAGTGCAAAAGACATCAACATAAGTTTATTCGAGATAGACTCTATTATTAATTCTGGTATTAGATTTATTGATGACTGCAAAAATAATAATTCTTCGAAGTTTGATACGTATTATTGTATTCAAAACTTAATAGAGTCTGGGAAGGAAGAGTTGATTGACCAATATATTGATGAGCAATTGATAGCAGACAATATTGAATTCCCTAAAATAAAAGAAGAGCTTTTAATTGATTTAGAACAAAATTCTGTAAATACATTTCAATTAAATTCTTTCTTGCAATATGCAGAGAAATATCACAACCAAAATAAGAATGTGATACCTAATATATGGCTATGGGATTATTTCTACATTTCATCCAATAATCGAATGTCGATGTATAGAGAGATCGTTGAGAATGAAATTGTTTCCGTAGAGAAGTATCTAGGAGATACAAGTGAAACTTCAAAACAGATTTGTTTAAAGATGCCAGGAGATGTTAGTCCATTGCATATAAATGTTGACGATGATAGTAATATTGAAATAGAACTGGTGTCATTATTGAAAACTAATACTCCTGAAAGTATTATCTTATTAAGTTATTATTATTACCTCAAAGGATTGAAGAGGACAGATAAAATGCATTTGTCTACAACATCATTAATTACTATTATAATGTATTGTGCACATTTGCAGGATACAAATTCTGGCCGACAATCGTTATTAGAAAAACTGAAAAAAATAAGCCCAAGTGTAATTGCTACAAGTTCATTTACGATTATAGGATGTCTAAATAATGAGTATCAAGATATTACAACAATGTTATGTGCACTAATTCCGATATGCCGGGAATTATTGTCAAGTGGTTCTGCAAAAGATAGTATGACATATAACTATTTGACAGATTCAACAATGACATACCTAGACTTTTCTTCTTTAATGATTTCTAAATTTGCAAAAGATAAAAATGAATTTGGGAGTGACTTTTATAAATATTATCCAGCGTTTTCGTGTTTTAAACAAATAAGAGATAGTGTGCTTAACGACCCTATACCTGGATAAAAGTGAAAGTCCCGTCTAACAACTTATAACGAATAATTTGGGATTTTCTACGAAAAGAACAGAAAGATTGTAGAAATCTATAATGTCTTTTAAGTGGAAAGACTACAATGATAAAGATAACTATGCAACTCACTCCCGATACCCTCTTTCACAACCGCTACCACCTGTTGCGTGAACTTGGTCGCGGATCCTTTGGCGAGGTATGGCTCGCCTGTGACGAACAGCTTGATGGCTTGGAAGTAGCCATCAAGATATACATAGCCCTCGATGCCCGAGGACTCGATGACTTCAAATCGGAGTACAAGGCGGCGTATGAGCTGAACCATCCCAATCTGCTCCACGCCTACCACTTCGACATCAGCGACAGCCGTCCCTATCTGGTGATGCCCTACTGCCCCAACGGCTCGGCAGAAGACCTCATAGACCGTACCGATGAACAGACCGTATGGCGGTTTATACGCGATGTGGCGAGCGGACTGGCCTACCTGCACGAGCAGGAGCCTCCCGTGGTGCATCAGGACATCAAACCGGCCAATATCCTGCTCGACAAGGCCGGCCGCTTCCTCATCACCGACTTTGGCATCAGCAAGAAGATACGCAGCTCGCTTCGCAAGAACTCGATGCGTGCATCCAGTGCAGGCACGGTAGCTTATATGGGGCCTGAGCGTTTCTCGGCCAACCCCTCTCCAGTGAAAGCAAGCGATATCTGGTCTTTGGGTGCCACCATCTACGAGATTGTGACCGGCGACCTCCCCTTCTGCGGTATGGGTGGCGGTATGCTCAACTCGGGTGCAGTAGTGCCCGACCTTGGCCGTTTCTCCACAGAACTCAACGATACGGTCAAAGCCTGCTTGACCAAGGAAGCGTGGGAGCGCCCCACGGCAGCGGAACTGACTGCATACGCCACAGCACGTCTCAATGGTGAAACCGCAGCTATGCCTTGGATGCAGCGCAACAATGAGAAAAGGGCTACACCTGAGAAAGTACAGTCGGCACCTACTCCAACCTATAAACCGAAGCGTAGTCAAGCTACGCAACAGATGGTAACTCCGCCCCCCAAGGCAACTTCGAAGCCCAAGGTCGTTCAAAGTAACAAGGTGCAGCCAGAAGAACCGATTCATAAAGGAAAGAATAAGGTGATTCCCTATCTTGTAGCTGCCATTATCTCCGTGGTAGCTTGTGTATGGGGTATAGATGCTTACGACACCTACACAACCAACCAGCAACGCAAGGAACAGGCACGCAAGGAAGAACAGGCAAGGATAGAGTATGCCCCAGCTCAACAAAATCTTCATTCCTCAATAGAACAAACCGCTGTTGGGAAAAAGTACCGTGATTTTGAAATGAGTGATGTAAATGGAACCCCTCATAAATTATCTGAATACATTAGAGAGAATAAAATAACCTTGATGACTTTCTGGGCAAGTTGGGCAAATGTGACGACTCAAGATATTCCTACGCTGAAAACATTATATAAAACATATAAAAACAAAGGATTAGAAATCGTTAGCATATCATTAGACCACGTCGAGGATGTTTGGATAAAGTCTGTTGCAGATCAGGGAATGGCATGGCCACAACTTTCAGACCTTCAAGGATGGAATTGTGTAGGAGCCAAACTTTATAGCGTGAGTTCAATCCCTGCCACTGTTCTTATATCACAAGATGGTGTGATTCTTGCTCGTAGTAGTTCTGTAGAAAATATTGAGAAGAAAGTTACTGAAATACTAACTAAAGGGCAAGAATATCAAACTCGATTGGCAAAAGCACGTGAGGATAGTATTGCCAATGCTAAGGCTGCGGAGCAAAAACGATTGGAACAGCAACGTGCTGAAGAGGAACGTTTGCGAATACAACGAGAAAAAGAAAAACAAGAACGGATAGGCGAGTTCGCAGAAATTCAGGACAATGTAGTAGTCGTGGTAGAGGAATCTGAAATATTCCACGATGTAGAAAAACAACCAGAGTTCCCTGGTGGAATGGTCGAACTGATGAGGTATATCCAGAAGAGCATCAAGTATCCTGCAATATGCCAGGAACAGGGTATTCAAGGTCGTGTTATCGTGCAGTTTGTGATAAACGCCGATGGCTCGATTGTTGATCCTCAGGTAATAAAACCTGTTAACCTCTATCTCGATAAGGAGGCTCTCCGCGTGGTGTCTACCATGCCTAAATGGAAGCCCGGTGAACAGGATGGTAAGAAGGTGCGCGTACGCTTCACATTGCCTGTAACATTCCGACTGAGTAACTAATCTAACGACATAGTTGAAAAAGACTGCAGGTTGGATTTGTCTGATGACTCTGTTGTCTGCAATCGTAGTAAAAGTATGTACCCATCACAATTTAAAATAAGCACAAAAGAAAAAACGAAATATTGCAATTGGAATAGAGTGTAGTGATTGTCTACGAGTTATGTTCGGAATCTCGTGCATAGCAGAGGTTAGAAGAGCAACCTTTTGCCCGTTACGGTGGAGGATATACCTTATCCGCTTCCCTAAGTATCAGGGTTTGTGACCAGAAATAAATAAACGGGGATTCAAATCCTCCATTTCTATGTCCTCGGATATTGGATATCCGAGGAATGGCAGGAATAAAACGCGTATAAAAAACTCCGCAGTGGATGATATGTTCACCGCGCTACTTTTTTATCCACGTCTCCGATATGGCAATCGCTTTAAATGATATTCATGGCAATTTACGGCAAATTTATGTTTACAAGAGAAATGGAATAGGGAAATCCTCGCAATCTTTTCGCCCAATCCCCAAGCCAAACAAAAAGAACGCAGCCATGGGCAATTAGGATTTTTCAGAAAGTAAGCGAAACGTGAGTTTTTGAGTTTATTAGTTAGTGAGTTGAGTGAGTCTATACTTCCGATTTCAACACCATGTAAGCAAACCGCAGGGTTTGCCTTACAAAATGATACGAAATTTTTGTACAAGATTTCCTTGCGTTTCGTAATGTAAACAGAGTTACAGCAAAGCAACAACCTCTTTCTTCAATCTTGGGAGATGGTTTATTACCATACTCCAAAGGATATCGGGAGAAAGGCTGTCATAGCCGTGAATGATATAGTTGCGAGCATCTACTATCTTGCGGGCATTAGTGATGGCT
>JAZPZS010000066.1:0-7719 GCA_045544835.1 Bacteroidaceae bacterium | reverse complement strand
GTTGCTTTCAGTTGTGAGTCCATCCTCACAGTCATTGATACCTGTCCCATAACTATAGATTTTTCTGCAAATATAAACGTTTTATTTGATATATCGCACTAAAATGATGTTAAATTACATCATCATGACGTAAAAACGCTTGCATATTCATGAATGTTCAACCTGCTTTCAAGCAAGCTTGATGGCCCTCGGTTTGGCGTCGGTTCTCGAACGAGTCGAGCGCTTCGCATTGACGACGGTAGCGCGGAGCACTAGCGCTGCTTGCAACGGAGGGGAGGTTCATCTCCCCCTGTGAAGTGTGCTTAAGAGTACCTTCTGACCGCGAAGCAGGCTACAGGTACGAATAAGCCCCTCCTTTTCCTTGTTTGTACTTATAAAATGGGCGATAAGGCGGTTTGTATCGTATTTTTTTCGTACTTTTACAACCTATTATTAATAAAACGTATGGAAAAACTCTTTCTTCTCGATGCCTATGCCCTCATCTACAGGGCCTACTATGCCTTCATCCGCGCTCCGCGTATCAACTCGAAGGGGCAGAACACCTCGGCCATCTTCGGCTTTGTCAACACCCTGGAAGATGTGCTCAGGAAGGAGCAGCCTACACATATAGGCGTGGCCTTCGACCCCAAGGGCGGTACCTTCCGCCACGAGATGTACGCACCCTACAAGGCGCAGCGCGAGGAGACACCCGAGGACATACGCGCCAGCGTGCCCATCATAAAGGACATACTGCGTGCCTACCGCATCCCCATCCTGGAGGTGCCGGGCTACGAGGCCGACGACGTCATAGGCACGCTATCGCACCAAGCCGATGCCCTGGGCATAAGGACCTATATGATGACGCCCGACAAGGACTATGGGCAGCTGGTGACGGAGAATGCGCTCATCTACCGCCCTAAGTTTGGCGACAAGGAGTTTGAGGTGATGGGCATAGAGCGGGTGAAGGAGAAATTCGGCATAGAGCGCCCCGAGCAGGTGATTGACCTGCTGGGCCTGATGGGCGACTCGTCGGACAACATCCCCGGATGCCCCGGTGTGGGGGAGAAGACGGCACAGAGGCTCATTGCCGAATTTGGCGACATACCCACCCTGCTCGCCCGCCGCGATGAGCTGAAGGGTGCGCTAAGAAAAAAGGTGGACGAGAATGTGGAGCTCATAGAGCTGAGCCGTTTCCTGGCTACCATCAAGACCGATGTGCCCATCACGCTCGACCTGGAGGCGCTGAAGCGCGAGGCACCCGACGAGGAGAAGATACAGGCATTGTTTGAGGAACTGGAGTTCCGCACGCTGCTGAAGAGGGTGATGGGAAAGGACACCGAGACCTCCTCTAACTCACCCTCTAGGGGGAGGACTCAGACAGCGCGGAAGGGTGCTACCGAGTCGGTGCAGGGCGACCTCTTTGCACCTGCAGGAGGTGCAGTGCAAGGTGATCTCTTCGCAATGGACACGACAGAGTCTGCAGGTGATCTCTTCCATACCAGTCTCGACAATCTCGCTACTATACCGCACACCTACACCTTGGTGGATACCCAAGAAAAGCTCGATGGATTGGTGGAAAAACTCGCCTTGGCCAAGGCCTTTGCCTTCGACACCGAGACTACGGGTACCGACCCCATCACGGCCGAGCTGGTAGGCATGAGCTTTGCCATCGAGGAGGGCGTGGCCTACTATGTGCCTGTGCCTGCCGAGCGCAGCGAGGCGCAAGGCATCGTGGAGCAGTTCCGTGCCGTGCTTGAGGATGAGCAGGCGCTGAAGATAGGGCAGAACATCAAGTACGACTACCTCATCATGCAGGGCTATGGTGTGGAGCTCGGCGGCCCGATGTTCGACACTATGGTGGCGCACTACCTGCTGCAGCCCGAGCTGAGCCACGGCATGGACTACCTGGCCGAGATTTATCTGAAATATGATACCATCAAGATAGAGCAGCTCATAGGCCCTCGAGGACGTGGGCAGAAGAATATGCGTGACCTCGCCCCTGCCGACATCTGCGACTATGCCTGCGAGGATGCCGACGTGACCTTGAAGCTGAAGCATATCCTCGAGAAGGAGCTGGTGACGGCCGGTGCCGACAAGCTGTTCTACGACATCGAGATGCCGCTCGTGCGAGTGCTCGCCTATATGGAGCGCAACGGCGCACGCATCAGCACCGAGGCCCTGAAGGAGACCTCACGCTACTTCACCGAGCGACTGATGCAGATAGAGCGCGAGATATATGAGTTGGCAGGCTTCTCATTCAACATCGCCTCGCCCAAGCAGGTGGGTGAAGTGCTCTTTGAGCGTATCAAGATCGTGGAGAAGGCCAAGAAGACCAAGAGTGGACAGTATAGCACGTCGGAAGAGGTGCTCGAAGGGCTGCGCTCGAAGCACCCCATAGTGGAGAAAATCCTTGACCACCGAGGCCTGAAGAAGCTACTGAGCACCTATGTGGATGCCCTGCCCGCCCTCATCAACCCCGCGACGGGCAAGATACACACCTCATTCAACCAAACCGTCACGGCCACGGGGCGCCTCAGCTCGAGCAACCCCAACCTGCAGAATATCCCCATTCGCAACGAGGACGGCAAGGAGATACGCAAGGCCTTCATCCCCGAGCCCGGGTGCGAGTTCTTCTCGGCCGACTACTCACAGATAGAGCTGCGCATCATGGCCCACCTCAGTGGCGACGAGAACCTCATCGAGGCCTTCCGCTCGGGCGAGGACATCCATGCGGCCACAGCAGCCAAGATATACCACGTGCCCATCGGGGAGGTGACACGCGAGCAGCGCTCGCGTGCCAAGACGGCCAACTTCGGCATCATCTACGGCATATCGGTGTTCGGACTTGCCGAGCGCATGAACGTGAGCCGCAGCGAGGCCAAGGAGCTCATCGAAAACTACTTCGAGACCTACGGCGGCGTGAAACGCTACATGGACGAGAGCATACAGGTGGCCCGCGAGAAGGGCTACATAGAGACCATCCTCCACCGCAAGCGCTACCTGCCGGATATCAACTCACACAACAGCGTAGTGCGTGGCTATGCCGAGCGCAACGCCATCAACGCACCCATCCAGGGCAGCGCGGCCGACATCATCAAGATAGCCATGATAGAGATCTACCGCCGCTTCCGTGCCGAGGGGCTGCGCTCCACAATGATACTCCAGGTACACGATGAACTCAACTTCAGCGTCTACCCCGAGGAAAAGGAGCAGGTGCAGCGCATCGTCATCGAGGCCATGGAAAGCGCCTACCGGATGCAGGTACCACTCAGCGCCGACTTTGGTTGGGGAACCAACTGGCTGGAGGCACATTGATAATATTTATATGAAGAGATAATTGGCAGTAATGAAGAAACTATTTCTATTTCTTATAGCAAGCATTGTACTCTTCGGAGCTTGTGGCAACAAGGCCTCAAAGGAAGAGAAACAGCAGCGTGAAGCCATGCGCGAATATGTGGAGAGCTTTCTTCTCCGTTACCCCAAGGCTACCCTGCAGGATATTTATAAAGGTAGCTTTCAAGATTACTTTGGCCCGGCACATATCGTCAGTGACCGTGAGGGTGCCAAGCGCTATATCCTGCGCGAACTGGCTACTGCCGATACGCTTGGCGGTGAGTATTATGAGCCGTGTGGCTGGCGCGAACAATTCTATCGCGTGAACCTTTCGGTGATTAGGGATAGCTTGGTGACGGTTGATAGCTTGGTCGATGCCTTTGTAGAGAGTGCGCAGGGAGAACCGGCATTCAGTAGCGAGTGGACCGATGAGTGGGCCATCATACAGCAAACCGTCAGAGAGGTATGTCCTACCTTCCAGGGATTTGCTGAGGATTCCATTCAGCTAGCCCATCTGCTGAGCGAAGGCAACTATGTGGTACACCACAGCCGTGCCTTCAACGAACATTATCATCCCCACTACCGTATCGTGCGGCGCGATGTGTTTGAACAGAAGATACTACCGTCAATAACCCCAGCGAGTGTATATGAGAAGGAGTAGGGTAGTTGTTTTGTTGTCGTTCTGTATGCTTTGTACTGTTGGTAGGGCAGGAGAAGTGTATGACAATGCTGTGAAGGTAACTTTCCTGTCGTGGCTGACAGGAAGCACGAAGTTGTCGTATGAGCGTGCTTTTGCCAATCATCAGTCTGCAGAACTCTGTGCCAGTGTGATTGGTGCTGGATACGATAAGTTTCAGAATGAACCGTTGGGCTTTACAGTGCGTTATGGCCATAAGTTCTTCTTGACGGGCAATAACAGCGGTGGACTGCAGGGATTCTATGTGCGCCCCGAGGCCATCTATTCGCATTATTCCTACAATGCATCGGGCAGTCAGCTACGTACTCCTGCCAAGATGGGTGCCCTGCTTGCCACTACGGGCTATCAGATGAATATTAACCGCTTCTTAATAGATGCTTGGGTAGGTGGCGGCTATGCTTTCGGGATTCCTGCCGAGACGGGCTATCATCACGGCTTTGCCCTATGGAATGCATTTGGAAAGATGAGAGAACATGTAGCCCTCAGCTTTAGTGTGAAGTTGGGAGTGTGTTTTTAGAAATCTGTTCGATATAATAATCTTAAAAATACCTTTAGAACGTATACCTCACCTGCAACTGCACATCCTCGCGGTGGCAGGCGCTAATCATAGCGGCTCCACTGCCGATAGTGGTGCGGTCAAAATAGTGTGTAGCACCGATCTTGGCTGTAGCGGTGAGGCGCGGTGCCTCTTTGTGGCTATACAGTAGGAGCAGGTAGCTGCGTAGCCCCGTGCCATAGTACATTTGGTAGTTGTAGGCATAGAGGAGTCCGCGTTCGTAGCCATAGAGTCGGGCGGCGTAGTCGGCACGGAAGGCGGTGAGTCCGCACGAGAGGCGCAAGGCGTGCTGGTCAAGGGTGGGGGAGTAGGTAGCTTGTGCGCTGGCCATTGCGCCCGTGGAGAGTGTCTCGGCTTGTACGAGACAACCTTCCATCAGTGTTTGGCAACTTAGCAACGGAGTCAGCGTGCCGCTCCACTGCAGTCGTAGGCGATGCGTCCATTCATTGAGCAACCCTCCATTGGGCAAGCGATATCCTTCGGCCACGTCGCGCTGCTTCAGGCGGAAGCGGTAGCGAAGCAGTAGGCTGTGTGCGTCATTGGGCATATAGTGGGCAGTGACCACACCATCGGTTCCATATGATGGGGCCGACACACGGTAGCGCAGATAGGGGAAATGGTAGCCGTCGGCGTATGCCGTGAGCACGAAGCGGCGATGGGGCTGCCACTCGGCACCGAGATATACGCCCTGCTCGTTTCGGATGTCTGATGAGGTGGAGAAGCTCTTGCCCTCCAGTGCCCAGAAGTCATGGGCATAGTAGCGTTGCAGCAGGGTGAAGTGTAGTCCGTCTACCGCCTTCACGCGCAGCATATTAAGAGTGGCCACGGAACCTTTGCCATCCACGGCGGTCTCGCCTACGATGCTCAGGCGATGATGATGCCAGGCATAGTCGGCCGAGGCGTTGAAGAAGGTGTGCCCCTGCGGCGCATAACGCTTGTAGCTTTGTGTGGGGAGAGCAAAGAGGCGGTTGAACGATTGGTACAATGCTGTCATCCCCACGTGCAGACCATGATTGCTATAGCCGAGGTGTGCTCCGAAGAGATTGCCGCGTGTGTTTCCACGGCGTGCCAGTTCGGTGGGTGTGCGGTGATAGCCGTCGGTTTTCAGAGTGCTGATGGCAGCGCCACTGAGCGTGGCGTCGAGCCGTCGGTGCGAAGCAAAGGCGGTGAACTGCCACGAATGCCACGCCACGGTAGCAGCAGCTCCTGTGTAGTAGTCGCCCTCGCCCGTGCCCCGATGAGGCTTGATGGAGGCACTTTGTCGGCCCAGTCCTTGCAACAGCATCGTCTTGCCAAGAGCAAAGTCGGAGTTGAGTATCAGTCCCTGCCCGAAGCGCAGGCGGTAGTTGCCCACCACCAGATTCTTGAGTATGCCCATATCGCCCAGTTGTATGTAGCCCGATAGGTAGCCGGGTAGGGGAGAAGTGGCGGTAAAGATGGGCTCGCCTGCATCTTTCTCTGCGCTGATGCCCCACGAGAGGCGTGTGCCGTAGCGGTAGTTGTAGCGCAGGTTGTGGTAGAGCGCGCTGCCTGTGTAGTAGCGCGAAGGCGCTGCATCGAGCTGGCTCTGTGTGCGTGGTGCATAGCCTGCTCGGCTGTAGAGTGGGATGTCGAGCCGCGAGGAGAGCTCGCTGCGTCCTCGGGTGAGCATACGGCGCCAAGTGTCGCGAGGATTCTCCTTCTTCTCTTCCGGTGGACCGAAGGTGACGAAGTACGATAGCAGCTGGCGTGTGTGGTAGTCGAGCTCGGGGATAAGCATCAGTTCGCCCACACTGCGCAGAGCCCCGTACCTATATATATAATAGTGTATGCCCTCAATCTGCCAGTCGGTGAGGAAGCCCAGCTGTTGCAGCTCCGTACTGTCGGCACGGTTGATGTTGATGGGGTGGGCATGCCAGTGCATGTAGTCGTCGTAGAGATTCTCGGCTGCCACCAACGCCTCTTCACCCTCGCTCTCTGCCTCCACGAAAAGCTGCTCCACGAAGTCGTCCCACGAGAGGAACTGCGCCGAGGTGGGCAATGTACAGAGTAGCCATAGCCCCAGGAGAATAGTTTGTCGTATCGAGGTGAAATGCTTTGCCATAGCAAGTTGATTCTATCGCAAAGATAGCAATAAACGAGCGAATAATATAGGCCTTGCTCTGATATTTCCCTCAGCGAGTGCCTTTTATGCCATCAGAACCCTATACCGAGATGTACGCCAAGGCAATGTGTCGAAAGCGTGGGGCCAAGGAAGATATGCAGATTCTTATAACAGCGCACTCTGATGCCGGGCTGCCAAGAGAGATAAAATTGCACATCTCCCTTCTCGACACTAATATCATCCATCTTTGTTGTCCCGTCTACAGGGTCAACCCAATACGCTCCTTCGATATCTGTCACAACAGCAGCGCCTAACGCCAAGTCGCTGTAGAATGAGAATATCTTGCGTTCACCTAAATGGAAATATCTGCGACCATACAGAGCTGCACTAAAGCTATTGACGTCTGAATAACCATGAGTAACAGTGTATACATTTACATTCTTCCCCACCATTAGGCCCAATGTGCGCTTCTCGTCGATACGTACACCGCCTGTTACTGCGAATCCTCCAGAATAGATGCCCAGATTCCCACGCACCGTAACCTCCGGCTTCCAATTCTCTCTTCCCTCGGCAGAGAAGCTCTCCTTGATGCTTTGGGCAGACAATGAGCTGAATGGTAACACTAAGAAAGCCGCGAATGCGATGGCCTTGAAGAGACGCTTTTTCATAGTAATCTGTATTTTTAGTTTGATGCTGACATAAAGGGACACTGCAAAGATAGCCAAACTTTCTATATGCCATATATAATCACCTGATTATTTGGTATTATTCATAGAAAAAAGTCCCAAAGCTTGCATTAACATTTCTATATGTCTAAATTTGTAGGGAATATTCAATTTTTATGGAACAGTTGCAGGTAATACAGAACAAGATATACGAGATTCGCGGCCAGCGCGTGATGCTCGATTTTGATTTGGCGGAGTTATACGGCACGGAGACAAGAGTGCTCAAGCAATCTGTAAAACGAAACATCAAACGTTTCCCTACAGACTTCATGTTTGAATTGACGAAAGAAGAATTCTGTAGTTTGAGGTCACAATTTGTGATCTCAAACAAACGGGGTGGCACACG
>JAZPZS010000065.1:0-25236 GCA_045544835.1 Bacteroidaceae bacterium | reverse complement strand
GCTCCGTATAGAAGGGCACTCCCCTCTCATTGCCGCCATACGTACGAGCGAGCTGCAAGTAGGCCCATGCACGCCAAGCCTCAACTGCAGCATATTCGTTGATTACAACATTATCGGCACCAGTGGTCAAATCTTTGTCGCGATGCTTGAGATAATAGTTGCAATTGTTGATTACCTTATAATATACGTATGCACTATCATACTTATTGGCTGTAGTGGCCGAGTAGTCTGCCAACTGACGAAGATTCTTATCGGTATGCTCTGTCGTGGTCACCAACTCGCCACGCATCTCTCCAATAAAGAAATATTGGTCTGCCAACTGCTGCATGGCCTGGGCAATGCCCAACGCATAAAACACAGAGTCGGTTTTAGAATCCAATTCAGGTTCAACGACCATACTATCATTGCCCGTCATGAGCATATCCTCGCACGATGTCGTAACGAAGAGACCAAACATTACAATGATTGAATATACTATCTTTTTCATATAATCATGTTATATAATAATTACACTTTATTACAAGTTAATCTTCAAACCCACTACAAATGCACGGCTTTGAGCTAGATTGCCGCAATCAATACCTTGATACATCACACTGTTGCCAATGCTGAACTCTGGATCATTGCCAGTATATCTAGTAAGCGTAAACACATTTTGCGCTTCGCCCCATACCGACATGCTTTGTAGCCATGATGTCCACGACTCTGGCACAGGTATTCGATAGGACATACGCACATTTTTCAGGCGAAGATACGATCCATCCTCAATCCAACGATCAGAGAAACGATTGTTGCCCATAGGGTCACCATATGCCAACTTAGGCAATGTAGCTTCATGACCTTCATAGCGCCAGTGGCCTACTTCAGCAACCTGCTGATTGTAGAATGTAGAGCCAGAATTGACGATGCTACGCTGGTAATTATATACATCATTGCCAACACTAAAGTTGAAGCCCAAATCCAGAGTGAAGTTTTTCCAATTGAGTGCTGCAAAGATGTTGCCATAGAAATCAGGGTTAGGATTGCCGAGAATGACTTTATCATTTTCATCAATACAGCCATCTCCGTTCTGATCTACGAAATGAACATCACCAGCAGTAAAGTTTTGGATATTTCCTGCCGCATTCAACATATAGAGATAGCCTTCCTTACCAGCCTCTTTAGCTTCAGCATCAGTTGAAAACACACCTAAAGTTTCGTATCCATAGAACACCCCAATAGGATTACCTAAAGATACAAGAATGTTGTTTTCACCATAAACTGAATTGCAGTAATCGCTACCGTTGAATGTCTTTACACCATCAGCAAATGCACGCTGCGGAAGCGAAGTGACTTCATTGATATAATGTCCTACACTTGCTCCCAACTCTAAGGTAAGGTTTCGGGTAGCCAAGGGTTTTCCAGACAACATCACCTCAACTCCCTTGTTCACCAACGAACCTCCATTGCTCCAATACTGATTGATACCAGATATCGGCGTACTGAATGTTTTATAAGTGAGCAGGTCTTTTGTATTATGATAATAGAAATCAGCACCCACAGACAAGCGATTATTCAACATGTTGGCTTCAATGCCCGCATTCCACTTTGATGTAGTTTCCCACTTAATCTTGTCGTTACCAATATTAGTCATTTGCATACCAATTGCATTGTAGTTGTAACGTACAGAAGAGAACGAGGTACGAGCAGCATAGTTGGAAATGTCATCGTTACCACTCATGTCCCATCCTGCACTCACACGCAAATAGTTTATAGCAGAGTTCTTGGGGAACCATTTCTCATTAGTCAGTACCCAACCAAGTTGTACACTGGGGAATATAGCCCAAGGTACTCCGAATGCGCGTATGCTACCATCCGCATTGGCACCAAAACGGCTGTTGGCCTCAGCCAAAAGCGACAGTGTAGCAAAATAGCGGTTAGCATAATTATAGTCACCCGATGCATACCATTGGATATTTCTCCATATATCATTTGCACCGTAAAGGCTTGAATAGCCTCTTGACGGATCTGCCGTCAGATAGGGATTCTTGTCATCTGCTGCAGTGCGGAACTGGGTTTTGGCATCACTACCATCGTAGGCGAAATGGTTGTAGCGGAAACCACCAATTGCAGCGACAGAATGGGCAGCATATTTATTCTCCCAATTCAGATAGGTATTACTCAACACATTGGTTCCCTTCGAGAAAAGCGAAGAAGTAAGGTTGTACACCGTACCCAAACCTTCGATAAGGAAAGGAGGAATACCTTCAGACGGGCGATAGTAGCGCTGTGAATTACGGTTCAGCGTATAGCTAAAGTCTGTTGTCAACGACAGATGTTCATTAAAGGTATATGTAGGAGCAATACGTACATTAAACAGCATGTTTTCCACTTTATTCTTATTGTCTCCCGTCGCATTGTTAAGAATAGATGTCGGATTACCAAGTGAATAATAATAATCATTCCCATACAATCTTTGGCTAAGTGGGCTGAACAACTTGTCATACTCCGATAGCAGATGAGTAAATCCACCCACATGCTTATTGTATTGATAAGGAGTTACAAGTGGAGATTTAATCATTGCCAAGTTGGTAGGCGACATCACTGTACCTGCACCTAAGTCAGAAGAGAAGCCATCATCAAACAACGTATTGTTGGCACGTGTAAATGACATGTCAAACTTGGTGTCCAACTGCTCAAGGATTGAAATGTCTGTATTGAAACGCACATTCAGACGGTCAAAGCCAGAACTCTTAATGGTATTCTGCGCATCAATATATCCCACCGATAGGTTATACATACCCACATCATCGCCACCTTGCACGTTGATGTTATAATTCTGCGTGATGGCCGTACGATATACCTCATCCTGCCAATCCGTATCGTTATGATACATCATGTAGTAATAATTCTTGGGATCGTCGTTGAGGAAGTTAAAAGTAACGTCACGGTTCTCCGACTTTTTGAGAGCAGCTATAGTACCCAACATCTCCGTTGCATAGTTACGATACTGTGTAGCATTCATCATGGTCATCTGATGCGGCTCCAAAGAGATGCCCGCCGAGATGTTCGCATCAATACGTGTTGCCATCGAATGACCTCGCTTGGTCTCAATCAAAATCACACCATTAGCTCCGCGTGCACCATAAAGTGCCGTAGCATTCTTAAGCACTTGAACCTTCTCAATATCCTCAGGAGAGATATTGGCCAACATATTGAAAGCACGCCCTTGGTGCAACACGGCACGGTTGTACTGCATATCCCATTCTATACCGTCAACAATCACCAACGGTTGGGCATTTGCATTGATAGAGTTCAAGCCGCGAATAAACAACGCATTACCTCCATCAAGTACACCAGATCGGTTAATAGCACGAATATCAGCTCCCAAGTTGGCCTGTATCTCATTATCTACAGTCACACCACCACCTCTTACGGTAAAGTCATTGGCTGCCGTATATTCGGTTTCGTTGGCATACATTTCCTTAAACTTGTTGCTCAACAAACTGATTTGCACAGTCTGATTCTCATCGTTGCTACGTATAGCCACTTGCAATGACAAGTAACGAGGAGCTTCCACATAGAGAGCCGAAGCAAAATCGGGGACCTTAATAGTAAAGCTACCCTTCTCATTGGTCATCGCTGTATAGCGGTTGTCACCCAATGTCTGTACGCGCACACCAGCAATAGGTGCTTTGGTAACCTCATCAATAACGATACCCGAGATAGAGATTAGTCTATTCTTTTCCTCTACCACCTTGCGTTGAGGAGCCTTAAACCCTGTGAATTCGGAGTCTTCGGTTGCGCCAAACTCATCCTGAGCCCATGCAACTGCACAGAAACACATGGCCAAAGCACAGAGAGAGAGCCTGAGGCCCTGACGCTGCAATCTATCTATCATTGTATTTTTCATATTCTGATTCATCTTCTTATATTAGCCATTATTCTTCCTCTTCCTCCACTACAGGTTCCAATATGACATTGGCGATACGGAGGTTTCTTTCGCATGACTTGTCCATCATCATGTTAAACGGATACATCACTTTGATATTCGGCTTAGCATCGATACCTGCATAGCAGACGGGGAATGTCACACGTCCCAGTCTGATGGTATCAACCTTATCTTTGCCACCCGTAAACGGTTCAACCTTTCTGAGAGCGCTGTTGCCTGATACCAATGTTTCTCCATCAAAACGTTTGGTCACTAATGTCAATGCACCATTCTCATAATCAGCATAGTTGATGTCTACATACAAGCTATATGGCTTACGCTCTGATTCAGGCATATCCGGAACTTCAATGCATGCTGGCACCAACACCAATGAAACATCATACGTAGTAGACAATACATCGTCAATGTAGAAGTTAAACTCGCTAAGAGCAGTTGAGAAATCAGGCACATTGGTTTTCACATAACGCAATGCTGTTTCATCCTCATCGTCCAACACGCACATGTTAGGATCAAGCAGCGTACGGTCTATGCTTTCATTGGTATACTTATAACCCGTTGCAGTAATTACACGAGCTACGTTGCGTGACTTGATTACAGGTGCATAAGTCTCTTCGGGACTAAATGGGAAGTCCTGAATTATACGTGCATGACCATTACTGAGTTCTACCACCTCTTCGGTCAACTCATCCAACACCGTAGGATTGCTCAGCCAATTACCCGTCGTAGAGTACACAGAATCGCTCTCCTTGAATGATTGTCCTGTTTGGAATTTTGTATTAAACCTACCACTCTTCTCAGAGAATACGAAGTTGTTGGTCAACAGACGCTTTGCAATGGAGTCAGACCAATATGCCCCCGTTTCTGAGATTTCAGCTCCTACAGGAGCAGCAGTAAGAACAACCTCTGTTTTTCCCAATGAGGCATCCATCAGATTTATCAACTTCTTCATCTTGCTATTCCAAGAAGCACCCGGTGTAAGACCCACTTGATTGCTACTCAAATCCTGATAAGGAATCTTCTCCACATAGTTGTAGTATGATATAATCTTGCCGTACGCTCTGTCCCAAGCCTCATCTGTCGGAATCAGCACCGTATAGAGACTATCTTCATTGTCAAGCTGCGCACGAAGCATTCTGTCAGTAAGTATGTTGCTTACAATAATCACCGAGTCATCGTAGTGCTGCACACCATCAATAATGGCTCCTTTCACTGAGTTTATCTCGTCCAACTCGCGGCTTTCATAATGCTCTACATAAGCTCCCATCATATTAGGCATATCTTCAGACTCTCTCAGATACTCGTATCCATTATAACGGAAAGTTGCTGGTGCCGAAGTAATGTAGAGCAGACCATTGGTACTGGGGTAGTTGAATACAGCGGGATTAGCTGCATTAGGAAGGATATCCTTCCCATCAAAAGCCAGCATATCGGTATTCTTGTTCGAAAATTTTACCAACTTACCATTAAGCATATACACTACCGTATCATTGATGTCCGCTTCACGATGCGCAAAATCGGCAATGGCATTCTTCAAGAATTGACGCTCTACCTTGGTTGAATCCATTTGATTCAGTTCTTCCAAACTGAACGAACCATTCTGAGGAGCCCATACCGTATAGGTATGCGAAGCATTAAGCACCTCATCATAGCCCAAGCGTTTAAGCACTGCAGCAAAATCTGTCAAATTTTCATTCTCCGAGATATTCTCCCACAACGTTTTGTCTGCTGCAGGGTCTGTGGCCTCGGGCACCGTATTATAGTCCAGATAATCGGTACATGATGCAGCGACCAATGCGCTACAAGCCACAACCGCTATTCTTACTTTATTGATGTGTTTCATAATCATAGTCTCCTTTCTTTACTATTCTATAGTATCAATACCAGTCCTCGGTCAAGTCTTGACTATTCACGACACTTACCCGCACCAATTCGATAAAGTCAATAGAGAAACCCAATTGGTCATATCCCCTCAGCAAGTTCTTGAGACGAATCCAGTAGGTTTCACCCTGCTCCAGATGTTCTACACTAACAATCTTACGCATCATACTGGTACCATAACCCTCCTCGTAGCGGCAGCAAGCCGAGATACCCGCATCCATCAAATCCTGCGCTGTAGTGATACGGCCCAATACAGTATTGAGAGTACCACGCGCAAAACTTGCCGGAGCACGCATATAGCCGTGGTTGCGCAACACAAGGTCAGAGGCTACACCATAATCGGTAAACTCCTCAGAGAGCAGATAACCTGTAGACAGACGGTCTCCCTCTATACTTGAGTTAGGGTAACGGGCATCGATAGGAATACCCAACGGACGCATCGAACTGGGTTCATTGGAAGTACCGATATAGTACTGCTGCAATCCACCATTGGCCATAGGAGGATAGATGATACGTATCTCATAATCACCTGTTGGAACTGGAGGCAGACGGAACGCAAAGTCATTCTCATCCCAACCAGACAATTGGTTGGCCTGCCATGCACGCCAAACGCCCAATGTATACCATGCGAGCTTAGTCTTGGTGTTATAGCTAATCAGGTTATCAAAATAGTCCAACGGAAGACGTACCATGCCACCAGATGTACCATAGATGTTCATAGCCGCAGCCTCAGTGGTGGTAACAAAACGGATATCGTTATTTATCAACCCAGGAAGCATAGTACCCATGTCAATACGCAAACGCTCATTCAACACACCCGTAGGTACCTCTGCATCATATACCAAGGGACGGTCTATACGATGTATGTATCCGTTATAGGTCTGAATGTTCGACTTGGGTGGACGCTGTACCATACACCCATCACGTAAGATTTGGTGAGTAGCATCACTGCCAAAGGTGCCTACTTGATCTGTCAAGGTGTTGTTTTGACGCCAACGGTTAATCCAAATTGTTGTTGACGAACCCGTATTCTGATACAAAGGTTGCCATATCTTCATCAAGGTATGAGGCAACAATGTCTCATAGTAGTCGTAAGGTTCACCACCAAAGGCAAAGTTCCAATGATCGGCCGATTCCGGTACATCCTTCGTGTAAACCAACTTACGATACTCCATACCTGCATTAAGGATATGGTAGCGCATAAACATGTTCACCACATTGTAGGTGTATTCGTAGTCGTCGCCGGTAGAGATGGGATTGCTTTCCTTGTCAGGATAGTCATACCACTCGGCTGCATTGCCATACCACTCTACACACTTAGCCTTCAGGCTTTCGAAATCATAGATACCATACTTGGCAAATGTAGCATTGTCCTCTGCAAAGATGGTATACTTGATTTTACACTCTTCTGGCACATGGAAAGGGCCTTGGTCACTATAGCCAGGGCGAGCAGCCTTGTTATCCAAATGATACGTTTTGGGTGAACCGTCTGCATTGAGTTTCTGGTCTTTCAACAGAATAGAGTCCAATCCGCATTTCACAAGCGCCCCAAAGAATATGGTAAACTCTGGATTTCTCTCCAACACCTCTGGCAAGCGCTGTGTGGTGCGTGGTATCACCTTGTTGATGACGTGCACATAACCATTGGTCATCTCATGATCATACGAGGTCACCTCTGCCTCATTATTGAGACGTACTACACCGTCATCATCCAATTTGGAAATGAACGGGGTATTTAGCATTGTACTTATTTCCTTACCACTGGCATTGCTCAGCTGCTCCACATACGAGTTCATCATAGCCGATAGGTGATAACGTGCAATCTCCTTGCACTGCTCCTCTGACAAGCCGTCAACACTATTCTCCGTCAATCCATTGTGTGGAATACGGGCTAATGTATCATTGTACAGGCTGTCGATATAGGCATCTACGCCCTCGCTGAGGGGAGCATAACAGGTATATTGCCCGTAAGTGTCCATCATTCGGTCATAACCCGAGCGTTTCATGATGACATTGAACTGATGGAAGAGTGAGTCGTTCTCCTCCAAAAAGTTCTGTATCGTCTGACCCGTGAAGGTATACAAGTTCGATTCATCAATTTCCCAGCTACACGAGGTCAGTGTTACTGACGCACCAAGCAGTACGCCCACAGCAACTTTTATTATATTCTTATTCATAATCGATTCTATTAATATATAGGTTACTGACGCATGATTAGTTCTTCTCTATTGTACCTCCATCGGAGTATACGGGATTCTGCTCCAAAGCATTATTCACTTCCATCTCACTCTCAATGATAGGCATATAGAGGTAAGGCTCAGTAGGCATCTTCGCCGTTACGCCCTTACCACCTCCCGAGGTATACTTACGGGCTATGAGGTTGAGCATTTCATCATAGTTCGTTACATGCGCTCCTTGATGTGCCAAGATAACGTTGTAGTTGACACCAGACACATGACGATAGTTGTATCGAAGCATATCGAACCAGCGCTTACCCTCGAAGCAAAGCTCACGAGCGCGCTCGTCCATTACCATCAACTCCAGTTCATTAGCAGTTGACTCAAATGACTTGAAGGCACTTACCTGACGATTAACATAACCTGCTACATCTACACTATCATAAGAATTAGCTGACACCGTATATTTGGTAGAATCGATAGGTGATTTGATACTCTCCTCCGAAGTATTTATGGCACGGGTGTTCACAATCTGTACCTGACGCACAGCCTCCACATTGTAGCGAGAGATTGCCTGATTGACCTGATACAACTGGTCGGCCAAGCGGAGCGAATCCTCTACCGTAGACACTGCTGCCAGCTGCTCTACGATATCGGCATTGGCTTTAGCCTGCAGGCTGGCTTTCTGCACCAATGCCTCTGCCTTCATCAGCATTACATCAGTAGCGCGGTATACCACCCAATTCTGGTTATAGGGGTTGAAAGCACGATTACCTCGAATCTGTGATTCTGGGTTCTTTCCCATCAATGTCAAGCCACTCATTCCCACATGCTTACGGATGAAGAAACCTTCTTCGGCAGCTCCATTAAAGTCATATACACTTTCAAATCCACGAATATCATAGATGTAGTGATTGGTATTGTCAAACACGTAGTTGGTTCTTCCTGTTCCTACCTTAGCATATGACCTGCTCGCATAGAATTGCGGTTGGGCATTGGCATTGTTATTAATACGGTTATATACGATACTTAGTCCTTCGTTATTGGTGAACTGCAGTTCGAAGAGTGACTCCTGCCCATTACCATTCTCACTGAACAACTGATTATAATAGCTACTTGCAGGACTCAGGCCCCAGCCATCGTCATCCAACGTCTGTGCACCAAAGCTGTTGGGATTGCTCGGTGCGTTTTCACGATTTCTACGGATGACATTGCTATACTCTATCACCTTGTCGTAACAATACTCATCGCCATAGATGGATGCCTTCCAAAGGTATACATCGGCAAGCAATGCATAGATGCCATCACGAGTAAAGTATCCACAACGAGTCCAATCAGCGACAGGAATCGCCTGCGTAGAGAGTGCATTGTTCTTCACCTCTTCCAAATCGGCGATAATTTGGTCGATAACCACGCTCGGTGCTACCTGAGGGACATTCATCTCCTGTGAGCTGTTCTTGTATGGCTCCAGTATCAGGGGTACATCACGGAACACACGCACAAGGTAGAAGTAGCAGAGCGAACGCAGCGCCTTCATCTGAGCTACATTATTGAGATGGTCGCCCTCCATATAGTTGGGATCGATGCTCATCACCTCCTCCGACTTGGCAATGACCAAGTTACAAGCATTGATTACTGCATAGAGGTCGCTCCAGTTGGCGTAGCCATTCGTAGTCTGTATGTTAGCAGAGTAGATCTGGTTGAGGTCTCTATTGTTCAACGACGAGTTGAGATTCAGTTCATCAGAACGTGATGTCCATACCACCAATCGTTGCTGCAAGCTGCTGGTCGTCATCGCTCCATAAGCACCATTGACCATCAACGCAACATCACTCTTCGTTTGCCAAAAGTCCTCTTCCACCGTTTTGTCATCGGGAAGGATAACGGTATCAATGCACGATACCAACAGCAAACCGGAAACTATAATTGATACGATCTTTTTCATATACTGTCTGTGTGTATTAGAATCCAATGTTGAGATTAGCAGTGAATGATTTGGCACGCGGTGTCTGTGACTTGTCGATAGCCTGTCCCCATCCACCAATCGAGATTTCAGGGTCTACACCCGAATAGCGTGTCCAGCAGAAAAGGTTGTTGGCCGTCACATAGAATTGCAAACGATTGAGACCATACTTTTTCAACTCCTTGGGATCGAAGTTATAGCCGACCTGCAAGTTTTGAAAACGTAAGAACGAACCATCCTCCACATAGCGGCTTGAGCCCTGGTAGTTGTAAGCCGAATTGTCGTTATACACATAGATAGCACGTGGCATCTTGGTGTCATCGCCATCTTTACGCCAGCGCCAGTTAACCGACGATGCCTGATTATAGGCTGTAGACATGGATTCCAATGTCATACGGGCTTGGTTGATTACCTTATTTCCGTAACGATACATGAAACGTGCCTTCAGGCTCCAACGCCCATACTCGAACGAAATATTGAAACCACCCTGAAGTTTCGGCAGACAATTACCAAGGTATACGATATCCAATGCATTAATCTGTCCGTCGTGGTTGACGTCCTCATAGATAGCGTCACCACCCTGGAACGAGTAAGAGGGTACACCATCTACATAATTATACACCATACGTTGGGGGAGTCCGTTCGCCTGCATGATAACCTTACCATCGGCACCCACGACTACAGGGAAAGTCTTTCCCTTGGCAAGCATATTATTCAGCTCTGCCTCAAACTGGTCAGCAGTCCATCCCTTCTCAGTACGCAAGTTGGTCAAATAGTCATAAGTATATTGGTATACTCCCTTATAGCGGAAACCGTAGATTGAACCAAGAGGGTTGCCCACCTGAATACGATTCTGGTAGGTACCACGGTCATTGAACTTCCAATCAGAGTTGATAGAGTTGAGCACACGCTCATCCATATCGACAATCACATTGTAGTTCTGTGCGATGTTAAATCCTGCACTTACCGAGAACTTGCCCACCTTAAGGAATTCTCTGGCATTGACATTCATTTCCCAACCATCATTGGTCATGTTTCCCGCATTCTGATAGGCCAACTGGGCATAACCCGTCGTGCTGGGGATTCTTACCTTGGTCATCAACAAATCTCTAGTATCCTTATGATAGAAGTCAAAGTCTACGTTCATGATGTCCTTCAAGAAGGTAAGATTGAAACCGAGGTTGTATGATGTGGTTTTTTCCCAACGGAGGTCATCGAGCTTAAGACCGTCCATTCCCCAACTTCCTTCGCCATTATAACTTCCTCCTCTTTCATTCGGTAATACTCCATACGCATTATAGAAAAGGTAGTCAGCATCGGGAGCCTTACCTACTATACCCCACGAGGCACGCAAGCCGAGCATCGAGATATGTTCGCGCAAAGGTTCAAAGAACTTCTCATCCGAGATGTTATAACGCATTGAAGCGCCAGGGAAGTAGGCCCACTTCTGCTTGGGGCCGAACTTAGAGTCACCATCGGCACGTAGTGAGAATCCTAAGTTGTAGATACCCTTATACGAAGCATGCGCATTGTAAAGGAAATATTGTGAGTTGGCTCTGCTATTACCGCTACTGAGTCCATTAGTTTTATCATCATAGGGCAGTGCACCCGGAGCTGTGGGCGAAGTGATACCATCGGGCAGAGAGTATTGGCGTACAAACTGGTTGGTACTTCGCTGGGTACTCATCTCGTAACGTCCCAACATGGTTGCTGACCAATCTTCATTCTGGAAATAGGGCGTAAATACAAATTCGCCACGTGCTCCAATGCGGGTACGATTGCTCTCAGCCTTTTCACTGGTATTGTAGGAGAAGTTATTGCCCCATGTTCCTGAAGAGAGACCCGCAGCAGCGTATGCTGGAGTAGATGCCGCATAGATGTCGAAATCAATACGTCCGTTGAAGGTCAAACGGTGCTCACCATAATCGACACCCAACAGTTCATACTTGATGTTGAAGTCTGGAGTGATACGATAGGTGGTCTCATTCTTCCAAGCCATAGCAGCGTATGCTAGCGGATTACCCAACGAGCGAATTGAACGCAATTCATAGGATGAGTAGTTGCCCGTATATGGGGTGTTTCCATTCAAGGTTCCTTGCGGAGCCATGATGTGGAAATGCTCTGTATCGTTACCATACTTATCCTGACGATAAACACTCATATTGGGTGCTATCTGCTGGGCAATACCGAGCAGTCCGGCATAGTTCTTGAGATTGTCAGTGTAAGTCAGGTTAAAGTTGGTTTGAAAGCGAATACGATCCGACACATCATAGTCAAGCACCAAGCGAGTAGTCAATCGGTCGAGATCCTGCTGGATGATTGAACCGCTCTGCTTGTCGTAACCTCCAGAGATACGGAACTGTGCCTTCTCACCACCACCACTGATGTTGAGGTTATAGGAGTGCATGCCACCAAATTGAGTCACAAGGTCTACCCAATCGGTATTATTGTTCCAATTCTGATATTCAGCCCATGACTTGTCGTAGTTGATCTCGCGAATGTTGGCCGTAGCTGTATTCGACTGGTTAGGATTATAATACTCCTCCTTGAGCAGCATGGTGTAGTCATCACCGCTGAGGAGGTCATATCCCTTAGGCTGCCATGTGCCGGTATATTTGTAGGAGAAGTTGACACGAGGCTTTCCACGACTACCGCGCTTGGTGGTAATCAGAATCACACCGTTAGCACCCTTCGAGCCCCATACTGCAGTAGCAGCAGCATCCTTAAGTACGTTAATATCGGCAATATCCTCTACATTCACCGAAAGCAACGAAGCATACTCCTCGTCACTGGCATTGGCAAAGTCGAAGGTCTCATCCGGATTATCGAAAATTTTATCATCCACTACAATGAGCGGCTCGGCATTACCGTTGATAGAGGTCACACCACGCAGACGCATCGTAGTACCTGCACCAAGGTTACCGGAGTTCATCACGATGTCGAGACCGGCAATCTCACCCTGCAATGCCTCATCTGCCGAGGTAAAGGCCATACCTTCTACTTCTGCTAAGTTGAATTTCTGACTGGCTACGGTCATCTCACGCTCAGGAATAGAGAGACCACCTGAACTCGTGCGATTGGCCTGTACTACCACCTCGGTAAGGGCGGTCGATTCCGCCTCCATCACTATGGTAAAGAAGGACTGGTCACCGATGACAATCTCTTTTGTCTTGTTTCCCACATATGAAATCACCAGTCTGTTCTTTGGATTCTTGATTTCCATGGAGAAGTTACCCATCATATCCGTCTGCACGGCACTGACGATACGATTGTCGTTATCACGCTCGGTGACATTGGCAAACATTACAGGTCCCATCGGATCCTCTACCGTACCGGATATGACTCTGCTCTGTGCCACCGCACCCTGCACCAACATGCAGAACAGGCATATCATTAGGACTTTTGCTTTTGACATAGTATATATCTTTAAAAATTGTTAGCTTATTCCTTTTATTATCTCCAAGCATCATCATACCTCTTGCTCTTATTATAGCAGAGTGGAGTACTTACCTGATGCACCACAGCAAAAGAAGATACAGCAATAGAGGTCGCTGTCTTCTTGTCCTGATCATATTCGTAGTCGCGAGCCATTTTGTTGACTATACGGTCAACTGCATTAGCGTCAATAACAATATGCTGATTAGCCGCATCGGTAACGGTAAGCACACCTCCCGTACTCTTGGAAGTAATATTCACCGGTATACCCAAGTCAGAAGAGTAGAGCGACTGATAGGTAGTCTCCTTCACGTGGTTGTCGGCAAATACCGAGTTGTTCTGGAAATGGTAGCGTACGAAGGCACGCGCAGCATCGATCATCTTTTTGGCCTTAGCCTTGCCAGCAGTTTCCTGTGCATCTGTAGCATCCTCCGATGTAGCCTCTTCGTACACTGCATTTATCTGTTCATGCGTGGGGAGTCCCATCTGTTCGTGCGCAATCTGCATGGCTGCATTATCTGGAGCATAAAGCGTATAGTTGTAACCATTCAGGAAGTTCACATTATTATCCAACGCTCTGCCCTCCTTTCCAGAGAACACGATATAGCGCTCAATAGGAGCCATCTCTCCCTCTGCATCCGCCTTACTTTTGATTCCAGCCCATTCCATAAGTGTTCTGTTTTCAAAAATCGCACATAAATCGAGGAATGATCTGAAACGTATGGTGTCGGCATTGAGCACCTGACTGACACTTGTGATACAGGGCTGGATGAGACCATCTATCTGGAAGGCCCATCCGTTGGCCTGTTTCCATCCTCTTACGATATTTACAGGAGCCATACCATTGTCAATTTGTGCTCCGCCCCATACTGTTCCCGAATAGGTATCATTGCCAGCATCTACAAAATCGGTAATCTTAATAGCTCCACCATGTTTGGTCAGATAATAGTTGTTTACAATCTGCTCGCCAGCATCAAGCACTACCGTGTTGTAGTTGAGCATATCAGAGATTTGAGATGCATAAGGTGATTTCGTAGCATTGGTCTCCATCTCGGCCACATCGAGTATCGTCTCATATACGGTTGGGTCTATCTCGCCCGTTTTGGGGGAGAAATGATGCAGCTTGGCACCATACGTCGTCTTGGGTGCACGGCCTGTACTATCTATATAGGTGTAAAACTCCATTGCACGAGGTGTACTTGTGCCCAACGAAACGGGATCAATAAAGCACTTCTTAAGGCCATCATTAGAGGGGATGAAATAGAGATAGTTGGACTTCATGGCCATCAAGTAATAGTACATATCTGCACCAAAGATAGCCGCATTTGCACCCGAGGTCTTATCCTGCGAGAAGTAACCCATGATGGAGAGTTCGGGATAAATGATTGCCGGACCAATTACCGAGCGGAACTCATCAGGTGCATACAACTGCTTCATCTTATAGATGATGCCATTGTTGGCTACCTTTACATCGTACTTTCCATCGGTAATCTGTATATCATCCTTGGTAAGACCCATAAAGTCACCTGAACCATCATTGGTAATGGTACCAAACTTACTAGGTACGGTAGCTACGAACGAGGTCTGTATCATATTATTCACGAAGGTGGTAAGGATACCATTACCCTTGTTGTACAACGCATCCAAGTTCGCTGGCAAATTCTCTTTGGTGTTTGCCAGTCGTCCTCCAGCGTCCTCGGCACCATACAATTCGATGAAGAAGTCGCCGTCTCCGCCAGGCAAGAAATAATTCTCTATTGCCTCATCGGTAGGAACCAAGATAGCACCCATATCATCAAGATAGTTGGCTGCATCGGTAGACGAATAGTACTGGTTCCAGCCCAAATCCCACTCCAAGCGACCCGAGTTAGGAATAGCCATACCCGAAGGAGCTAGTATATTGGGCACTCCACCTTGCGAACGTGAACTGAAGTAACGTATTTGATAGATTGAGTCTACGGTGGGGTATCCATACTGCATAGCCCACGAGTTGTAGTTTCTCGTAGTAGTGGCATCATAGTAGGGTGCACTATGGTAATCTACGATACGCGATATGAGCTTCGTGTTTTTCTCATTACGCAGCACCTGTGCAACGTTGCCGGGAGGCACCAGCACATCTCCCACTTGATGAATATATCCATTAAGGCAAGTGACATCCTGCTTCACCACCTTCGTCTGATAGATATAAGCCGTATTGGAATTCTCTATTGAGGTACCCACAGAATCTCCACGCAGGATACCGAAATCAGAATCTACACCTGTGGTAGTGATATTGTTGGCCAACATCTGCTCGCGAGTAAAATGAACCATCATCTGACGAGTGGCATCGCTCACCACATATATGCTGTTGAACCCACTCCAATGGGAGTTATTCTTGGGCATTCCTTCGGGAGTAGCGATATAAGTAATGGAGTCGATTACACTGGCCGATGTCTCGTGCTTAATGGCACGGCCACGACTCACATTGTTGTCATCTTGCTTAACGTTAGAAAGCATACCGGCAAGAAGTGCATTGTCGAGCATCGAAGATTTCAGAATCTGCTTCTTCATACCCTCAGTAAGTTGCTCATAGAATGTCACTCCATAGGGGTTGTTTTGGAAGAAGCGTTCGAACGCCTCGTCATTGGCCGGAAATACCGTCATACTACCCGTTCTAGCAAGTACTTCGTCATATTCGAGGTCATCAACCAACCTTAGATACGTATTGAACGTACCTGTCAAGTGTTTCCCACTACGAAGTTCCTCATAGATACTCTCTCCGAGCCATTCCGGCTTTGTCCCTTCCGGTACCAACAACTCCTTCTCACAGGAAGTCAGCAGTCCTAAGGCAACGAGAGATGCGCATAAGAAGAGTTTTTTCATAAGAGTTTTAAAGTATACGTTAATGTTGTTCTTGTTTTTCTTCTCCAATATCGGTTGTTTGCAAGGCTTACTTTACAAAAAAGTATTTGCACACAACCGCTATTATCTCACAAAGGAACAAAAAAAAACTAAACGAACCATCTTTTTTGCCTAATAATTTCTACAAAAGGCTAAAATTGGTATAAGAATCTGTTTTAAAATTATCGCTAATATGTTTTTAGAATCTGCTTTTCGGTTTATCTGAGGTTCTTTTTGGCATCTTTGCACTCTCAATTCTTGCAAATAGGCCACTATTTGCTGCGCCTTGACAGCGCAAATATACACAAAAACACCTCTCAGCTAAACTCGAAATAATTTTAAAACAGATTCTAAGAAATAGGCAGGAGGTATCAACTGTATGTAGGAAACGACATCTCACATCTGATACCCCCTGCCCCGTTTCGGTGCATCACAACCAACTATTCTGTCGAAGGCTTCCGTTCTTGCGGCTTCACATTATCCTTAAGCGAATCACTGATCAGTTGCTTCAGCTGTAGCGTGCGCTCCTGCACTACGTTCTGCTTCTCGGGATGGTAGAGATGGGCATATTTGCAAGGAGCCAGTTTGAAACTCATGTCGTCCAGTGTGCCACTCACATCCAATCCAAGACGCACAGGAAGGGGGCAATCGGTGAGTGATATGTGATAATTGAAGCTGAGGTCACTATCAATATTGTGCCGTCCACCAATCACAGCCTTATAGTTGTCCATAGCAATGAGGAAAGGGTAGAGGGTCACCTTATCCCGGAAGACAGAGAGTTCGACACTGATACTGTCGACCAAGTTCTCGGGATTCTTGTTGAACTGTAGCATCTGGGCAATCTGCGAGAAGGTCTCGTTGTCACGTATAGCAAGATCCTTACCTTCAATAGCACCCGCAGCACGCAGAGTTGACATCTTCAGGTCGTAGTTGCTCCGCAGGTAGGTCTCTGCTGCCAAATGGAACTGGGCCTCTCCGTCAAACGCGCTCAACATGGGCACGATGCTGTCAACATCGGGTATCATGTGAATCAACTGGTCTATCTCAATGTCGAGCAGGTGGAAGTCAAAGCCGACAAAGAGATGGTCCTTACGCGGTGACTTATACATGGCAGTCAGCTGCATGCGGGCCGCATCGGAGGTGAAACCCATCTCCTCGAGCACCAGCACACCATCCTTCACCGTCACGTGGCCACCGATATTATCGAACCTGAACCCATTGACATTGGCAGTGAGGATATCCGTGTTGAGCCGTACGTCAAAGCCCAGCGGCACCATGAAGGGGTCACCCTCACCTGCCGGCTTCACAGCCTCCTCCTCAACAGCGACCTCCACCGTATCCGTACTGCCCAGACCGCTGACAAGGTCCATGAGCTGGGTCACATCGGTAAACGAAGAGGTGAAGTCGAGTTCGGCCTTGAGCAGACCAGTCTCATTGAGGAAAGAGTCGATATTGTATACGTCGCCACGGAGCGCGAAGTCAGAGTTGCCAAGCAGGATACGGCTGTCATTGATGGTAAAGCGCCCTTCGTCGTAGTCAAACTCGATATGAGGCACATCTATCGGCAACGGGAGCATGGTCGTGGCGATATGCCCTGTCTGCAAATCGATGTTGACATGCGGATTCCATTGAGCCAACAGATCGGTAGCAGCAGCATCGTATGCAGCATGGGCCCCAAGAGCAAGCGCTCCCGTCGAAGCCGTCGCCAAGCCACCCATAGCGGCATGCAGCGTGTCGCAGCGAAGAGCTAGGTTATACAAAGGAGTCGATGCTGCACCAGCGGCCTTCATCGCGAGGTCTATGACAGGGCGACGGGTGTAGAGCCCCATGGTGTCCATAGAGGCCGTGAGCTCGGCCATTGCAATCTGTGCCTGTGCATCAATATACCCATCAGCCACGCGCAGTGCACGGCGCAGTGCAAAATCGCCCTCCACATCACGGAGTTGTGCTTCTGCAAGCCCCGTCATCTCCACATTCAGATTGGTGGCTTTGATGCTTCCTGAAGCTTTGTCGTTATCTCCCTGATAGGTCAGCGCAAGAGTAGCCGACCGACTCTGCAATGCGATGCTGTCGTTATAGAGGAGATCGATATCGTCAAGAGCCAAAGTAGCCTCAGCCCCGGCAAGAGCCACCTCACCTTGCTGCATGCCACCACGGATGCGTCCTTGCAGGGCTGTTCCTCCTTTGATCTGTATGCCATCAAGCAAGTGACGGTAGCTGTCGGGGACGAGAGCAAGCAAGCTCGGGATATCCCAGTGATTGCTTTTGAATTGCAAATCAGCATCCATCGTAGCCGTATCCTGAAGATTGATTCGGCCGTTCAGCCCGACAACGTATTCATTGAGCGAAATCTCGGCTTTCGACAGGTCAATGGTCTGTAGAGCCGTATCGGCCCATAGCGGAGCGTGCAATTTGATTGTAGCCTGGCTGAGCAGCTGCTCCTCGCCAAGCACAACATTAAGTCCATTCACCATCAATTGAGGTATAAGGCTGATATGCTCTTCGTCGGCTTTCACTTCGGCTTGCACCTGTGCATTGCCCAGCATGGCACTGATAGGGTCCTCCCCCGCTACTGCCATCACTACAGGCTGTGTGGTCAATGTGGTAGAAGCCGTCAGGCACTTATCGTTGATGGTACCATCTATCAGCCATTCCATGTCATCGACATTAGCCTCTACCCCTGCAGCCAATGCACTAATGCCCTCTATGGTGAGACTTCCCCCCACGTTGCCGTTGGCATCATTCAAATCTCCATTGAGCTGTAATGCCACGCCATCCATTGTTGCAGTGATGGGTGACTCTCCCTCCATATTGATGGCTACTTGCTGAAGCGAGCTTGCGAGTACTCCCTGCAGCTGCTGGCCTTTCAACTGACCTGCAAGAGTGAGGTCAAAGTCTTTGACGGCAGCATATTGTCCCGCCATGTCGTCACGATAGGTGACATTGACATCGTTGACGGTTATCTCTTGAATATCCAAGTAGGGCAATTCGAAGGCTGTGCTCACGGTATCTTCATCGGCAACGCTATCGGTAGCGAACACCATAAAGTTCGGCTTGCCATCAGCTGGGATATAAAGGTTTGCCTCACCACCCTTCAGGCATAAACGTCGCAGTACGATGGCATTCTCACCGAGCAGTTCCTTGATATCGAGCACGGCATCACATTCGGCAATGGCCGCCACCGTATCGCTGGGAGCCCCATCCGTAGGATTGACAAGCGCAACATCGCTTAGCAGTAAGGTCACATTGGGGAAACTGCTGAAAAGCGTAAGGTCAATCTTACCCACCTCCATCTCGCAGGTAAGATATTGCGACGCCGCTTTGTTGACGATAGCCGTCAGGCGTGCCGGAGTGAACACCAGATAACACGCTACACCTACTACAACAACTATAAGCGAAAGCAAAGAAGAGAGGGTAATGATTCCCGCCTTAATCCAACGTTTCATAAGGGTCAATATACTTTGGTGAATGAATAGGTGTCGTACTCGTTGTAGGCATCATAGTACTTGAGCGTCGAGGAGGTCAGTTCCGTGATGATATAATACATGGGGACATCGGCTCCCATCTCCATCTTATGTACGTGGATCATCTCACTCTCATCAACTTCCCAGGTGAATGGCTGTGCCTCGCTTTCGTAAACTCCGTCGGCCTCGTTCCAAGTATAGCCAGTGCCGTCGCTATGGTATACATAATACTCTGAACCCGAACGCCATTTGCCATACAGGTCGGTAATATTATAGTCTGTAGTAGGAAGGTCCGGGTCGCACTCTATACAACCCGTAAATGTAGCAGCAACAAACAAGCCACACAGCAGAAACAACAAACTCTTCGAGGTCTTCATAAGCATACTTTATCAATTTGCTGGCAAAGATACGAATAAGCAAGCGAATAAACAATGTTTCGGATAGAGAAAGCTCGCTTACTCTATTCTGAGTATTGTTTATTCTCAGCGAGCGCAAGTATCTTCATGGCGCCAGCCATAAAGATACAAACAAACGAGCGAGAAATATCAAGCTTGCTTGAATATTTTTCACAGCGAGTGCACTTTATCTTCGCGGTTTACCGCAAAGATAGCAATAAATGAGCGAATACACAAAGTTTACTTTGGCGTCTTCACAGCGAATGCGCTCATCTTCATGGCGCCAGCCATAAAGATACAAATAAGCAAGCGAATAAAGAGACGGATGTACCAGAATGTACCAAATTAAAGAGTAGATGCACCCCTTGGCAGTAACCCCTATACCCCTTGGCAAGGAATTCCCGTTCGCGCAATCTCTGCCAAGGGCATTCTCATTAATAATGAAAGCGTTATATATAACAAGGAATCATGCCTTCACCTTCCGAGATTCCCTCTATAGCAATTTCTCATCCGACCCTTGGCAGAAGAGCGCGTCGCTTTGCCCGCGCTTGTCGGCATATCGCCGAGTGTACGCATCCCAGATGGCACATACAAGCGATAGTTAGTGTGCTTCTGCGAATTTCTGCATCTTCGGCATGAAAAAATCCTTCGCTTTCACTCCGTAAAGTTGCAAACATCTGCCCAAAAAGTAAATTCCCATCGCATAAAAACTAAAATATCCATGGATATTTAATGAAATATCCGCGGTTACGTGATGAAATATCCATGGATACGTGATGAAATATCCACGGATACGTGAGTTTATCAACGAATATATCGGGAGTCTTGGTTTGTTCGTCGCAAACTACTGCGCAGTAAGTAACAACTAAATGCTACGCTTTAAGATGGCTTGCTGGCTCGGCGCAGCGATAGCAATGATATGTTTGCTTAATCACTGCCATTGCCAAGGGGTAAACACAAATCATTATATGGTAATATAAGCTGATAATCAACGAAAAAGGAACGATGAAAGGGTGTTTCTGCCAAGGGTATCTCCTACCCCTTGGCAGAAACACCCACACATTGTTAAGTTATACAATAAAAGGGTGGCTCGTATGGAGCCACCCTTTTATTTATTAGATCGTGCGAGGTGATTACTTAGCAATCATCTTGCGACCATTCTGGATGTAGATCTGACCCTTTACAGGAGCGAGGATACGCTGACCCTGGAGGTTGTACATGTTGTTGTCAACCGGACGGATAACCTCTACATTCTCGATAGCATCGCTAGGATCACCTGCAGCGATGTTCCATACCTTCAGGTTGTCGAACCAGCAACGACGGTCTGTGTTGGTGTAGTTAGAGTAAAGGACAAACTTGGCAGGAGCAGCCTCAGAGAGATCAAATGTAGCAGAAGTTGCAGTACCCTTAGAGCTGATGGTGGTGCAATACATGCTCTTTGCGCCATAGTCGAGTACGATGTCGAACTGGGTCTTGTTGCTTGATGCTGCGATAGCGGCATTGCTTGCACTACCTGAACCTACCTTCGGGATATACGCATTGTAGTCGATACCGAATGTGTTCATGTCGTCATTGCCATCGTAAGGAGAGTAGAAGAGACCGCAGATGGTGTCGCCCTCGGCAGTGAGAACCTTATAGCCCACCTTAGCCTTGGTGAGGTTGCCAGCATAGAAGTCAAACTTGATGTTTACAATGTCAGTTTCCTTGATAGGAGCACCAGAGAACTCAACTACTGCCTCAGAGTTACCTACGCGGAGCATGCCAAGAGAGTCGGTAGCGATAACGGCACCAGTAGTCTCGTCTGTTGCGCTGCCCCAACCGAGAGCATAAGGATAAGAGCCTGTAATGTCAGTGAAGGTCATCACGCCCTTAGCACCGGCGATGGTGTAGTATGTAGAGGTCTCACCCACTGAGTCGGGCTCTGTGGTGTACTCCTCAAACTTAGCAGGATTCTCCTGTGTACCGAAGTCGATATTAACAATCTCAGTGTAGTCGATAGCAGCCTTGAACTCCTCAGCCATAGCCTCGAGAGCAGCCTTCTGGTCAACAAGAGCCTGTGCATTTTCCTCTGAATAAGCAGCAACCAACTTCTCAGCATACAACTTTTGAGCATCAGCAATGAGGGCAGCATAGTCACCCTTCTTTGTAGAGCTTGAGTAGATGCGCTGACCTATGAGCTGCTGAGCAGAAGCAATAGCGCCCGGCATGTCGGTCAAAGGCTTGTTCTTGTCAATGAACGGAGTGATGTAGTTGTTGTTGAGGAAGCGTACACCATTGTTCATGATAGTATCGGGGATACTCTCATAATCATAATAAGTACCAAGGAGTTCATCCTCATCCATTGCAGCCCATTCGGCATAACGTACCTGAGCCTCGTCAACACCAAGCTTCAGGTCTTCCTTACCCCAAGGCAATGTATCGTTAGCCTCGCTGAGGTAGCCGTTAGCCACGTCGATACGGCCCTGAAGAGCCTCAAGCTGTGCAGCTACAGCATCCAAATAAGCCTTCTCTTCGGGGAGAAGCTCACCTGCTACTATCACTTTGTAGAGAACGGGATTGATGAACTGAACATCGAAACCGTCAGTAGCAGCACTATTGGTGTTACAGATGATACCCAAAGTGATTTCCTTTGCCTCGGCCAACTCGAACTTAAATACATAATCCGTGTAGCGAGCTGAGTTCAGGATAAACACTTCAGTAGTATCGCCATTGAAGAAGAGCTGTGTAGCTGCGTTCTCATTCGCCCAAGAGCGAGCCCAACGATTCTTGTCGAGAGTCATCATACCACCCTGACCCGTAACACCCCAATAATAAGTACCGGGATCCAAGGTAGCTGTCAATGTTGCGATGTTGTTCCAGTCACCAGAGGCCTTGCGCTGCCACTGAATCTGAAGAGGAGTATTCTCTGCAGCATTCTTGTGTGACCAACGGTCGGTAGTCCATGACCAAGGAGCTTGGTTCTTATACTCATTGCTAAGCTTGTTCCACTTGCTCACCCAATGCATCCAGTTGGCCGAGTTGTTGCCTGTGTTAGCCGAACCGTCCTTAGTGGGGATCAAATCCAACACGTTAGAGAAGTTGGCTCCAGCAAAGAGCGCCCAGTCAGTCTCGAGGTTGTCCATCAAAGTAGCCATCTCGGTAGGAGAAGCATTGGCAGCAAGAGCCTCCTCTACAGCTTTTACGCTGGCCAAGAAGCTATCATATTCAGCACCTTCAAAACTACCATCGGCGGTATACTTCTTGAAGTAAGCGATACGGTCGTTGGCAATACGATCGTCGTATACCTCCTCAGCAGTGTGGCACTCTACATCCTTGATGATAAGGCCCTCGGCCATACCACGGAAGTCAATCATAATGTTACCATCCTGAGGAGCCTCAACAGCAAAGAATACCTCTACGAAATCATCAGCATTGTAACTGAACTGATAACCGCCTCCTACACCATTCTCACCATAGAGAAGAGTAGTGCCATCCTTTGTACCCAATGTACCATCGGTATTGAAGTAGGCATTGATGTAGTTGGTAGCAGCACCGGTCAAGTCGTGGTCGGTATAGCCAGCTGCAGCACCTTTCACCTTGAACGATACTACATATGTACCACCTGCACCGATCTTTACTGCCTGATACATACCTGCTTCGAGTGCGGTCTCTCCAGCCTGGACAACTACACCACCGTCTTCAGCGGGACCAAACACAACTGCTAACGGATGGTTAACTTCATCTGTTGCAGTCCAACCCTCTGTAGAGCCATCAGTGAACTGGCCATTGGTCACAAGATTGGCACCCGTGATTTTGTACTTAGCAACCTTAGTATACACAAAGTCGCCAACGTTCCATGCATTCGCTGCCAAAGCAACAACAGCGAACAAACATGCTGAAAGTAATTTTTTCATCATAGCTTTTCTTTTTAGTTAATAAAAAATGTATTCGTCTAATTAATATATGTATTCTCCTTGGATACTTACCAAAATGCTGTTTAATGCAGCGAATTTAGGGGAAAAAGCGTCAATGGCAAAACATATTTTCATGTTTTTTGACAATTTATGTTGTAAAACATGTTTTTCGGAAGAAAAGCGTCTAGAGCAAACAAAAAAAATCAAGAGGCATCGGATGATGCCTCTTGATTCCTAACCCTTTAAACATTGCCTTTTGAGTTGTCCTACCTGGATTCGAACCAAGACAAACAGAACCAAAACCTGTTGTGCTACCATTACACCATAGGACAATCCTCATGTGCCTCCTTTCGGAAAGCGCTGCAAAATTAGTTTTTTTTATTTGTTTGTGCAAACTTTTCGTGGAAATTCTTCTGGAAAACGCTACAAACACTCTTCTAGGGCAGGATAGACGCACCAGACTATCCTCGCACAAATGATTGATTCTCACACAGATCACACAAATCTCACGAAAGGCGCGTCGCTTCGCCCGCGCTTGTCGGCATTGCCGAGTGTTGGCAGCCGGATGATACATACGAGCGATAGCGATGTATGCTTTTGTGAGATTTGCGAGATCTGTGTGAGACTAACAAAATGATTTTCTGAGAATAGAAAGAAAATCCACCTAGATATTTCCGATGCGTCTCCCTGCTTTTAGAGCCTTACTCTGCAATTAGCAAGAAATAGTTCTTCTTGCCGCGTTGCACGAGCAGGTACTTGTCGTTGAGCAGGTCCTTAGTGGTAATCTCCTGGTCGAAAGCGGCAAGCTTCTCCTTGTTGAGCGATACGCCACCGCCCTGTGCCATCTTGCGCATCTCGCCCTTGGAGGGGAATACGGCCGACTCCTCAGCAAAGAGGTCTACGGCCTTGATGCCTGCCTCAATCTTCGCGCGCGATACTTTAAATTGGGGTACGCCCTCGAATACGGCGAGCAGGGTGTCCTCATCGAGCTTCACGAGTGCATCGTGGGTGTTGTTGCCAAAGAGGATGCCCGATGCCTCCACAGCAGCCTCGTAGTCGGCCTCAGAGTGTACCATGACGGTCACCTCCTTGGCAAGGCGCTTCTGCAGGATGCGCAGGTGGGGAGCCTCGGCATGTTCGGCGATGAGTGCCTCAATCTCTTCGCGACCGATGGCGGTGAAGATTTTGATGTACTTGGCTGCGTCGTCGTCGCTCACGTT
>JAZPZS010000064.1:0-7716 GCA_045544835.1 Bacteroidaceae bacterium | reverse complement strand
TATGTGCTCGACGCACGCCTCAAGGGTGAGGAGCGCCACATGATCAACTCCAACGAGTATGACAAGGTGTTCCCCATGGATATCTTCCCCGAATACCTCATCAAGGCAATCATTGCCGGCGACATCGAGAAGATGGAGGCTGCAGGTATCTACGAGGTGGCTCCCGAGGACTTTGCATTGTGTGAATTTGTAGATTCGTCGAAACTTGAGTTGCAGCGCATCGTCCGCGAAGGACTGATGAAGCTCCGCTCTGAAATGGAATAAGCTATGGGATTAAGACAATTAGTAGACAAGATTAAGCCGAACTTCGAGAAAGGCGGTAAGTTCCAGGCTTTCCGTTCTGTGTTCGGCGGGTTCGAGACATTCCTCTTCGTGCCCAACCATACGGCTAAGAGTGGCTCAAACATCCATGACTGCTTCGACTCTAAGCGTATGATGATTATGGTGTGCATCGCTTTGGTGCCCGCCCTGCTCTTCGGTATGTACAATGTAGGTTACCAGCACTATCTGGCCGCTGGCCTCGACGGCTCTTTCTGGGAGCTCTTCGGCTATGGCTTCCTGGCTGTGTTGCCTAAGATTATCGTTTCTTACCTCGTAGGTCTCGGCATCGAGTTCACCGTGGCCCAGTGGAAGGGCGAGGAGATTCACGAGGGCTTCCTCGTATCGGGTCTTCTCATCCCGATGATTGTGCCCGTAGGCACTCCGCTGTGGGTTATCGCCGTGGCTACAGCCTTCGCCGTAATCTTCGCCAAGGAGGTATATGGTGGCACGGGTATGAACATCTTCAACGTGGCTCTCGTGACGCGTGCATTCATCTTCTTCGCTTATCCGAGCGTGATCTCCGGTGATGCCGTTTGGGTAGCCGACAGCGCCATCTTCGGTCTGGGTGCCGACATCGACGGTTACACACAGGCTACTGCGCTTGGTGTGGCTGCCACATCGGGTGTTGCTCCCGCATGGGATTTGAATATGGTATGGGGCTTCATCCCCGGCTCTATCGGTGAAACCAGCGTAGTGGCTATCGCCCTCGGTGCCCTCATCCTGTTGGGTACAGGCGTAGCTTCTTGGAAGACCATGCTCAGCGTATTCGTTGGTGGTGGTCTGATGGCTTGGGTGTTCAACCAATGGGGCAACCCCGACAATGCAGTGGCTATGATGCCTTGGTATCAGCACCTCGCTCTCGGTGGTTTCTGCTTCGGCGCCGTGTTCATGGCTACCGACCCTGTTACCTCATGCCGTACCGAGTGCGGTAAGTACATCTACGGTTTCCTCATCGGTGTGGTAGCGGTGCTCATCCGCGTGCTCAATCCCGGTTACCCCGAAGGTATGATGCTTGCCATCCTGCTGATGAACCTCTTTGCTCCGCTCATCGACTATTATGTATATCAAGCTAACATCTCGAAGCGTGCCAAGCGTGCTTTGAAGAGCAAGTAATAACCCAATAATCGAATACTGTTATGAATACGAATAAGAATTCCTATACATTTATATATGCTTCGGTTATGGTTATTATCGTAGCATTCCTCTTGGCCTTCGTGTCATCGTTGCTGAAGCCCATGCAGGAGAAGAATATTGAGCTTGACAAGAAAAAGCAGGTACTCGCCGCCCTCAACATCTTCGAGAAGGACGCCGAGGCTGCCTATGCCAAGTATGTGAAGGCCGACCAGCTGCTCGACGCTCAGGGCAACGTAGCTGCCGAGACAGGTGGCTTTGCCGTAGCCAACGCTGCAGTAGGTGAGCAGCTCCCCCTCTACGTATGTGAGGTGGAGGGTGAGACCAAGTATGTAGTACCCCTCTACGGTGCAGGTCTGTGGGGCCCCATCTGGGGCTATGTAGCACTCAATGCCGACAAGCAGACCATCTACGGTACCTATTTCGCTCATGCCAGCGAGACTCCCGGTCTGGGTGCCGAGATTACCAACCGCGACAAGTTCCAGGTTCCCTTCATCGGCAAGAAAGCTGTTGATGGCGAGGGCAACGTGGTCATCAGCGTGGTTAAGTTCGGCAAGGTAAAGGACGAGACTGTGGAGGTCGACGGTATCTCAGGCGGTACCATCACATCGAACGGTGTGGATGCCATGCTCAAGAATAGCCTGGGCTTCTACAAGCCCTTCCTCACCAAGGGTGCTTGTGCCGCTAAGGCCTGCGAGGCTGCTCAGTGCGCTGCCGACTCGGCTTGCGTAGAGTCAGTGCCCGCTGCCAAAATTGAAGTTGTTAACCAATAATCAAAGGAGGAAACAGTTATGTCATTATTTTCAAAGCAGAATATGGAGGCGCTGAAGACTCCTCTGGGTATGAACAACCCTGTTACCGTACAGGTATTGGGTATCTGTTCGGCGCTGGCGGTTACTGCTCAGCTCGAGCCCGCCATCGTGATGGGCCTTTCGGTTACGGTTATCGTGGCCATGGCCAATGTAATCATTTCGCTCTTGCGCAATACCATCCCCAACCGTATCCGTATCATCGTGCAGTTGGTTGTGGTAGCTGCGTTGGTAACCATCGTGAGTGAGTTCCTCAAGGCATTTGCCTACGATGTCAGCGTACAGCTCTCTGTGTATGTAGGTCTTATCATCACCAACTGTATCCTCATGGGTCGCCTCGAAGCGTTTGCCATGGCCAACGGTCCTTGGGCATCGTTCCTCGACGGTATCGGCAATGGCCTCGGCTATGCCAAGATACTCGTTATCGTGGCCTTCTTCCGTGAGCTGCTCGGCAGCGGTTGCCTCTTCGGCTACCAGGTTATCCCGCAGTGGTGCTACGACCATGGCTATATCAACAACGGTCTCATGCTGATGCCCCCCGCAGCCCTCATCATCGTGGCTTGCATCATCTGGTACCAGCGTGCCCGTCATACAGAATTGCAGGAAGAACAAAACTAAAGTAGAATTATGAATGCTAAATTCTGAATTCTGAATTAAGGCTCCGCGATGTATATGCAGCCGGATGGCCATTCAGAATTCAAAATTCAAAATTCAGAATTATTAAAGATTATGGAACATTTTATTAGTCTTTTCGTCCGCTCCATATTTGTGGACAATATGATATTCGCATTCTTCTTGGGTATGTGTTCTTACCTTGCCGTATCAAAGAATGTGAAGACTGCTCTCGGCCTCGGTGTGGCAGTGACCTTCGTGTTGCTCATCACCCTTCCCGTGAACTATCTGTTGCAAACTAAGGTGCTCGGTCCCGACTGCTTGGTCGAGGGCGTCGACCTCAGTTTCTTGAGCTTTATCCTCTTTATTGCCGTGATTGCCGGTATCGTGCAGCTGGTAGAGATGGTAGTAGAGCGCTTCAGCCCCTCGCTGTATGCTTCGCTCGGTATCTTCCTTCCCCTTATCGCCGTTAACTGTGCCATCATGGGTGCTTCGCTCTTCATGCAGCAGCGTATCACTATGGACCCCAACAACACACAGGCTATCCTCAACGTGTGGGATTCCGTAGCTTACGCTCTCGGTTCAGGTATCGGTTGGTTGCTCGCTATCGTGGGCCTCGCCGCTATCCGTGAGAAGATGCAGTACTCTGACGTACCCAAGCCCCTGCGTGGTCTAGGTATCACCTTCATCACCGTAGGCTTGATGGCTATGGCATTCATGTGTTTCTCTGGTCTTACAATCTAATAATAGGAGGAATAAGAATATGATTGATATGAAATTGATTATTGCAAGTATCGCAGTATTCCTCGTGATTATACTTGCCTTGGTAGCCATCCTGTTGGTAGCCAAGAGATATCTGGTGGCCTCAGGCCCCGTGAAGCTCACCATCAACGGTGAGAACGAACTCGAGGTGGAGAGCGGCTCAACCCTGCTCAACACACTCTCATCAAACGGTATCTTCCTCTCCTCTGCCTGTGGCGGTAAGGGCTCATGCGGCCAGTGCAAGTGCCAGGTAGTAGAGGGCGGTGGCGAGATACTTCCCTCTGAGAAGGGCCACTTCAGCCGCAAGCAGCAGATGGACCACTGGCGTCTCGGCTGTCAGGTAAAGGTGAAGGGCGATATGGCCATCAAGGTCGACGAGTCTGTTATGGGTGTTAAGGAATGGGAGTGCGAGGTTATCTCAAACAAGAACGTGGCTACCTTCATCAAGGAGTACAAGGTGGCATTGCCTCCCGGCGAGCACATGGACTTCGAGCCCGGTTCGTATGCACAGATCAAGATTCCTGCATACAGCATCGACTACGACAAGGACTTCGACAAGTCACTCATCGGCGACACCTATCTGCCCGCTTGGCAGAACTTTGGCCTCTTCAACCTGAAGTGTACCAACGACACTCCCACAGTGCGTGCCTACTCTATGGCCAACTATCCCGACGAGGGCGACATCATCACCCTGAACGTACGTATCGCTACACCTCCCTTCAAGCCCAAAGAGCAGGGCGGTGGCTTCATGGACGTGATGCCCGGTATCGCTTCGTCATACATCTTCAGCCTCAAGCCCGGCGACAAGGTGTTGATGAGCGGTCCTTACGGAGAGTTCCGCCCCAACTACGAGTCGGGCCGTGAGATGATTTGGGTTGGTGGTGGTGCCGGTATGGCTCCCCTCCGTGCACAGATCATGCACATGCTCAAGACCCGTCAGTGCCGCGACCGTCAGATGCACTACTTCTACGGTGCCCGCGCATTGGAGGAGATCCCCTTCCTCGACGACTTCCTCGCCCTGGAGAAGGAGTTCGACAACTTCCACTTCCACCTCGCGCTCGACCGTCCCGATCCCAAGGCCGACGCAGCAGGCATCAAGTACACCGCTGGCTTCGTAGCTCCTGTGATGGGCGACACCTATCTCAAGCAGCACGAGAATCCCGAAGATTGCGAGTACTACCTCTGTGGTCCTCCCATGATGGCCAAGACCGTTCTCGATCTCCTCGACAGCCTCGGCGTAGAGAAGGATATGATCCACTTCGACGACTTCGGCGGATAAGGGTCTATAGTTGATGGTTTAGTGTTTAGAGTCGCTTGTCTACTCACTCATCCTAAACATCAACCTAATTGAAAAAAGTGAACTCCCCCGAGCCACAAGGCTCGGGGGAGTTCTTTCTTTAGTAGCAATGAGCTTTCTCGTTACTCCTCCCGCCCGAAGTTCCTCGGGGTAGGGCGGTAATAGCCTCGGCTATAGGGGATGCGCTCCATCAGCCCGTCGGCCACGTAGCTGTGCATCAGCTTGCGGGCGCGGGTCTCCTTGTAGCCGCAGAGGCGGCTAAACTGCTTCACGTTGATGGCATCGTGGGCTCCGTCGGCAAAGTAGTCGTAGAGGGCATCGGCGAGCGAGGCCGTGTCGGTAGGCTCCAGACAGTCGTTGTCTACCTTGAAGGTCACGCGGCGCATCTGCTTCTGTAGCAGCACGCCCGGCTTGAAAGTCACGCTGCCCAGTTCCACATCCGTGGCGCGTATCTTCTCGCCCGGTTCCTTCAGCTCCTTGGTGCGTACACCCTGCGAGAGCGTGCCCAGCTGTCCCAACTCTACGGTGTGTCCGTTGGCCAGGGCATCGGCAATGATAACCTCCATCATGCTCCATGCAGCTTTCACATCGGCTTGCGTCACCGTGCATCGCTGCTGGCTGATGGCTCCCATTTCCTCTATATCGATTTTTTCTTGAGGCACGAGGGCTACGCCCACACCCCACTCATCCGTATCGGCCTCGTAGCCCATCTTGCGGCGTCGTATGGCGCGGCATCGTATCACGGGAGCGCTGTTGCTCACCTCGGTCTTTGTTTTCGGTGCTTGTTTCATTGGGTATCTCTCTTTATGTTACAAAAGTAATAAAAACTGCTGAATAATCGGCAACATCTTCGGCAAGTTGCCGATTATATATTCCATTAATAATTAGAACATTCGATTCTGGTTTCGGCAAATAGGCAAGTCTACGCCACATTTTTCTGTACACCCTGCATCTTCGCCTTGCGATACAACCCCTGCCTCACACGTTCTATATACCCTTTGTCGTACAGTGTACGCAGCTGATACCCCACGGCACGTACCTTGATGCCCAGCTCTTCGCCCACCTTGTTGGCCATCTCGGTGGTAAAGGTGCGGGGCAGTTGGCTCAAGAAAGCCAGCGCACTGACACGGGCAGGCTCCTTCGCTGTCATCGGGGTGCGTAGGCGGCTATACAGCGCCGAGGTCTGCATCACCGAATAGAATATGTATGCGAGCCCCCAATGCAGGTCCTCTTCTGTGGTGGTAAACTGCTTCTCGGCAAACATACCCTCTGCCGTGCCTCCATTTTCGTGGCGGCGCAGCACGGCTATCACCATCAGCATACGGTAGAGGTTGAGGCGGGTGCGCAGGATGGGCGCACGCAAATCCTTGTCGGGCTGTGTGAGTGCGATGAACGATACCAGCTGGCGGTAATAGTCGTTGATGAACGAGCGCTGCGCATCGCTGAGCACGAGGCGCGGCAGCTCCTCTTCGGGCTTGCCCTCAAACTGGCGTAGCTCATTCCATATCTCGGTGAGCTGTCCCCGGTGGTGGGCATACACATCGTTCATCGCCTCGGCTACCGCCTCGTCCATCTCGTCGCGCACGGTGACCTTGGCCGGCAGGTTGTGGTATAGGAAGCGTGTGGACAGACCATCCTCGAGGTTAGGGATGAAGGCACGCACCGATGACTCCGTGCCCGTTGCCACCAGGGCCAGTCGGGTGCGCTCTATGCGGAAATCCTCATCGTCGGTCTTGCGGGCTGTGTGCAGGGGCTCCTCGTTCTGTGCTGCCAGCATCATGTACATGAAGTCGCCGAAGCTGCTTCGGTTGGCGGCATTCAGCTCGGCCAGCTCGGGAATATGCAGGTACGATATGTTCTCTCCATTGCCATAGAGCAGTTTGTAGTAGTTGGCTGCCGTGGTCTTTGAGGGCAGCTTGTGCATACGGCGCAACGGCTTCTCAGGCTCCTCGGTCTCCTCTTCTATATTATTGATGTCTACCAGCTGCGTCGTGTTGCCCTTGGCCATACGGTCGAGCTGCTTGTTGAGGCGAGTGTAGCGGTTGTGGCGCTTGCGGTAGTCGGCCATTTCCTGTGCACTCTCGCCACATACAATGTCATTGATGCCATCGACCAGACTGGCCACATCGCCCACGGCCCCCTTGCCCGATGCCGAGGGACCTATGCACACGCTCATCATGCCCAAGGAGTAGAGGCGGCGCTCGTGGCGCACGCGTACATGGCTCATTGCCGAGCCCAGTGTGGGCATCATAGCCATCAAGAGCATGGTGCGCACATCGGCATCCTCATAGAGGCTGAGCGGCTCGCTTATCATCGCTGGCAGCCGCTCCCACATCGCGTCGGGCAGGGCACAGGGCACCACCACGCCATCGGCATCGGTGCGGGCATTCATCAAGGTTAAAGGGTCGTCTACGACCCCTCGGGTAACTTCACTGAGCAGGGGAAACTCCTCCTTCTGGGTCTCGCGGAGAATGTCGGTATAAGACATTTGAGTTTGTAAGTTGTTTTCCATAGTTTTTGAGTTTTTAAGAATCTGTTTTAAATTTATTTCGAGTTTAGCTGAGAGGTGTTTTAGAGTAGATTTGCGCTGTCAAGGTGCAGCAAATAGTGGTCTATTTGCAAGAATTGAGAGGGCAAAGATGCCTAAAAGACCCACAGATAAACCGAAAGTTGCGATTAAGCGAGAACAAAGACTGCTTGCAGGCTCTGTCGAGTGCAGCAACTTCACTGAAGGTAAAAGCAGATTCAAAAACAGACTAGCGATAATTTTAAAACAGATTCTTA
>JAZPZS010000063.1:0-4982 GCA_045544835.1 Bacteroidaceae bacterium | reverse complement strand
GGTACTGCCGAGGAGTTTATCAGCCTTCAGTTGCCAAGCGACACGCTATCCTATGAACTATGGCAACTCGGCAAGTTGCAAGAGCTAACCCGCTACCACGCGAAGAACACCGATGCTGCAGTGCGTGCTCATATTGACCATAGGCGCATGAAAGCGATGGGAGGCATACAGCACTACTCCGATACCGAGGTGCTGCAAGGGGCCTACATCGAAGGGCTGGAACGCATAGCCGAGAGCTACAGCAACGCTCCTACGGAGCAGGCCATGTTCCTGTTCAAACTGGCCGACTATCATCAACCGACCATCTATGAGCATAGTGGAAAAGAGACCGTTGAGCAGGAACTGAAGAAGGCGGCAAAAATGGAGCAATACCTCAAGCACATCCGCCAGGTTGCTCCCGAAAGCGAATGGGCCAAGACGGGTGAGGCGCTGTACAAGCGTGCAACTCATCCCTACTTGAAATTGGAAAGCCACAAGAGCCTGCTCCCTGGACGGGAAAGCAGCATCACCATCACCTTGCGAAATGCGGGCAGCATAGCCTATCGCATCGTGCCGCGTCACGCTGGCGAGACGACCGACAACTTCAACTACAAAGAGGTGATACGCCGCAAGTCGGTAGGAAAAGCATCAGTGGAGATCCACCCCGAATACCCCAATCCCTATATATATAAAGAGGTGGAGCTGCCGCTCCCAGCGCTCGATGCAGGTAACTATTTCGTCATTGCTACCAACAATGGTAAGCAGGACGAGGACACCAAGCGTACCTCCATCACCGCCATCAGCGTGAGCAACCTGAAGCTGTCGATGATGGCCAACGATGCCGAAGGGGAATACATCGGCATGGTGATAGATGCCACCACAGGCAAGGCGGTGACCGATTGTGAAGTGGTGCTGATGGAGAAGACTGGTAAGCAGACCCACTTCGTCGAGAACTACAGCATCGATGCGAAGGGCTATTTCACCGTGCCATCGCCCACAGGCAAGTACCGCAACCTTTACCTGATGGCTACGGACGGAGTATCACGGGCTACCTACTCGTTCCGATATGCCGATTTCCCCGGAAACAGGTATGGAGAGGATGAGGAGGCATCGACGCTCTTCACCTTCCTCCCCGACCGCCATACCTACGAACCGGGCGACACGATACACTTCGCCCTCATCGCCTACTGCCACGACAAGGAGGGTAGCCACGTGAAGAGCCAGCTTTCCATAGGCGTAACGCTGCAAGATGCACGGTATAAAGAGGTGGCTTCGATACAAGGAACGACCGATGAGTGGGGACGCTTCGACAGCAGCTTTGCTATCCCCGAAGGCATCACTGCCGGACGCTTCAGACTACAAGCCACCGATAACCTGAGCAAGCGCACAATGTATCATACCATCAATGTAGAGGCCTTCAAGGCACCCACCTTCAAGGTTGAGATGGAACGTCCGAAGGGAGCCGTACGTTTCGGCGACAGTCTGATGGTGCAAGGTACTGCCACCACCTTCACAGAACTGCCCGTTGGAGGTGCCAAGGTAAAGTACGAGTTGCAGGTGACGGATATGACCATCTTCGGGCGTTATCCTTTGCAAGATGCATACCTTTCCGAGAAGTCAGGCACTACAACGACCGATGAAAAGGGCAATTTCTTCATCCCCATCAAGACGAGCCGCCCAGGAATTCCCGCAGAGAGAGAGAATGCTACGCAGAACTACATCATCACGGCACACATCACCGACAGCAGTGGAGAGACGCAAACGACCAAAATAAGCTTCGTCGTGGGGCATCGTACCAAGCATATTGAATTTGCCAATCCCGCCATCTTCCGGCATGGCGACAGCATCGCCTACTCTCTACGTACACTGAACGGAGAGCGTATGACAGACAATGTGACCCTACGGCTCAGCAAACTGGAGGTTCCTCACAGCAGCCATATCCTCACCTCCGTCGAGAGGTATACGGACAGGGAGCAATGGAGCGAGGAGCACACCTATATCCATCGCACAGAGCAGACGGCATCGGACAAAGACAACTACCTCCTTCTCACCAAGGATTTGCCCTACGGTTTCTACCGACTAACCGCGACATACACCGATGGCGACAAGCAGTACAGTGAAGTCTACTACCTTGAGCTATGGGGCGAGGGCAAAGGCACCGTTTCATCCTATGCGCTCTATCAAACAAGAGTAAAGTCACGCGAAGTACAGACGGGCGATACAGCCGTACTGTATGTGGGCACACGCTACAGCGAGGTATACCTACATTATTATATACAGATAGAGAACCGCGTGGTAGACAAGGGCACACTATGCCTCACCGATGAGATGACCTCACTGCGCATACCTATCAAAGAGGAGTGGCGGGGCAGCATGATGATCAATCTTGTCTCCGTTAAGGAGAATGTTGGAGATGTCGACATGTGGATATTCTCTATTGAGAACAGGTCTGAGATATTGAACATGCAGCTATCTTCCCTGCGCAACTACCTTGAGCCAGGCGAGAAGGAGCAATGCACCATCCGCATCAGCGACCATCGCAGCAACCCAGTGCAATCATCGCTCATCCTGAGTATCTACGATGCAGCTCTTGACAGCTATGGACAAAATCGTTGGGACATCGCCCTAGCACCTGTAAAGTACGGACGAAGGATACAGATGGGGAATATCAATATGTGGACATGGGACAACAACACGCATGTCAACGTATCCTACCCCACCGAACCGAAATACTATAGTCTGCCCGAGGGATTGCGGGAAGACCAGATTTTCTATAGTCTCGCAGCGCCAGCCACCACGCGAGGGCAGGCCAAGAACCGCATAGGATTTGATATGGCCAGCGCTGAAGGGCTTGTTTTAGAGGAATCGGCAGTGGTCGAAGATGCCCAAACTCCCCCTCTGTTCATAGAGGGGGTGCCCCAAAGGGGCGGGGGCGTTCCAAGCGAAGCGCGGAGTATAAAAACACGAACAAACCTCAACCACACCGCCCTCTTCCTCCCCAACCTGCGTACCGACGAGCAGGGACAGGTGACCTTTACCCTTACCGCTCCCGACCTCTTGACCCGCTGGCACGTGAAGGGCTTTGCCCACACCAAGGACTTGAAGTACGGGCGTGTAGAGAGCAGTTTCGTCACACGCAAGACCCTGATGGTGCAGCCCCATGTGCCACGCTTCCTCTACGAAGGCGACCAGTGCGAGTTCACAGCCAAGGTGACGAACAGTGGCGATGAACCGATAGAGGCTGTCGTAAGGCTGGAGACTGGAGGAAGAGAGCAGTCGCAAGCTGTCTCCATCGCTCCCAACAGCAGCACCTCGGTATCCTTCCCGATTATCGCACCTACGGGAGAGAATTATCTGACCTACCGCATCACCGCAGAGAGCCTGCGATATAGCGATGGCGAACAAGCGACCATCACGGTGCTTCCTCGCCGCACGCTCGTGACCGAGACCATGGCGCTATATGTTAATGGCAAGGAGAAGCGCGAGTTTGTCTTCGATGCGCTCAAGAAGAAGTACTCCCCCACCTTGGAGCACAAGAGCCTAACGCTGGAGCTCGTGCCCAATCCTATCTGGTATGCCATAGAGGCCCTGCCTCCGCTCTGCAAGGAGGAGAACCCGAGCAATGAGCGCCTCTTCCACCGCTACTATGCTGCCACGATGGGCGCTTACCTCATAGACCGCTACCCCGAGGTAGAGGGCTACAGCGAATTCTATCGTCGCGACAGCCTTGCTACCCTATGCCAGAGCCTGCTGAGTCGCCTTGCCACCAATCAAGACACTGATGGTGGCTGGGCTTGGATGAACGGATTCGACAGCGACCGCTACACCACACTCCTCATCATCAAGGGACTGGGCGAACTGGAGGCCATGCACAGCCTCAACATTGCTCAGAACGACACCCTGTACACCCTGGTTAAGCACGGTATCCACTTCCTTGATGCCAACTATTACGACTCCTTCAGCCGCATGAAGCGCAAGCCCAAGACGCTTGACAGCTATGCGCTCTACTACCTGTATGCCCGCAGCATGTTCCCGGAGATTCCGTTTGGCAATACTCCAAGCACCGCTTATGAGCACTACAAAGCACTGCTGATGAAGGACAAGGCTACACAAGGAACTCTGATGAAGAAGGCGCTGAAGATGCTTACCCTCATCCGCCTCAACGAGCGCGAAAAGGCTGCAGCAATAGCCGAGGTAGTACACCAATCCTCCCTAAAGTCCGATGAAATGGGCATTTATTGGCGCGACAACCGCTACGGATGGAGCTGGGACAGCAATCCCATTGCCACGCAAGCAATGCTCATCGAGGCATTCAAACGCCTGGACCAACCTGCCGACATCATCGGGCATATGCAGCAATGGCTCCTCAAGCAGAAACAGACTACGCAGTGGAGCAACTCCGTGGCTACGGCTCAGGCGGTGTATGCGTTAGCCTCACCCCCCGCCCTCTCCCAACCAAAGGTCGACGCCCGAAGGGGCCAAAGTCAAAGAGAGGGAGCCTTCGCTGAAAATGTAAAGCTGAAGGTGAAGAATGCGGCACTCCAACTGATAGAAAAGGACAAACGAGGAACCGTGAAGTATGAGATAACGCCTGAAAAGAGAGTCTCCTCAATACCCGAAATCCCCATCCTGCTGGAAGGGGAAGAGATCTCCTCTATGGCATGGGGCTCGATGACCTGGCAATACTACGAGGATGCCGACAAGGTGCAGGCCTCGGGTACAGGACTGACACTGAAGTGTACCTATTATAAGGTAGAGAGTCGTGATGGCAAGGAAATCCTCACCGCGCTGTCCGAAAGCTCCCTCTCCTTGGGAGAGGGCGGGGGGAGAGGCCCCGCTAAAGGCGACCGCGTAAGAGTGCGCCTGCACTTCACTGCCGACCGCGCCATGGACTACGTAGAGCTACATCTGCAGCGCCCCGCAGCGCTGGAGCCTGTGAGCACACGCTCGGGCTACACCTACAGCAACGGCTTAGGCTATTACCGCAGCGTAGAGAATAGTGC
>JAZPZS010000062.1:0-6397 GCA_045544835.1 Bacteroidaceae bacterium | reverse complement strand
CAGTTCTCGTTCAACCGCTTGCAGAAGGCCGACCCCGTGCTCGGTGTCGACATGGCATCAACGGGTGAGGTAGGCTGTATCGGTGACGACACCTCTGTAGCTGTGCTCGAGTCTATGCTCTCTGTAGGTCAGCGCATCCCCGAGAAGAACATCCTCCTCTCTACTGGTTCGGCCAAGCAGAAAGCTGCTATGCTCGACGCTTCCAAGCTGCTCGTGAGCAAGGGCTACAAGCTTTTCGCCACTGGTGGCACCTCGCGCTTCCTCACTGAGAACGGTGTGGAGAACACCCTCGTATACTGGCCCAGCGAAGAGGGCATGCAGCCTCAGGCGCTCGATATGCTCCACCGCAAGGAGATAGACATGGTGGTGAACCTCCCGAAGAACCTCACCGCCGGTGAGCTCACCAACGGATACAAGATTCGCCGTGCCGCTGTAGACCTCAACATCCCCCTGCTCACCAATGCTCGTCTTGCCGAAGCATTCATCAATGCCTTCTGCACCCTCTCTGTAGACGACATACCCATCAAGAGCTGGGACGAGTTCAAGTAATTAGTAAGTATATATATATGTATGAATAATGCCACTCCTCACGGGGTGGCATTATTTGTAGTATATGTATTCTCCGTTTTCTACCTGCCAGTGTCCGCCAACCAGGTGTAACTGATTGCTATTTTGTGCCTTAGTGGCGGACACTGCGTACGATTGTCCATATGTGCCTAATGTCCGCCCTTAGGGCCAAGACCCCTCCGAATTATTGCTTCAAAAATCCGGCTGATTATAAAGCCCATACCCTGCGTGATACCTCAGGGAATACGCATTATAAATTTAGTTTATTTCTCGCAGATAATCAATCTTTTGCCTCACGCAGACACCGCAGACTTACGCAGAGTTTGCGAGTCGCTTTGCCCTCGCTGCCATCCGGACGGCACACGCGAGTTTACGATGCGTGTTCTGCGTAAGTCTGCGGAGTCTGCGTGAGAATCAAATATTTGCGAGAAAATGGAGTGTAAAATTCAATCATTCGTGTAGGAATATTAGCGATATTCTATAATGCGTTTTCCCTGTTTTAGCAGTACAAATCCATTGATTGATGGCGAGCATACGTGTAAATGCTCGCGACCATTCGCGCAGATGATGGCGACCACACGTGCGAATGGTCGCCATCAATAATATGGAAATATCAAATGAATAGGGAAAACGTATTATAAAGTTCTGCGATACTGTTGACCGTCAATCATTGATTGTTTGCGCTTTACGAACTCCCCCTCTGTTTATAGAGGGACAGTTAGTGGAACGTTTCCTTTAAGATAATTTTATAAGGACACCCCAAGGACAACCAGGGTTGTCCTTGCTTACACACAATGAACCAGTGAGTTACACAACAAGAGGACAGCCGGACAACCTATTCGGGCAAACCCTTTTTACTACGCGCAAAGTAGCGCGAAGACTTTAGTCATATCGTACGTTGGAATGGTGACTACTGAGGTGGCTATTAAGCCTAATGTCAGAGTTGTTCTGGAAAGTGACACAGAGCACTTGGATGAAGTAATGGTTGTGGCTTTCGGTACAGCCAAGAAGTCTCAGTTTACGGGTTCGGCCGCAACAATCAAGGCCGACAAGATTGCTGAGCGTCAAGTTTCTAACGTATCTAACGCTCTGAGCGGTCAGATTGCCGGTGTGCAGACTACAGCTACCAATGGTGAGCCGGGTGCTGCAGCCAATGTTCGCATCCGTGGTATCGGTTCTATGAGTGCCAGCAATGCTCCGCTGTATGTAGTAGATGGCGTGCCCTTCGAAGGCAACATCTCTACCATCAACCCGCAGGACATCGAGACCATGACCGTATTGAAGGATGCTGCATCCAACGCGCTCTATGGTGCTCGTGGTGCCAACGGTGTAATTTTGATCACCACCAAGAAGGGACAGAGTGGCTCGAAAGCCAAGATTGACGTGGATGCCAAGTGGGGTACCAACCGCCGTGCCATCCCCAACTACGATGTGATGACCGATGCCAACACATATTACGAGACCTACTATCAGGGTATCAACAATGCGTTGGGTGGCAATGCTGCATCTGACAAGGTGGGTGCCTACGTAGAGCAGTTCCTGGGCTATCCTATCTACAGCATCCCCGAGGGTGAGCAGTTGTTTACTGTTGAGGGTAAAATCAACCCCAACGCCACATTGGGCAATGTTTATGCCGATGAGTATTACTTGCAGCCCGACAATTGGTACAACGAGTTGTTCCAGAACGACAACCTCCGTCAGGAGTATAACGTTCGCATCAGCGGTGCCAGCCCTCAGTCCACCTATTTCTTGTCGGCAGGTTATCTGGAAGATACCGGTATCATCCCCAGTTCTGGATTCCAGCGTTTCAGCACACGTATGAATGCTGACTATCAGGTGAACAACCGCATCAAGGTGGGTTCAAGCTTCTCGTATGTGAACACCAACTCACTCTCTCCGCGCGATCAGGAGGGAAGTTCATCAGGCAACTTGTTCTATATCTCCAACATGATTGCTCCCATCTATCCTCTCTATGTACGCAACGCCGACGGCTCAATCAAGATTGACGAGTATGGCTTCACCACTTATGACTTTGGTGCAGGTGAGTATCCTGGTCTCGGCCGCCCGTTCATGGGTAACTCTAACCCCGCATCTATGATTGCACTTGACAAGTACAAGACTGTATCTGACGTGCTTAGTGGTCGCGCATTCCTCAACTGGGAGATTGCCAAGGGTCTTAAGGCATCGGCCAATTGGGGTGTAGATGTCAACAATAGCCGTATCAACAACTTGTATAATGCCTACTATGGCCAGTACTCATCTACAGGTGGTATCATCTATGTAACTGCCGCCCGCACATTCAGCACTAACCAACAGTACTTGCTGACTTATAATAAGGAATATGGCAACCACAGCATCGATGCATTGGCTGGTTATGAGAACTATCAGCGTACCTATCAGTATCTGAGCGGTTCGAAAGAGAATCTCTACAACCCCAACGTTCCTGAGATTGACAACGCCATTAGTCAGCCGAGTGCATCTTCATATACAGGTGTGTACAATACTCAAGGTATCTTGGCACGCTTGCAGTACGACTATGCCGACAAGTATTTCTTCAGCGCCAGCTTCCGTCGCGACGCTTCTTCACGCTTCCATCCCGACAACCGCTGGGGTAACTTCTGGTCGGTAGGTGGTGGTTGGTTGCTCAACAAGGAGAACTTCCTCATCGGCGTCAAGAACATTGACCTCTTGAAGTTCAAGGCTTCTTATGGTGTGCAGGGTAACGACAACCTCGGCTATACAGGCCTCCACAACTACAACTACTACTCTGATCACTATGGCATTGCTGACGCCAATGGTGACTTTGCCCTGTCATTGACCTACAAGGGCAACAAGGACATCACTTGGGAAAGTTCACACAACTTCAACACCGGTTTCGACTTCGAGTTCTTCAAGCGTCGTCTGCGCGGTACTGTAGAGTACTTCACCCGCAAGACTGTAAACATGCTCTACGAGCGTCCTGTGGCTCCTTCGTTGGGTTACACTGCGCTGCCGATGAACGTAGGTTCAATGTCGAACAGCGGTTTTGAGTTGGATATCCAGGGTGACCTCATCCGCTCAAAGAAGGTGAACTGGACAGCCAACTTCAACATTACTTCTGTGAAGAACGTTATCAACGAGCTGCACCCCGACCTTGACGGCGAGATGATTGATGGTTCATGGATCTACCGTGAAGGCGAATCATCTTATCAGATGTATATCCGCGAGTATGCAGGCGTTGACCCCGAGAACGGTGACGCTCTCTGGTATGTAGACGTGCCTCAGGTTGGTGAGGACGGCACTCCGCTGAAGGGTGCCAATGGTGAGCCTGTAGTGAAGAAAGAGACCACCAACGAGTACACCAACGCTACACGTTACGCCACTGGCGACATCCTGCCCAAGGCATACGGTGGCTTCGGCACCAACCTCAGCGCCTACGGCTTTGACTTTGGAATCTCATTCGCTTATCAGTTTGGAGGCCGCATCTACGACAACACCTATGCAGCATTGATGCACCAGGGCACAAGTGATGACGCTGGACAGAACTGGCACAAGGATGTTCTGAACGCATGGACTCCCGAGAACACCGTTACAGACGTTCCTATGCTCAACTACAACGGCGACGGCTATGCAAATGGCGTTTCTACCCGCTTCTTGACAAGCTCAAACTACCTCAGCATCAACAATATCACCTTCGGATATACCGTGCCCAAGACCTTCACTCAGAAGATTGGCGTACAGAACTTCCGTGTATACTTTGCTGCTGACAACGTTGCCGTATTCGCAGCACGTAAGGGTCTCGACCCCCGTCAGAGCTACTCTACATCATCTAACTCATACTACTCACCGATGCGTACAATGTCGGCTGGTGTGACGATGACATTCTAATAACCTATTATAAGAAAAGAATATGAAAGCAAATAAATATATCACCTTATTGTTCGCATCGGCTGCCCTGTTTGCAGCCTGCGAAGAAGGCGATGCGCTGCAAGGCGGCACCGTAACAGCGGAGCAAAAGTCTGAAGTGGCTCAGGAGAATCCTGCAAAGCTGTCGAGCGACATGAATGCTTTGAAAGACAACCTCATCCAGTTCGGTACCATTTCAACAAGCACATCGACCAATCACCTCGACTTCGGTTTCCCCGCACTTTGCCTGATGTTCGACCAGGCTGGTCAAGATATGGTGTCAGAGAACCACGGTTACAACTGGCTGAGCAATCAGTTGATGCTGCAAGACCGTGTGAAGACCTCTTCGTACAACAACTTCATCTGGAAACTGCACTTCCAGCACATCAAGTCGGCCAACGACATCCTCAAGACCTTGGTAAGCGACGAAGAGCCACAAGGACAGATTGCAAACTATATCGGTCAGGCATTGGCCTCACGTGCGTTCGACTATCTACAGTTGGTACAGGCCTATCAGTTTACCTATCTCGGCCATGAAGAAGAACTGGCTGTGCCCATCGTAACAGAAACGATGAGCGAGGAGGAAGCGATGAACAATCCTTTGGCTACAGTAAAGGATGTGTACACACAGATTATGGATGACCTCGACACTGCCATCCCCTATCTGGAGAACAATCCTGTCGATGGCGACAAGGCACAGATCAATGCTGCCGTAGCCTATGGCCTTCGTGCTCGTGCCAACATGCTGATGGGTGAATATGCCAATGCTGCCACTGATGCAGGCAAGGCTCTGGAACTGTCTGGCGCTACTCCTTATTCTATAGAGGAGGTTTCTGTGCCCTCATTCAACAATGTTGCCAACTCTTGGATTTGGGGTTCTATCATCACTACAAACAATGATGTAGTGCAGACAGGTATCATCAACTGGCCCTCGCACCTCTGCTCTATGACGGGTAACGGCTACACCACTGGTATCGGTATGAATGTAGTACACAAGCGCATCAACTCTGCTCTGTGGGAGCGCATTCCCGAAACAGACGTTCGCAAGGGTTGGTGGGTAGATGCTGATATGTTCTCTCCCAACTTGGAGTATGCTTATGGTACAGGCGCTTCGGCAGGTATTGCCAATGCGGCAGTGTTCGCCACATATACCAACGTGAAGTTTGGTCCTCAGGACAACATCGTTTTCAACACCGAGAACTCACAGGACTGGCCTTTGATGCGTGCCGAGGAGATGCTGCTCATCCAGGCCGAGGCATTGGGTCGCAGCGCTGGTGTTGATGCTGGCAAGCAAGTGCTTGAAGGTTTTGTAAAGAACTATCGTGACCCCGCTTACACTTGCACAGCCACCGACCTTGACGCTTTTGTTGACGAGGTATGGTTCCAGCGTCGTGTCGAGCTTTGGGGCGAAGGATTCTCACTCTTCGATGTTCTCCGCTTGAAGAAGCCTATCATCCGTAAGGGTGCCAACTTCTCAGGCAACGTAACCTTCGAGGACCTTCCTGCCGAGTCACCCATCTTCATCTACTCTATCCCCGAATCAGAGAGAGAAGCAAACAAGGGTATCGATGTATCGCTCCTAAGAGAAGACCCCGTAGCTCCTAAGGCTATCATGTAATTACACATTACACCTATTATATATATATTCAGGGCACCGACGCGTCGGTGCCCTGAATTGTTTATTTAAGCTTACGAGTTCATAATCAGTTTCTAATATTCCGTAGCCAACCACTCACTGAAGAAGTAGTCGTAAATACGGTAGGCATCATCCTCTTGAGTTATCAAGTCGCTCTTCAACAAGCCTTTGATGGCCGACTGCACGGAGCTTGCCGATGGCAGGGCATATTTCTTCATAAAAGCCGAGGATGTGATGCCACGAGCCTTACGTTCCTTGGCTATAGCTTGAAGCACAAGTTTCTGCTTGGGAGGAAGATGAACGAGGATA
>JAZPZS010000061.1:0-2148 GCA_045544835.1 Bacteroidaceae bacterium | reverse complement strand
TAGGGATGAATGGTCACTTCCTGTGTGGTCATACCCACATAAGAAACAATCAAAGTCTTCGCGCTACTTGGAAGGTTTTCAATCACGAACTTGCCATCAATGTCAGTAATGGCACCCAGAGTGGGCACGCCCTTTACTGCGACTGTGGCACCAATCACAGGCTCACCGTCTTCAGCACCGATAACGAGACCGGTAACCTTAGAGGTCTGAGCAGTTACCAAGCTTGCACTCATGAAGAGGCAGGCTAATAACATCATCAATTTACCTTTCATAAATTTTTCTCTTAAAGTTTAACAATAATTTATTTGGTCTATTCTCTCTTTTAAGGTCGCAAAAGTAGTGTAAAAAAACGAGAAAACCGCAAAAAAAACTTAAAATCCGTATTTTTAACTTCAAAATTGTGGATTTTAACGTCTGAAACAGTAAAAATGTCATAAAACGGCGGCTAAATTGTGATTTTTTGAAAGAATAATATTCCATAAGCTGTATTAGACAATGAAGAAGATTATGTATCGGGCGGTATTTAACCGCAAAAAGCAGTTGAGAACAGATGGCAAGGGGCTCATCCAAATAGAAGCGTATCTGGAGCGGCGCCGCATGTATGTATCTACACATATTTATATATATCCCTCGCAGTGGGACGATGTGAAGCGCGAGATTTGCCATCATCCGCATGCCGAGGAACTGAACTGGATGATAGCCGAGCGCATGACCGAGCTGGAGGGTAAGGAGATTGCGCTATGGAAGAGCGGGCGCAACATTTCGCTGCGAGCACTGAAGGAGGAGGTAAGGAATGCGAGCGCACCGCAGTTCCTTCCCTTCATGGCCAGCGAAATAGAGAAGGGGCGCATACGCGAGAGCACGCGGGAGAACAGATATACAACCTATTATCTACTGAAAGAGTATTGTGAGGAGCTGACCATAGGGGAGCTGACGCCCTACTTCGTCAGCAAATTTGAGTCATGGATGTGCACAAAAGGGTATCACACCAACACCATTGCCAAGCACCTCTCCCATCTGCGCATCTATGTGAATGCCGCTATCCAGCGTGGCGTGATGAGCGAGGAGGACAATCCCTTCCATAAACGCCGCATCAGCCATCGGCCTTTTACTCATACCCACCTGACACCGTTTGAACTGGAGAAGCTGGAGCGGCTCACTGTGTCACCCAAGCAGCAACATTTACGACACGCACTTGATGCATTCCTCTTCTGCTGCTACACGGGGCTGCGATACTCCGACTTTGTGCGATTAACCACTGCCAATATACAGCGTGGAGCCACTCACACCTGGATCAACACGGAGAGCCAGAAGACTGGCGCAAGCATCAGCCTGCCCATCGACCTCCTCTTTGAGGGCAAGGCACTGGCACTACTCAATAGATATTCAGATAACACGGATGCATTCTTCCACTTGCCATCGAACTCAACCGTTGACAAGCGCCTGCAGAGCATCGCCCAACATGCAGGAATACGCAAGCACTTCTCCTTCCACAGCGCCCGCCATACCAATGCCACGCTGCTACTCATGCAGGGGGTAAACGTGACTACAGTGCAGAGGCTGCTCGGGCACAAGAATGTGAAGACGACGATGAACTACTGCGAGGTCATCAACCAAACCATCATCAAGGAGCTGAAAAAATGCCGAAAGCGGTAGCACAAGGGTAGCACAGGTTAATTGACAATTCCGCAGCGTTGCGAGGAGCAATGAAAGCTTGCTTAATCATTGCCGAGTTAGCCAGGAATCTTGATGCCAGAGCATCATAATTGAGAATTGAAAGTTACTTTCGCGTGCGTGTGCGTGCGTACATAATTATATATATGGCTGACGGGAAGTAAAAAAGCAGTTTTCACGAGCAGGTTGTCCGGTTGTCCTTGTCGCTTGTAAGGTACACTATGACTGCATGTTGACAAGGACAGCCCTGGTTGCCCTTGGGCTGTCCCTCGATATGCCTCGTCGGCATTCTTACTTATGCCTTTTACATCATCCGCATTTTCATTTTAGCAGTCAGGGAATACGCATTATGAATTCATTAACCATTACAACTTGTTTCTTTCAGATAATCAGAATTTTGTCTCACGCAGATCTCACGAATCTCACGAAGGCTGCATCGCTAAAGGCTCGCAGCTGTCGGCTTTGCCGAGTGTT